>CAYZPQ010000022.1:16256-18462 GCA_964480185.1 uncultured Planctomycetales bacterium | reverse complement strand
AACAATATAACTATGTCCGGTGACCCAGCCCACATCAGCGGTACACCAAAACACATCATTATCTTTTAAATCAAATACCCAATCCGTGGTATTTGCAACTCCCGTCATATACCCGCCGGTTGTATGCATAATCCCTTTAGGCTTACCGGTTGTTCCCGACGTGTATAAAATAAATAATAAATCTTCCGCGTCCATGGATTCTGGTTCGCAGTAAGACTTTTGATTTTTAATGACATCATGATACCAATGGTCACGGCCTTCTTGCATCGCGACTTCTTTACCTAAACGATTGACCACAATCACATCGCGAATCGAAGGACACTGGCTTACTGCAGCATCAGCTGTTTCTTTTAAAGGCACTACACTTCCCCGTCGATAACCGCCATCCGCGGTGATTAATAATTGAGCACTGGCATCATTAATGCGTTCTTTTAAAGCATCAGCCGAAAACCCACCAAAAATAACGGTATGCGCAGCACCAATACGCGCGCACGCCAGCATGGCATAAATCGCTTCAGGCACCATGGGCATATAAATTGCCACACGATCACCCTTACCGACATGTAAATCTTTCATCGCATTGGCGAGTAAATTAACCTGCAAATACACATCTTCGTAAGTTAATGCTTTTTCTTCGCCATTCTCGCCTTCCCAATAAAACGCAATACGCTTACCTAAATTATTTTTTATATGACGATCAAGGCAATTATAGGAGGCATTGATTTTTCCGCCGACAAACCACTTCGCAAAAGGCTTATCCCATACCAAGGCATCATGCCATGGCTCAAACCAATCTAATTTCTTGGCACATTGCTCCCAAAAGGCAATGCGGTCTTTGGCGGCGAGATCATATAAAGTTTTATCAGAAATATTAGCACGGGATTGAAAAAGTGTAGGAGCTTGAAAAACGCGGGTTTCTTGAAACAGGTCATCGACTTCGGATTTAAATTGATCCATTGTTCGTCCTCTAACGTTTAAAGATAGACATCACTTGCTTAAATTTTGGGTTTGCCGCACTAATAAGTAAATCACAAATAAGCATTTCAATCGACGTGATCGCTGCCCCTTCTTCTTTCATGCGATCTAAACCCACTTGATGATTAAACGCATCACGCGCGCCAATGGCATCAGAAACAACATCAACCTTATACCCATGCTTTAATAAATCACGCACGGTTTGATACAAGCATACATGGGATTCAATACCAACAACAATGGCATGTCGACGACGAATTTGATTTAATTGACTCACAAACTCAGGAGCACCATAGCAACTAAATGATTGTTTAACGATGGGCTTTTGATCAGATAGCCGTGAGGCTATTTCTGGAATAGTCACACCAATTTTATCAGGAGCTTGCTCTGTCCAAAGAATCGGTAAGGAAAAAACCTTGGCTATTTCAATCGTCTTAATAATCGATTGATGAACACGAGTAGCCTCATGCATCATCATGGCGAGCTTACCTTGCACATCAACAACAATTAAAAGAGAATCTTGGCTATTCATAATTATTCAACTGTGATAACACCACAGCCAATACGTCCACCCGCATTTCCAGTTGGTTGAGAAAAATCATCGGCTTTTTCATGTAAGACAATGGCACGTCCGACTAAAGCATATTTACCTTCTTTTAACGACAAACCAGGTAAGAATTCAGTCAATTGACCTTGGCCATTCTCGCCAACTTCAATGTTTCCCATATCACCCGCATGAGCTTTTTCAAAACCATCATGAGTTAACATGCCATGTGATACAGCGTCTGGATTAAAGTGTGATCCGGCGGCCTTACCTTCCTCAGCACAGCTCCCATTTTCATGAAAATGAAACCCATGCATCCCAGGCGTGACATTCGTCACATTCGCCGACACCGAAACCCCACCCTTTTCTTCGACGAGCAATACTTCACCCGCCACTTTACTGTCCGGCAATGTCGCAATAATGGGGACGGTCACCTTTAATGGTGCAACTTCCGCGGCAACTGCTGCTTTTTTCTCATGCATACCACACATGGAACTTTTAGCACCGCAACATCCCGTTAAAACAATCCCTAAAAGCGCAATTAATACATAATTCATAGATATTCTCCTTTTATTTAATTTCAATACCGACGGGACAATGGTCGGAGCCCATGATCTCGGGAAGGATAAAAGCTTTCTTCAGGCGCGGCCTTAAAGATTTGGATATGCAGAAATAATCGATGCGCCA
>CAYZPQ010000022.1:0-16246 GCA_964480185.1 uncultured Planctomycetales bacterium | reverse complement strand
TCCCATCACATCTGGCAAAATAAATGCTTTCTTTAAACGTGGTAATAAATCATCTGAGACAAAAAAATAATCAATGCGCCAGCCCACATTCCTTGCACGCGCCCCTGTTTTATAATCCCACCATGAATAATGTCCGCCGTCCTTATTAAAATGGCGGAATGTATCCACATAACCCGACGCTAAGAACTTTGTCACCCACTCACGCTCCTCGGGAAGAAACCCCGTATTCTTTTGATTTTCCTTAGGACGACTTAAATCAATTTCCTCGTGAGCTGTATTAACGTCCCCGGTAATAATCAATGATTTACCAGTCTTGCGCAACGCATTAACCTTTTTATGAAACGCATCATAAAAACGCATTTTAAAAGGAACACGTTTATTACCTGCACCACCATTTGGATAATAAATATTAAACAGAAGAAAATCCCCAAAATCAGCAATCAAGGTGCGACCTTCACTATCAAATTCAGGAACGCCTAAGCCTAAAGTAACAGATTTCGGTTCTTTCTTTGAAAAGATCGCAACCCCACTATATCCCTTTTTCTCGGCGGACGCCCAATATGCATGATACCCATGGGACTTTAGAAATTTCTCGGAGAGTTGATCAGGATGGGCTTTGGTTTCCTGTAAGCACAATACATCAGGATTTTCCTTGGCCATCCATTCAAAAAAACCTTTTTTCTCAATGGCACGAATACCATTCACATTCCAACTTAATAAACGCATTACGAACCCTTCTTTAATGTCAAAGGCGAAATAATCCCCGCCGATAAAATCATCTTAACTGCTTCTTCAACCGTCCAACCGGGATCAATGGTCTGACTTGGGTGAACGATAAATACAAAACCTGTCGTCGGATTTGGCACTGTTGGCACAAAGACTTTCAATAACTCTTCGCCTGTCTGCTCATTAATCACAGTACCCGTCACAAAACCTAAAGACCCACCACCCTTACCATTAAAACAATCAATCAATACAGCCCGCTGAAAAGCCTTTTTATTCGAATCCGTCACCGACAAACTCTCGGATAATTGTTTGCCAATATTATAAATCGCCTTAATCAACGGAATTCGATCGGAAACTCCCTCAATAAAATGAAAAATCTGACGCCCAGCCACATTACTAACAATTAACCCCAATAAATACAAAAAGACAAGTACGAGCAAAATCCCTAAACCCGGAATTTGGCGAATATCAACGACCTTGTCTAAAAGGATCATGACTTTTTTGTCAATTAAGATGTACAACAACCAAATGGCCGTGGTACAAAGCAATAAAGGGATGATGGCGAGAAGACCGCGGAAAATAAAGGTACGCAGATGGGTAAATACGTTTTTCATGTGATTTTAACTACCCTTATGGTTAATAGTACTGAAGCGTTTTACTGTAACATAAAACCCTTATCTGTTAAATGAAATCTTCACGATTCTCGTCTTATTTAATTTGACTTTCCCCCCGACTAGGATAAAATAAAGGCTTCAATTAACACCTCATTTTACGAAAGACATTATGAAACGTAAACCATTTGACCCGACATTTAACACCCCTGCAGACAAACTCTGTAAGGAAGAACTCAATAAAATTGCTGCTGGCTCAATCGCCGGTAATGTTAAACAAGATTTTGCTGATCCATCTCGTGATGATATCCCATGGGAATCAGAAGCGTTGGCCAAATCACACGGTATTTACCTCGAATTTAACCGTGCCAAAGAATCAACCGAAGCCAAAGAATGGATTTACATGATGCGCATTTCCATTCCTGGTGGCGGTCCTTTGACGCGTGAGCAATACAATGTCGTCCATGATTTAGCAACCAAATATTGCAAAGATCCTGATGGCATTCCATCTGTGCGTTTAACCAATCGCCAAAACATTCAATTCCATTGGATCCGTAAACAACATGCCTTGACGGTCATTAAAACATTAGCCGAATCTGGCCTGAATACCTTAAACGGCTGCGGGGATAATACCCGTAATGTGATGGCCTGCCCTGTCTCACGTTTTTCAACGGTGTTAAATGCCAATGAATTGGCCCAAAAAGCTGGGACTTATTTTCAACTGCCGATCGAACCATTTATTTCCGTCTGGGAAATTGATCCAACTAAAATCCGTAAACCCGGTGAATCATTTAATTATGGCGCTAAACTCTTAAACCGTAAGTTTAAAATCGGTTTTGCCGCTGTCATTGAAGATGCTTCTGGTAAATTAGTCGTCGACAATTGCGCCGAAGTCTTAACCGATGACATGGGCATTATCCCTATCATCAACAATGGCAAGGTCAATAAATTCCAAATCTACATCGGTGGTGGCCAAGGTGAGCGTAATGGAAAACCATCCCTCGCCTGTTTAGGCAAGCCCTTATGCCAAGTCGATGAGAAAAATCTTTTAAAAGTAATGGATGCTGTGGTGAAAGTCCATCAACAATGGGGCGATCGGGAAAACCGCATCTATGCCCGTATCAAATTCGTCGTCAAGAAACTCGGTATTGATTGGTACCGCGATCAAGTGGAACAATTAATTGGTTTTAAATTAGAACAACCCATTGCTAATCTTGATATCGGCAGCCGCCATATGCACCACGGTTGGATTAAACAACCATCCAATGGCTTATGGACCTATGGCGCCTTTATTGAAAACGGCCGCTTAATTGACAATAGCCCTAATGGTAAATTAATGGAGATGGTGCATTTCATCATGAATAAGTATGATGTGGAATTTATCATCACACCTAATCAAGATGCCCTCTTTTGTAATCTTAAAGAGAATCAAAAACAAGAATTCGAGAATGATTTAAAATCATTTGGCTATGGCAAACGTAATGGCAAAGAATATTCCAATTTACGTTTACGTTCTGGGGCGTGCGTTGGGCGTGATACATGCCGTTTAACGTATACGGATTCTGAAAAGTTTGAACCATTTTTGATTGATGAATTAGAAGCCTTAGGCTGGGGTGATTTAACCGAGTCTATCGGTATAACCGGCTGCGAACGCCAATGCTTCCGCCCTGCCACCAAAACCATTGGTTTAGTTGGTTCAGGATTTAACCGTTACCAAATGAAATTAATGGGAACCGAAGACGGTAAAAACCAAGGCCTTCCTCTCTTGTCCGAAGACGGAGACAGCATCTATTTAAAATCCATCCCCCGCGAACGCGTAGCCCAAGTTATTGACGTGCTGATTAAATTCTGGCAAGCCAATAAAAAACCCAATGAAGAGCTAGGCTACTTCAACCGCCGTGTTGGCCAAGCTGCGATCATTGCACACTTCAAAGAAAATTCTGTGACTGCGGATTTGATGACTAAGACGCTGGTTGCGGATTGTGTGATTGAGGGTTAAAAAGCATTACGAATGAGTTTAATTTCTGCCTCTTGTCCTGAGCGTTGATAAATTGAGACGACATCAAATCGTACTTTGATGTCAATGCGCTGATAGCGATATTTCAAATAACTTAATGCCAATTGCCTTATTTTACGTTGCTTGTAGTAGGTAATACTATCAACAGGCAGCCCCTTATTAAGACTCATCCTGGTTTTGACCTCTATAAAACATAAAACATCTTTATTCTTCGCAATAATATCAATTTCTCCCAACATATTTCTGAAATTCATTTCGATTATTTCATAACCCTGTTTCAATAAATAGCGAACCGCTTGCTCTTCTCCCCATGAACCAAACGAACGATTATTCATACAATTTTTCCGACTGATTATAGTAGGCAATACGCTTTAAGCGTTCTTCATCAAGTTGATCAAGTAATCGCGCCATGTGTGCCTGTGTTTGATAAAGTTGATTCTGACCTTGTTCAAAACTTGTCACTGTCACTTTAATTTCATCCAAAGCTAATTGAACATAAATTTTTAATCCTGCTTCAATTTGTGGATGACGTAAGACCATCATCAAGCTATCTTGAATTTTTTGATAGATTGATATGGTTTTTACATACGCCTGGCGACTTGCTAACTTGACTAAAGCTATGATACGATCATCGGTATTGAGCAACTGATACTGCCTAATCAATTTCTCTGTGATAGGAATAGCACTTGAACTAATAGATTTCAATTTCTCTTTATCAATTTCTTGATTAACCTCAATCTTCTTAATTAATTGTTCAATCTGAACTTGAATACGCATTTTTTCTTGATTAAAGAACTGATTGATCGACAGTTGCGGAACCACATAGCTCATCTCGTTAGGAGAAACTAAATACCGTGGAACTAAATCTTTTACTTCTTGCCAATCTTCCGACTTCTTCATAATTCGATTAATCAAAGCTTCAATAATATCAACTTGATTGCGCATATACCCACTACCGTCATTAATATCATTTAACGTAGCTAATGCCGGTTGATTATTGAAATTCAAACACTTCATAAAAGCCTGATCAATATTTCTTTCTCCCGATCGACGCAAACAGTCCATTTCTGCTTGTTTACGTAACATAATAAGAGGATCTTTAAGACTATCTTCTAGATCTTGATATTGCAAATAACGTAGCAATAAGCGCAAGTTGGCATTAGTAATGACAAACTTGTAGAGATCCATTTGGGCTGGTGATGTATATTGCAACGTCATTAGTGGGCTTGATTGGATTTTCCTTAAAGCATCGTTTATTTCTAGTCGATTAAGCTCTGGATTATCAAGCACGCCGATTAAAGACTTCTTAATATCAAATTGTTTTAATCCTGGAGAAATTGATGATTCACGAAACTTTCCTCCCTGCTTATAATCGATATTATGCCGATAAACTCCTATATAAGGTGCAAAACGGTTATAGGTTAATCCTGAATCATTATTAACAGCATTTTCAAGCACTTTGCCTTGATCTGTTGCATCAAAAATATCTGCTTGAAGGACCCCTCCTTGGACAATAATAAAAATTAATAGAATAAGCACATTAATTTTTAGTCTCATGCATGACTTTCTCAAGCAATAACTGGACATGTTCAATGCGCTGTTGTTTTAAATCATTCCAGCGTAAATAAGCTTTAGCATTTATTTCATTGGGTTCTTCTAATAACCTTACTAAAGGTATGGGAATGGTTGGGCTAGTAAAATCAAGTAGGTTACTTTTGGGTTCTTTTGGCTTGCGCGCATCTGATTCAAAATAATCGATACGTGCCAAATCATATTGATTAGAATCTGCCTTCTGAGAACTAACAAACAAGAGTAAAATTATGATGACTTGCTGTGCGCCGATCATATATTATTCCTACGTTGCCGCACGACAACACTCACGGTAACGCCAATACACCCAAACATATTGTCCACTTTGACTTTGATAACTATCCCAAAAACTTAAATTCGCTCCCAATGGTGTACAGGATGTTTTATATGGAAAACACATTTGTATTTTATCTCTGGTTAAATCAGGGCCAAAATTCAATCGACTGGTGACGATATGATTTGATGTAGGATCAGATGCAACGCTTATGGCACGTATTGATGTTAAAGCAGAATGCACCAATGGACTAAAATTAATACTATAACCGGTACGCGGATTTAATGGCCCCCATACGCCAACATGAATTGTCAATGGCAAATCAATTCCACCTTTACGCCACGATAAAACGTCCACTTCTGACATATATTTTAACCCAAAACTGCCCAACCCTTCAGAAGGGCAAAGGGCTGTTTCTGTAAACATTTTCAAAGGAAAGTCATAAATATGAATATCATTAAACTGTAATGAACTTCCTGTTAAAGACTGCTCTGATGATGAGCTCGTCACTTTGAAGTCTTTATTATCTGTAAAAAGATGAACTGAATTTTCTGCGACTGTTGATAAAGCATTATTCAACAAAACTCCTGCCTCTCTAATAACATAATCACCGGGTTTATTTACCGTTTCAATAAACAAACTAGGCTCCCAATATTGTAAATAAACACCAACATAGGGAGGTTTAGGTGTTGGACATACCCCTACTTTCATTTGCATGCATGATAAATCAGCCTTGGACGCTAATATAAACAAACTCTCATGATGTTGAGGGTCATTAATTTCTGCATACACTGTAGCAAGAAGATGTACATACACTCCAAGTGTAATAAGACTATGTCGTAACATGATTGAATAGTGGAATAATCGGAAGCGCCCGGCAGGATAATAGCTTGGCAGGATCTTTGTAATGGTCCCCCGGACTTAGCACCAGCCGGCTGACACTAAATCACCCATTAAGATCAGGACGCTCCGAATTGTTGTTGCTTATACTGAATACTTCAAACTACTCTCATAGGCTTCTAAAACAACGTGATTAATTTGCTCACGAACTTCTGGCTTTAAACATTTAACCCTTTCATACCAGCGGCTATTCTTTCCTAACTCCTGAGGCATTGAAACAAATATTCCGCCTTTTGGCGATGAAACAACTCGCATGCCTTTGATAACAATCCCTTCATTAACAACCAAATCGACAAATGCTTTTATACGCCCTTCTGCTAAATGATGAATTTTTAGTACACGTAAATCTAACTGATCTAACATGATTCACCTCCATCTTTTTGCAACACTGTACCATAATTTGATTATTTGTCAAATAAATATTTTTATAATTAAACAAATAAATAAAAATATTTTGCTTTTTAGTCAAACTATGTTACCCTAATACATCATACATTAAGAAAGGCCCCCTATGTATATTGGTGATAAAATCAAAAAAATTCGTAAAGATCAAAAAATTTCTTTAATGAAACTATCAGAGGATAGCGGCGTTCAAGTTGCAACATTAAGTCGAATTGAAAATAAGAAAATGGTAGGAACGCTGGAATCTCACATTAACATTGCCAAAGTCCTAGGCATTGATGTTACAGAATTATACCGCGATGTTTCTCAGAAAACATCAAAAGACCCAGTTCAAAGCGAACCCATTGAAATATTCTCTCACAATGATTCTTCGCGCGTGGAATGGCTTACCAAGGATATCCTTAAAAAGAAAATGATGCCGACATTAATCCATATAAAACCTAAATCAAAGACACAGATTGAGCAATACAAGCATGGCACGGAACGATTTGCTTATGCACTCAAAGGTAACTATGAAGTTATTCTCAACAAAAAAACCTACATCATTAAGAAAGGCACGAGCATTTATTTTGAAGCTTCTTCACCACATCAATTTAACAATCCAAGCAAAGACACTATCAGCATTATATGTATAACAACCCCTTCCAGCCTGTAAGGATAATATGATAACTAAAAACAAAATACTCATTTGTGATGACGAAGAAGGCGTACGCGAATCTCTTAAACTTATTTTAGGAGATTATTATCCTCTCGTTATTGTTGAAAGCTCTCTTGGCGCATTACAAATTCTAGCCAAAGACCCAACAATCAAACTAGCACTCTTTGATATTAACCTCCCTCAAATGAATGGATTAGAACTACTAAACGAGGTTAAAGATAAATACAAAGAAATCAGCGTTATCATGATTACGGGATACAAAAGCACAGAGACAGCCAGTGAAGCCGCTCGGTTTGGCGCCTCAGGTTATATTGTTAAACCTTTCAAAACCCAAGAAATACTCGACACTATTGTTAAAAACCTACCTAAACAATGATCATTCCTAAAATCAAAAGTTTACTCAAGAATTTATTTCCTAATAAGAAATACGATCAGATTTACTTAGAAAATCAACTCCTGCGGCAAGAAATAATTCAATCAGAAAAATTCAAATCCATCGCCATTCTCGCCAGCGGTATTGCCCACGAAATAAAAAACCCACTCACCCCCTTAAAAACGTTCGCTGAACATTTACCAAATAAATTAGATGATAAAGAATTTTTAATTAAATTCTCAAAAATAATCATCCGTGAAGTAGACAGAATTGATGCCCTCTTACATGAAATGCTTGATTTTGCCAAACCTAGCCCACCCATCCTTAAACCAGTTCGAATCCACGAACTCATCAATTCAACATTGGATATTCTTAACAATGAAGTTATTAAAAATCACATAAAAGTAGCGCGTATGTTTGAAATCCCCTTTGATATAGAATTATCAATCGACCATAAACAAATGCGCCAGGCTCTGCTTAATATTCTGATGAATGCTATCGAAGCTATGCCCATTGGCGGTAAACTCACCATCAAAACACATCGACATCATATAAAGAAACAGACAACCATATCTATTTCAGACACAGGACTTGGAATACATCCCAACGATATTCCCTATATATTTGACCCTTTCTTTAGCAAAAAAGATCACGGAACAGGATTAGGATTATCGATTACACATGAAATAATCAAGAACCACGGCGGGAAGATTTACATCGAAAGTGAAATTAATAAAGGAACTAGATTTATTATCGAACTACCCGATTAAATCTCACCCTTCTCAAACAATTGAATCATAGCTAATGCAGGTTTTGGATGGAATTGCTTTTTGATATTGCGCTCAATCTCGGCGACAGCTTCTAATTTTGACAAACCTTTTCGGTAAGGCCTATCTGTAGTCATAGCATCGAATGTATCTGCCACAGCAAGTATTGCTGCAATAAGTGGAATGGAATCTCCTACCAAAGCTTCCGGATAACCTTTGCCATCATAGCGTTCATGATGGTATTTAACTCCGTCGATAATTTCAACAAAGCTACTTAAAGGTGCCAAAATTTCAGCACCTCTTGTTGTATGAGTCTTCATAATTTCATATTCTTCGACTGTAAGCTTATCCTGTTTCGTTAATATTGATTCAGGAACACCAATCTTACCAATATCATGCAACAAGCCAGCAATGTGAAGATTTTCCATGAATTTATTAGGAAATTCATCTGGATTTAATACTTCCATTTGACGCGCAATTGCTAAAGCATATTTAGTTACACGCTCAGTATGCCCATGTGTATAGGCATCTTTAACTTCGATAGCAGAACCAAGAGCGATTGTTGTTTGGATAAAAAGATTACGGTTATGCTCAGCTTGGGCTTTTAAATCTTCAAAGAGCTCGGCATTCCGAATAGCCATTGCTACATCTGAAGCTAATGCCGAGAAGAAATCCAATTCATCTTGATCAAATTTCTCCCCATCGTCTTTCTCACCTAATAAAAGCACTGCTAAAAGTTTGTGTTGATAATAAGCAGGTACACATGCTACAGAATTAAGCCTAGGCATTTCTTCGCTAACACCATGCAATAAAGTTTTTGTACCAGAGCTTCCTGTAATAACACTTTCTTTCCATAACAATTTATTAATATCGTCACTAAGAATAGCGTTACGATTTTCAAATAAATAGTTATATTGCCTCTCAACGAATAGCTTAATAATTGGATGATTACGATCAAATCTTAAAAAATTCTCAGGAAGCCTTTGCCCTCTTTTTCCTCGAGAGATTGATAAAACATATGCATCTCGATTCGGATCAAAGAGAATCATGCCAGCATGAGCTAGATTTACGCGTTGGACAATAGCGCGTACAATCATTTTAATAAGCAACTTCGGATCATGAATTAAGATCATACCCTTGGAAGCTAACTCAAGCTCTTTTTTATAATCAATTTTAATTGGCGGCATAATTAGGGTTTTTTAATTGTGCTAAGACAATTTTCTCAAGCTCTTCTAATATTAATGGCTTATGAATATACTTTGTAATTCCTAAAGCCTTTGCTTCTTCGATAATGTATTCATCCTCGACGCCCGACACCATGATAATCTTCAGATCAAGATTGATCTTACGGATTTGACGCAACGCTTCTACGCCAGTCATTTCTTCCATACGCACATCTAATAAAACAAGATCTGGCTGATGTGAAATAATAATTTCAACAGCTTGTGATCCTCCCGTCGCTGTAAGAACTTCAATTCCACGTTTCTGGAAGAAATTCTTTGCGAACTCTCTGATATCAACTTCATCATCAACAATTAATAGCTTGGACATAGCTTAGACTTCCTCTTTTATTTTAGTTTACCTCTAAGCTGTGAAGTTTCAAGCAATGGTTGGAAAATTACGCAGATGCTTTGGGTAAGAATATCTTCATTTGCGCTCCCTGCATAAAAAGAGATGAACATTCTACTCGTCCAGAATGGTTATCTTCAATAATCTTTCTAATAACATATAAGCCTAGACCGGTACCTTTTTTTGAGGATAGCTTTGTGGTAAAGAAAGGTGTGAATATCTTCTGAAAATCAGCTTCTTTAATTCCAACACCATTATCTTTAAAAATAATTTGAACAGTATCCCCTTCATCAATAACAGCAACTGACAAAGTTGGTTGGTAATTCGGTTCATTAAATTCATTTTTACGTTGCATCATGGCATCATAAGCATTATCTATGATGTTAAACATCACTTCTTGCAACTGAGTAAAATTTCCTCTCACTTTAGGAATTAAAGTCGAATCATACTCCCGCACAATTGTTAGTTCATGGGCCTTGATTTTAAATTGGGTCATTTCAATTGCTGATTTTAAAACAGCATCAATATCGACAGCCGTAAAAGCAGCATCCCCCTTACGCGTATACTTTAATAGTCCTTGGACTATTTCCCCACCTTGAACGATATTTTCTTGAATACGTTTTAAAGAATTATCTAAATCATTAATCATACTCTTTAGTTTTTCATGATCATTTTCAACTCGAGCCATATTAATTGTATCTATAGCATCGCCTGCAATAAAACCCAAAGCATGAAATCGATTATTAATTTGGTGAGATAAGCCATCAGCCATTGTCCCGATTGTCGCCATTTTCTCGGCTTGGAACAATTGCTCTTGTGTTATTTTCATATCCTCATTGAACTTTGCATTTTCAATAGCTAGAGCAGCTTGATTACCTAGAATTGAAAATACAGCAAGATCTTCTTCAGTATACGGCAATCGATTTTCCTTTCTTCCCATTACAACCAATGCTGCAATTTCTGTACCAATAAAAATTGGAAAGACAACAGCAGCATCTAAAGAAATCATTAACTCATGTACGCTTTGTAATTGAGCATCTTCTTGTTCTAATACCAACCTTTCCATTTCTTCAAGAATAATCGGTTCTTTATGTTTTAATAAATAGGACTCCATTGATGAAAAATACGGAATCTCGCGAGGAACTTCTCCACCCTCTACACGGCGCTTCATAGCCCCAATAACAAATTTCTTTGCACTAGAGTTCTTTATATAAATAACCGCATGATCAATACGAACAGAACGTATCAAAACATACGCAATCATATTTAATAATTTATTTAAATCTTTGATACGCCCCATACCCGTAGAAGCTTGCCTTAATGTGGCTTGATAGCGTCTTTGTTCAACTAGTAATCGGTCCTCAGCTCTTTTCTGTAAATAAAGATAAATAAATGGACCAACGGTAGCTAATACAGCCATCAATGAAACCGGAATAATCCATACCCCAAAACCTAGCAATTGAAATCCAAGCCAATAAGTTGTTCCAAGAATCAACGCATATACAAAAGTAAAGATACTTATTCTGGTCACAACTATTTTAATATCTATGAATCTATGTTTAATAATTGCATATGCCTCGATAAACAAATATAAAAATGTAAATAAAACACCTATAGGATAAAGACTAAAACCATAGTTTGAAATAAAATCAATTCCTGCCAAAGAAAAGATAAGTAAACCTATAAATAAATACTTAATACTGTTACCAAAATCACCAAACCATTTTATTGAAGAGCCTTTTTTATATAAAATCAGAAGGCAAGCTATATCCATTATCAAAAAATATGATAGAAAAATTGGGTGAAATATGCCTGCTTTTGGATAATATCCCCATTGATATTGATAATAACCACTTATTAATAAATCCGAGAACCAAACGCTTATCAATAAAATAAAAGCCACAGTATACTGCAAGATCAATGCACGTTGATACCTCGCAATATCAAGAAACCTTAGCGTAAAATGAAGAAATGTAACAGGAATGAAAATAATCCCTGAATATCCGATCTTAGCTAAAAGCGATACCACAATCTCATCTTTGGTATTAAAAAGCAAAAACCAGCTAAACTGCCACCAAAAAACGATAAAACAATTTAATGAGAAAATAAAAATTAATGAATTCTTAATTTTCTTTTTCAATAATATGAAAAGCGCTAAAATTAAAAAGAGTAGCGAAGATATCAACGGCGGCATTGAGGAAGGAGCTATCTTTATCATAACAACAGATTTTAATCCCACATCATCCCAGATGGAAGCAAAAAACAATAAAAAAAGACGAGCCTAGAAAATTCTAAGCTCGCCTCGGATATTATAATGACGGTTTGGGCCAAATTATGGGCCCAAACGGTTACAACAAGACGTTTGTTTCGTCCCAAGCGAAAGTAATTTCTTCTTCTTGGGTACCTTTTTGATTCGATTCCTCATTATGTGGACCGGTCATAGGATACATCCTCCTTTAATTCCCCCATAGAGACTTTGCTCTATATCTTGGGTAAGATTAGGATAATATACCCTATTTAGGCCTTTTGTGCCAATATTTTCTTTTGTTTCTAAATTTTAGTCCCGGTGCACAGTTTGAGGGGTAAAAGCGGGTAAACAGACAGCTAAATACTCAGCGCCTTCAGGATGAGGTGTGCTATATTGCACCCATTCGCCTTTTCTAGTGATAATGGCTTGGCCAATTCCTACTTTTAGCTCGCCTTGCTTACTATTAACCGTTAATTCTCCCTTAATCACATAGGTATATTCATCAAATTCTGGTCTTTGACCGGGTTCGCCCCATCCACTTGGGCTTTTCATGTGGGCAATGCTTAATTCTTGGGTCTTGGTATTCACACAACCGATGATTTCTTGGATAATTTTGGGCTTATTGCCGGCAGCCTCGATGATGGTGGGTTTTGGGACGAGTTGAGGCATGATTAAATGACCGATAACATTCCTGTAACACGCACAAATTTCTCACGGGGTTTGCCTAATGCTGTACCGCGCTCAATTTCAGCAGCATCAATCTTCTTCCAATCGATAAAAGAGACCACTCTAACTTCACGATCTTTTAAAAACTTTAAAACAGCATCTGTATTTGGTGTTTCGCAAGGATTTAAATGCTGCAAATCTTCAATTAAGCTCTTTACTGTCTCTTCCGAGCAAGGTTTATTGGTACCAATGATACCCGATGCCCCTCTTTTGATCCATCCTGCCACATACATGCCATTATAAATCGCTTCACTGTCTTGAATGCGTCCGGCTTGGTTTGGAACAATACCGCTTTGCGATGAAAATGGTAAACCTTTAATCGGAATTCCAACATAACCAACACTTCTAAAGAAAGTTCCGCAATCAATGGTCTCATATTGGCCGGTGCCGCGTACTTTTTGGCTTCCAGCAGTGCCGGTTAATTTATTAATTTCAAATTGAGCTTGTTGAACGCGGCCTTTACCGATAATTTCGATGGGGCTGCGGTAAAAATGCATGAAGAATTTGCGTTTGCGGTTTTCTGGTGCGATTGTTGTAAAGTGTTTGAGGATTTCGTAATTCTTTTTGCGGCTGGCATGCGTTGTATCTTCTAATTCAGCTAGACTTGCTTCGTTTAATTCTAAATCGGAAGGGTTAACGATTGGGTATGTATCGGATAACTCGCCCATTTCTTTAATTTCTGGGGGTGTGAATGACGCTTGGACTGGGCCGCGGCGTCCGTACACGTGAACTTCTTTGATTTTGCTTTCGGCTAAGAATTCTAAAGCGTGTTGCGTGATATCGGTTTTCTTTAATTCATCCGTTGTCTTACATAAAATACGCGCAACATCCATGGCCACATTCCCTTGACCTACAATAACAGCAACTTCATGAGAAAAATCAAAGTGATGGTCTTGAAAATCCGGATGACCATTGTACCACGCCACAAATTCAGTTGCGGTATAGCTTCCAACCAAATCTTCCCCGGCAATTCCTAAATGACGATCAGATTCAGCGCCATAACTAAAGATAATGGCATCATAAAATTTCTTTAACTCAAAGACGCTGATGTTTTTACCTACCGTGACATTACCCATGAAGGTGAATCGAGGATCATTGGCGGTTTTTTCAAACACTTTAGTGACGTTTTTGATTTTACCATGATCAGGTGCTACACCATAACGGACTAAACCAAAAGGTACGGGCAATTTATCAAACATGTCAATTTTGACAGTTAAACTTTGTTTTAATAATTCATCCGCGGCGTAAAAACCACTGGGACCACTACCGACAATAGCAACACGTAATGGGCGTTCGGGCGTTCCTAATTGAGACATACATATCCTTTCTTAATTCTTAAATTCTGTGGCTAAAACTAAATGTTTAATGCCTACTTTTGAGGCAATATCAACGACCTGAACGATATAATCATACTTCACGTTACGGTCGCCGTTAATAATGATGGCGGCTTCTTTGGAGCTCTTAAGCATTTGCTCGATTTTAAAACGAAATACCCCTTCATCGCGCTTAATGCTGTATTTCTGATTATCTAAAATGACCTCGCCATTGCTCGTTACAAAGACATTGATGTCTTTGGTTTCAATGGGTTGGGAATTATTTGAGACTTGAGGCAATGCCACTTTAACACTGGAGCGAAAGATCATCGGGGTCGCGACCATGAAAATGATCAATAACACAAACACCACATCCGTCAATGGGGCGATATTGATCTCAGCCATGATTTTATTGCGACGCACACGTTTCATTTTTTAGTCACACACAAAATATCAACGAGTTCCGAGGCTGTTAATTCCATATCAATGACAAAATTATCAATGCGACGGGTAAAATAGTTATACCCAACAACTGCTGGGACAGCGACTAATAAACCTGCAGCCGTACACACTAGTGCTTCGGAAATACCATGCGTAACCGCATCCATTCCCCCACCACCGGTACCAATATCATTAAAGGCTTTCATAATCCCAATAACTGTACCAAATAAACCTACATACACGGATGTACCACCAATTGTTCCAAGAATACCGGTAAAGCGCTCGAGTTTGATTGTTTCGACGGTGATTTCGCGTTCCATGGCATTGGCGATGAGTTTTTCATCATGGCCATTTAAATTTAAACCCGCTAAAGCAACTTGGGCACAGGGAGAATCAGTTTTGCGGCATAAACCTATGGCATTTAATAATTGATTGCGGGAAATTTCGTGGCGAATGGCTTCCATTAAAGCGATACGGGTGGCTTTGCCACGGCGTTGATAGTAAATAGCACGTTCAAGGATAACTCCGACGGAAATAACTGAACATAAAATCAAAATATAAATGGTGGCGCCACCAGCGTGGATCAATTCAAAAATACTTAAGTCTTTAAACATAGACGAATAATAGACCTTTCTTATATGTGTGTGGGAATCCCCAAAGATTTTAGCCTAACGCCCAATCGACAGATGCGCAAGTAAATTCTACGATAAACGAATTAAAATACTTATGCTTGACTCTTAAGCCTCATTTGTTAAATTAGGATAAGTTTTGCGTCCTAACTTAATTACTTAAAAGAAAGATTATTATGATTATTGGTTCTGTCAAAGAAACATTCCCAGGTGAAAAACGTATCGCTTTAATCCCCTCTTCAGTTGATCGTTTGGTTAAAAAAGGCGCTCAAGTCGTCCTTGAAACTGGTTTTGGTGCGTCTCTTGGTATTAAAGATGCCGATTATCAAAAAGTTGGCGCAACACTTGAATCCCGCGCGACAGTTTTATCGACGTCTGATATTTTAGTACGTTTACGCAAACCTCCTGTTGAAGAAATTAGCCAATTAAAAAGCGGTTCTTTGCATATTAGCTTTCTTGATCCTTTTAATGAAAAACCATTGATTGATGCTTTAGCTCAAAAGAATATTAGCGCTGTCTCGATGGAAATGATTCCTCGCTCCACTCGTGCGCAAAAAATGGATGCTTTAAGTTCTCAGGCAAACTTGGCTGGGTATGTGATGGTGATGTTAGCGGCTGAGCGTTTGCCAAAAATATTCCCCATGCTTATGACTCCTGCGGGGACTATTTCTCCGGCAAAGGTATTTATTATTGGGGTTGGTGTTGCGGGTTTACAAGCAATTGCGACCGCTAAACGTTTAGGCGCACGTGTTGAAGCGTTTGATACTCGCCCTGTTGTTAAAGAACAAGTTCAATCCTTAGGTGCTAAATTCGTTGAAATTGATTTAGGCGAAACAGGCCAAACCGCTCAAGGTTATGCCAAAGCGCTTACTCCTGAACAATTAGAAAAACAACGTCAAGGCATGGCGAAAGTTTGCTCGACGTCGGATATTGTGATTACAACCGCCCAATTATTCGGCCGCAAAGCGCCTATCGTCGTTACCAAAGACATGGTCGCACAAA
>CAYZPQ010000021.1:0-18606 GCA_964480185.1 uncultured Planctomycetales bacterium | reverse complement strand
TATGCACGTTATTAACTACGACCTTCCACAAGTGGCCGAAGATTATATCCACCGGATGGGCCGTACGGCGCGGGCAGGGGCCACTGGAACGGCCGTTACATTTGTTGGACATGAAGATCAACACCAATTTAGACTTATTGAAAAAAGAGTGCGCTTAAGGTTGCCGCGTGAATCAGTAAAAGGTTTTGAATTAACAGGTGATTCATTACCTGAGATTAAAGGGAAGGCGCCTGTAAAAGGTTTAAGGATGAGTAAAAAAGACAAAGCGCGTTTGCTGCTTAGGAAGAAAGAACAATAAGACGCTTAAAGGTGTGATGAGCGACGTTTGGGAAGAATTAAATAGTCCTCTAATAAGAATGAGTGTAATACCGCAGTGACTAAGCGATGGGGCATCTTGCGTTTTTTTGTAATGATGTAAATACTTTCATAGATCCTGCATTGAGCGTGCGTATTTAAGATACAGAGTTTTTGTTGCGATGGGGCTCCTTGAATCGTAAGGATATTGATAGGTGCAATCCCATAACCACGCAAAGCCAATCGTCGAACAGTTTCAAGATCTTCTATTTCTCCCACGTATCGTGGATTAATATTATTCTCGTAAAAATATTCTTTAAGTGCGTACGACACCTGACGAGGTGCGGCAGGTAAGAGCATGGGTTGATTATTGAGATCTTGAGGAAATTTCTTAATTTTCTTAGCTAATTTAGGATGCGCGCAAAACGCAATTGGAATCTTGCCGATGAATTTATTATCGATTGATCCCGGTAAGGTTGTTTCAAATGGTGTATCGGTCAGGATAAAATCAAGATGATGGTCATTAAGCTGTGAAATGAGCGAATCCATGCTGTCTTTTTTAAGATGAATATAGACGGAGGGCTCTATCTTAAGGAGGTAATCTAATAATACATCAACAACTGTCTTAGGCACAAAATTGGTAATGCCAATATGAATGCGTATCCTTCCTTCTGGGGTTAAATCAACAACTCTGCTTCTCATTTCCTGCCCAATATCAAATATAGTCTTAGCGTAAGATAATACTTGCCGGCCCTCATCAGTCAGAATTAATCGCTTATTTTCTCGAATGAATAGGTCTGTCTTTAAAAAACGTTCAAATTGTTTAAGCTGTGCGCTTAACGTAGGTTGGGCTAGATGTAATACCTTAGTGGCTTTGGCAATAGAGCCTTCATGGGCAATCACATAGAAATAATAGAGGTGGTGGTAGTTAAATGGGATCATAGTCTTAATAGATGGATAGTATGATAATTATCTACTTTAGAAATGTCTAATATAATCCTAAGATCAACACATTTAACGTGGACCGATATCTCTATCATTGTTGAAGGTGTTTGCGGCCTTTACTAATCGATCCATGATGGCAGATCCAAGCCCTGTTAAGGGGAGGGGTTTTACATAAATGATGTTGAGTTTGAGGTCGTCAAGCTCGTGAAGATAATTAAATAGGTTTGCGGCAGCCTCCACCAGATTTCCTGACATAGATAGTGATCTAACATCTTTCCAATTTTTAAGCATTGGTTCTAAGGCGCCGTATGTTAAATATCCCGTCCCTGGTTCTGGCATAGGAAAATGTTCATGCTCTTTTAATAGCACCAGTTTTGTTCGGGGGGCATAGTGCGTCGGTAGACTTCCTGGAGTTACGGGCCTTTCTTTTAAGTCTTGTATTTGAACAGTGTGCACAACGGCCTGTAGTTCTTCAATGGGTAAAGAACCATGTCGAAGAATAAGAGGTGGATCTTGAGTCGTATCGATTATGGTGGATTCTAATCCCTTAGAGCATTTTCCACCATCCAAGATCATATCAACAGAATCGCCTAAATATTTCTTAACGTGACTTGCTTGTGTAGGGCTTAGATGGCCAAAAAGATTTGCGCTTGGCGCCGCAATTGGGCAATTGGCTTTTCTGATGAGTTCAAGAGCAAGAGGATGTTTTGGTATTCGAATAGCAACAGTGTCAAAGCCTGCTGTCACTAAATCTGGCACAATGTTGGTCTTTTTAAAAATTAAAGTTAAAGGACCTGGCCAAAAATGTTGAATGAGTTTTGTTGCCATAGGTGAAACGTTTACGGTTAAGTCTTTAAGGCTGTGTGTATCGGCAATATGAACAATTAAAGGATCGAAGAAGGGTCTTTTCTTGGCTTCGAATATTTTAGCAACGGCAAGTTGGTTAAGTGCATTGGCGCCAAGTCCGTACACGGTTTCAGTAGGAAAGGCGACTAAGCCGCCTTGATTAATGATGCGCGCCGCTAGAGCAATAGTATCGTTTCCCATATGTTGATGATACTAATTCAATGCTCTTTATAATTCAATGATAATACGTTGACGCCATAACATAGAAAATATAAATGAAATATATATGAATTATCTATTTTACAAATGATTTGGGATGCTTTATATTCTACCGTTTTTTAAATATGAATATTTCAAATCAACCGTCAGGAGAAGTCACCCATGGACATTGCCTTAATAAAATCAAATATTCTTAACCCTCCTATTTTGTTCTTTTTTCTGGGTATGTTGACAATTGTTTTCAAGTCTGATTTAAAGATCCCCGATCCTATTCCAAAAATGTTGTCGTTATACTTGCTTTTGTGTATTGGGTTTAAAGGTGGTGTTGAAATATCTAAAAGTGGAATTAGTCAAGAGGTCGCCACAACCTTATTAGTATCCATTGCTTTATCAGCGCTGGTACCTATTTATACATTCTTTATTTTAAAGAAAAGAATGGGGCCTTCGAATGCTGGTGCCATTGCTGCTACCTATGGATCCGTAAGCGCAGTTACCTTTATCACAGCCACTGATTTCTTGAAGAATAATGGGGTTGAATTTGGTGGACACATGGTGGCATCTTTGGCTCTCATGGAATCTCCTGCGATTGTGATGGGTATATTGCTAGCTAAGTATTTCTCATTAGATAAATCGAATCATACAGTTAGCCTCAAGACGATATTGCACGAAGCATTCTTTAGTGGGCCCGTTTTTCTTATTTTTGGTAGTCTCATTATTGGGATGTTGTGTGGTGAGCAGGGGGCTACGGCATTAAAGCCGTTTACACATGATATTTTTAAAGGTGCGCTGGTTATATTTCTATTAGATATGGGAATTGTTGCAGCACAACGTTTAAATGATTTTAAGCAGTCAGGATTATGGTTAATGACATTTGCAATCATTGTTCCGCTGGTAAATGCTGCCCTTGGTCTTGTAATTGCACATGCTTTTGGTTTTACAAAAGGTAATGCGTTCTTATTTACTGTCCTATGTGCTAGCGCATCTTATATTGCTGTGCCAGCAGCTATGCGTATATCACTCAAAGAGTCTAATCCAAGCATTTATTTACCAATGTCTTTGGGAGTAACGTTCCCTTTGAACATTGCCATTGGTTTGCCGTTGTATTACGCCCTAATTTTGAAATTTTTTTAAAGAGACTTAATATGGATAAATTGGATCATTTAGAAGCGCAAAGTGTTTTCATTATACGTGAAGCCTACCGTGAATTTAAAAGTTTAGTCTTATTGTGGTCTATTGGCAAAGACTCGACGGTATTATGGTGGTTAACGCGCAAAGCGTTCTTTGGTCATGTTCCCTTTCCATTGGTTCACATTGATGAAAGTTTTGAAATTCCAGAAATGATTTCCTATCGGGATGATCTTGCCAAGAAGTACAAGATTATGATGATCGTGGGTCAGAATATTAAGGCGATTAAAGACAAGCAGACTTTCCCCGACGGGAAATTAAGTCGAATTGATTGCTGCAGGGCTTTAAAATCGGAAGCATTAAAACGCACTTTATCAGGAGAATGGCCTCGTTGGAGGTTGAATCACGCAACAGGAGTCTATGAAGAAGATAAAGATCGCAACCCATATCAAGGGGTTATTGTGGGGGTTCGTGCGGATGAAGAAGGGTCCCGTTCTAAAGAAAGATATTTTTCCCCACGAGATCGGAATAATGATTGGGAAATTGGAGATCAACCTCCCGAGCTGTGGAATCAATTTAAAACAGATTTTGTACCAGGTACACATATTCGAGTCCATCCATTATTAGACTGGACAGAGCTCAACATATGGGAATATATCGAGCGAGAGCAAATACCTATTACTGATTTATATTTTGATAAAGGTAAAGGAGAAAGGTTTAGATCATTAGGTTGTTTGCCTTGTACATTTCCAGTTTATTCAAAGGCAAAAAATGTGGGAGATATTATTGCAGAACTAAGGCAGGGAAAGTTTAAAAATATTGCTGAACGTTCTGGGCGGGCTCAGGATCAAGAAGATGGAGGAGGTCTTGAGACGTTACGTAAGGAAGGATATATGTAATGATGTTCTAATAAAGATGAATGACGCATAAGACCCTTTGGCCAGACGGCAAAAGGGTTTTGTTGTACATACGAGCTGGTTAAGTTATGATGTCGTTCATTCCATTTAACACACAAAGGCTATCCATGAATTGTATTTAAAAGCCATAGTTGTTTAGCGTAAAGAAAGAAGGACCTCGTGGTTGATAGATCTAAAGATTTTAAGAGTGTCGGTTTAAGCAAGGCGATCTGTGATAATTTGGCGTCATTAGGCTATTTAGAAATGACGCCTATTCAAGCGCAAGGCTTGCCATTTATTTTAAGCAAGCGTGATTTTATCGGGCAAGCGAATACTGGTAGTGGGAAGACTGCTGCTTTTGCTTTGGGTATTCTTACCAAATTAGATTTAACCGATCCCATGCCTCAAGCGCTGGTATTGGTGCCCACACGTGAATTAGCTGAGCAAGTGGCCAATGAAGTGCGTCGCTTAGCGCGTTTTACCAGCAATATCAAAGTCATTACATTGACGGGTGGTTCTGAAGAGCGCCATAAGATCAAGTCTTTAAGGCAAGGGGCGCATATTGTCGTTGGAACTCCTGGGCGTATTACCAAATTATTGGAAACGCGAGTGTTGTTAGTTTCAAGTTTGAAGGTTTTAGTATTAGATGAAGCAGACCGTTTGCTTGAAATGGGCACCGTCGAAGAAATTAATGCCATTGCCGCGCACACACCTGTGACACGTCAAACCATGTTATTCTCCGCAACATTTCCTCATGGGATTAAAACATTAAGTGCAAGTTTACAAGAAGATGCTGCTCAGGTGACCATTGATTCCCAACATCAAACCAGCACGATTAAACAAGAATTTATTAAGATCGATGGTGAGAAGAGTGATGCATTATTACGCATTTTAAATGTGTACAGTCCCGAATCATCCATTATCTTTTGCAATAGCCTAGAAACATGTAATAAGATTTCTGGGTGGTTACGCACCAAGAAAATTGAAACCATGCAAATTCATTCGGATCTAGAGCAGCAAGATCGCACGTTAATCTTAATTAAGTTTGATAACAAAACCTGCCGCATTTTAGTGGCCACTGATTTAGCCTCACGTGGTTTGGATGTCAAAGATGTAAGCCTTATTATCAACTATGATTTACCGTCGGACCCAGAATTATATATTCATCGCATTGGCCGTACGGGTCGGGCAGGGCAGGAAGGATTGGCTGTCAATTTATATGGGCCAAAAGAGCAAGGCATTTTAAAAGCGATTGAGATGTATTTAAAAACAGAATTTCCAATCATGGGACTTGATGAATTGCCTCATGCCAAACCCGTTAGCTTCGCTTCTACCATGGCCACACTTTATATTAGTGGAGGACGCAAAGACAATATACGTCCTGGTGATATTGTCGGTGCATTGACAAAAGAAGCAGGTTTAAAGGCCGATGAAATTGGTAAGATACATATTCTTGAAGTGAATAGCTATGTCGCTATTGCGGCCTCAAAGATAGCGCATGCGACGATGTGTTTAAATGCGACTAAGATTAAGGGTAAGAAATTTAAAGTGGGGAAAGCTTAGTAAGAAATAAATTATCACGCACACCGAACTTAACTAAAAGGAGAGCACGCTATGTCATTATCCATGTATCAAGCTTCAATCCCTGTTTTTGTCCGTAACCTCACGAATTTATCAGCTATTTTAAAAAAGGCTGAGGCGCATGCCTTGGCTAAGAAAATTGATCCCGAAGTTTTTATTAATGCGCGTTTGGCGCCAGATATGTTTCCCTTATCACGCCAAATTCAGATTGCTACCGACGGGATCAAAGGTGCAGCGGCCCGCTTAGCCGGCGCAGAAATCCCAAGTTACCCAGATACAGAAAAAACATTTGCCGAATTACAAGCGCGCATCGCCACAACGCTTAATTTTATCAAGAATTTTAGTGCCAAGGATATTGATGGCAGTGAGCAACGTCAGATCACACTTAAAGTGGGTGGACAAGAATTAGCATTCCAAGGTCAACCGTATTTATTAAACTTTGTTTTACCAAATTTATATTTTCATATTTCCATAGCGTATGCTATTTTGCGTCATAATGGTGTAGAACTTGGTAAAAAAGATTATTTAGGTGGTCTTTAAATCAGCGGAATTAATATAAACCTTAGTAAAAATATTTACGATGCAACAGGTTAGAAATTATATTAGTGTATGCGTAAATACACGGCAGATAATGGATGTAAACAAAGGAGACTAGGATGAAACGTAAAGCCTCAGCCGTATGGAATGGTGATTTAAAAGCAGGTAAGGGAAGTATTTCAACAGAAAGTGGGGCTTTATCCAATACGCAGTATTCATTTTTGACACGTTTTGAAAGTGGGGTAGGCACAAATCCAGAAGAATTAATTGCAGCCGCTCATGCAGGTTGTTTTTCCATGGCTTTATCAGCCCAGTTAGGTAATGCCGGTTTAACAGCCGAAAAGATTGCTACATCAGCGACGGTGACGATGGATAAATTAGACCAAGGATGGACAGTGACGGAAGTTTTGTTAGAGGTGAAAGCTAAAGTCCCCGGTAGTGATCAAGCCGCTTTTGACAAAGCCGCGGCGGCTGCCAAAGCCGGTTGCCCGATTTCACGTTTATTGAATGCGACAATTACCATGAATGCTGTGCTTGAAAATTAAGTGAGACAATAGACATGCCTGAGCCTATTCATCCTGGGGCATCCATCGGTCACGTGCATTTAAAAGTGTCTGACCTTGAGCGATCCATTACATTTTATACGGAAGTGTTGGGGTTTAGCGTCATCACACGCTATGGGTCAAGTGCGGCATTCTTGTCTGCCGGTGGTTATCATCATCACATTGGCCTTAATACCTGGGAGAGCAAAGGGGGCACTGCACCGCCTCTACATCATACAGGTTTATTTCATGCCGCAATTTTAATGCCTAATCGTCGAGAACTAGCCCGCGCTGTTCAACGTCTCTTAGATCACAATTGGCCTATTGATGGGGCCAGTGATCATGGGGTAAGTGAAGCGATTTATTTGCGCGATCCTGATGGCAATGGGCTTGAGATCTACGCGGATAGACCTAAGGATCAATGGCCACGAACAACGAGTGGTGAGTTAACTATGTATACCAAAGCGCTTGATAGTGATTCACTGATGCGCGAATTAAAAAATTAGATACCGAGGCATAAGAAATGGTCATCATTTTTTCCGTACTCTTAATTGTCGGCATGCTTGCAGGCCAAATATTTGATTTTTCTAGTTATCAGGCAATCATTGGCTTGATTACCTCGACGTGTTTAGCCTACATCATGATTGAAGTGGGTCTTGAGTTCTCTGTCGATAAACGAAAAATAAGTAGTTATGGATGGGATGCTGTTGTGGCGTTTACAGCTGCCGTATTGCCGGCGTTGTTCTGTTGCGCCTACTATTTTGTATTTATCCATAGCTCCTGGCAGCCTGCATTACTTTCTGGTCTTGCCGCTGCGCCAACATCAGCGGGTGTATTATTTGCGATGCTCATGGCTGCAGGTTTAAGTGCGACATGGGTCTTTAAGAAAGCACGTACGCTTGCTGTACTAGACGATTTAGTGACCATTCTTTTATTAACACCGCTTCAAATTATTATTAATGGATTTCATCTTGAGACAATTTTGGTCGTTGTATTCATTATTGTTTTCTTGTTCGCCTCATTTCGTTGGCAAAATACCATTCCTTGGCCCGTTGGTGAACTCCCGATGTTGGGGTATGCGATTTGTTTGGCGGGCGGCCTATTTTTTATTCAACAAACAACCCATGTGCATTTAGAAGTCCTTGTCCCCGCCTTTATGTTAGGGTGCTTGATACACATGCCAGGCCATCACCAGCAGAATAATACGACGCCCAAATTACCTTGGCTTGATACATTTATTAAAGGTTTCTTCATTTTCTTAGTTGGTCTTTCGTTGCCGAAAGTGTCATTAGGCAATATTCCTTTGGGTGTAACTATTGGCCATGTGGTGGCGCTTACCGTATTGTCCAATATTGGTAAATGTTTCCCGTTATTCTGTTACCGCAAGGAAGTGCCATTGAAAGAACGATTGGCCTTAAGTATCGCGATGTTTCCTCGTGGAGAAGTAGGGGCAGCGGTATTATTAATTGGGATTGGATATGGTTTTGGTGGTTATATTACAAGTTTGGCCCTATTAAGTTTAGCGTTAAACCTTGTGTTAACCGGTATTTTCATTTGGTTTGTTATTAAGTTATTAAAATAAAGAGTATTGGGGTTGACAAAATTAATCAAAATAATATAATCACATGCGAATATGATTAGTAAAACGAGTACACAAGTTATCAATGCATTAGTTGAGTTAGCACGATTGCCTGAAGGTCAATATGAAGGAACAAAATCTATTGCCCAGAAGATTCGTGCTCCACAGAATTATCTTGGAAAAATGCTACAGTCTTTGTGTGCGCATAAAGTGGTTATTTCTCAAAAGGGTTTAGGTGGGGGATTTAGATTAGGACGTGATCCCAAAAATATATCACTCTATGAAGTTGTTGAGCCTATTGAGAATGTGAGTTTTTGGTCAGAATGCGCTTTAGGTATGAAGAAGTGTTCCGATGTTACCCCATGCGCTGTTCATGATCGATGGAAAGTTGTGCGAATGACATATTATGCATTTTTAAAAAAGACAAGTATTGCTGATTTAGTTAGATAATTTATTTTTTTGCTCTAATTACGTATAACAGCATGTGATTATACTATATTAAGGAGGGTGTATGAGAAAGGTATATTATGTGCCTGTGATGCATCAATACAGGTGGGTGATGGGATTATTGGTAGTAGCGAGTTTCTTATTCTCGTTATCAATGATGGTTAAACAATAGGAGACGAACATGATAACACCGTTTAAGTATATTTATGGGCCAGTTTATTCATGGCGTTTAGGACGATCATTGGGAGTGGATCCGATCTCAAGTCAACGCAAAGTCTGTAATATGAATTGCAATTATTGCCAGCTAGGCAATACGGTGAATCTTACCCATCAACGTCAAGAGTATGTTGCTGTTTCAGATTTGTTAAATGAGATTAAGCGAATTCCGTCCATGTTTATTGACTATATTACATTTTCTGGCCGTGGAGAACCTACATTGGCTTCCAATCTAGGCGACATGATCCGTGCGGTGAAATCAGTCCGTAAAGAAAAAATCGCGGTCATTACCAATTCATCTTTATTGCATCGTGATGATGTGCAGGATAATTTGATGGAAGCAGATTTTGTGTTAGCGAAATTAGACGCGGTGAATCAAGACATGCTTAATTGCATTGATGGGGTCTGCGGCATTGATTATGACCAATTGCTTAAAGGGTTGGGAAATTTTCGCGAGCGTTATAAAGGAAAATTTGCCTTACAAATGATGTTGGTGAAAGACAATATTGAGCATTTAAAAGAGTTAAGCACGTTGGCTTATTTTCTAAATCCCCATGAAATACAATTAAACACCCCGATTCGTCCATCTGGAGATAATCCATTGACTCGTCATCAGATTGAAAGAGCAAAGATTTATTTTAAAGGAATGCCTGTTGTGACCTGTTATGACGTTCCCGCTCAAGATTCAGAAGTAATGGATGAGCAGGCAACGCTAGCACGGCATGGTAATTATCGTAAGAGCCGCTATACCTATTAAGATTCATGGTGAGAAAGGATGTGTATGTTGGATTGTTTTAAATTTTTAGGATTTGCTGTGCTTCTATTCCTAGGAGCTATTTCAGCGGCCCATGCAGGGATCTGGGGATCTTCATTTCCTGAAGATATCTCGTTGCATGGTCATTTGATCGATGATGTCATTGTGTACATTGATAAAGTGCTTGTGATTTTCTTTGGACTTGTTCTTGCGGCAATTATTTATTTTATTATTCGCTACCGTAGCCGACCTGGCCATCAAGCCGTCTACGAAACAGGGAATAAGAAAGTTTATGTGATTGCGACAATTCTTTTGGGTATGACCGTATTCTTCTCAATTGACGCGGTCATTGAGCATATGTCATTTCGAGATTTAAAAGAGGTGTTCTGGAATTTTCCTCAGGGGAAGGATGTTGTGAAGATCGAACTCATGCCACAGCAATTTGCATGGAATATCCGCTATGCCGGGCCTGATGGAGAATTTGCAACCAGTGATGACATCATTGCACCATTAAGTCAAATGCATGTACCTATTGATACACCTGTTATTGTGCAAATGTCCCCGCTTGATGTGGTGCATGCTTTTTATGTTCCCCAGTTGCGTATTAAACAGGATGCTGTGCCGGGTAAAGTGACAACATTTTGGTTTCAAGCAATTAAGACGGGAAAATATGAAATTGCCTGTTCGGCTTTATGTGGAAATGGGCATTATAAAATGCGTGGGAATTTAACGGTTATGTCGAAAGCTGATTTTGACGCATGGTTAAATGAACAAACGGCCCAAGCCACCTCGGCAGATGATCCCTGGGCTGATACAGATAGTTCTACAGGGGGAGCCTCTAAAGATTGGGGTTGGAAATGGCAATCAAGAGTGAAGGAGAATTAAGCAATGTCTGAGCATCGCCAATCATTTTTAACAAAATACATTTTTTCGACTGATCATAAGACGATCGCCAAACAGTATTTATTTTTTGGGATTTTCTTCTTATTGTGGGGTGGCCTACAAGCCATGCTTATTCGCTGGCAAATCGCTTATCCAGAAACAGAAATTCCTATCGTCGGTAAATTGTTATTTCCTGAAAATGGCGGGATTTTAACACCCGATACCTATAACCAGGTATTAACAATGCATGGAACAGTCATGATATTTTGGGCTGTGACACCATTGCTGACAGGTGCTTTTGCGAATTTTATTATTCCTCTTCAAATTGGTGCGAGGGATATGGCTTTTCCAATTGTGAATATGTTGTCGTTTTGGATTTTCTTTGTGTCAGGGCTAGTATTACTTCTATCTCATTATGGGCCCGGTGGATCAGCAGCAGCTGGATGGACATCATACCCTCCACTGAGTACACCCGTCGGAGGAATTCCAGGATGGGGCCAAGCATTATGGTGTCTGTCACTCATTTTAATGGGGACTGCGGTCATTATGGGGGCGATTAATTATGTGACAACGGTTATTCGATTGCGGGCTCCAGGGATGACCTATATGCGCATGCCATTGACGGTGTGGGGCATTTGGTTATCCGCTATACTCAATGCCATCTTTGTTCCGATTATTGCCGCAGGGTTGATATTCTTATTATTGGACAATGTATTGGGCACACAGTTTTTTGTGGCGGGAAGCAAAGCGACAGTTAAGGGTGGAGATCCTTTATTGTACCAGCATGTGTTTTGGTTATTTGGGCACCCTGAAGTGTATATTTTGATCCTGCCCGTCTGGGGCGTTGTTTCAGATTTGCTGGCAACATTTTCACGCAAACCTGCCTTTGGTTATAAGATCACCGTGATTTGCATGAGTGTCATCACAGTATTAAGCGCGCTTGTCTGGGGCCATCACATGTATGTGGCGGGCATGAGCCCATTATTAGGTAAGTCATTTATGTTCTTAACCCTACTTATTAGTTTGCCAACATCAATATTCTTTTTAAATTGGCTTGGCACCATGTGGAAGGGGTCATTACGTTTTGATCCACCAATGCTATTTACCATGTCTGTTGTGTTTGTTTTTGGTTTAGGTGGATTGACAGGTCTTTATTTAGGGGTTATCACCTCAGATATGTACTTGCACGATTCCATGTTCTTAGTTGGACATTTTCATTACACCTTGGCTGCGAGTGTATTAATGGGGTCTTTTGCCGGGACATATTTTTGGTTTCCTAAAATGTTTGGACGACAAATGAATCCGTTCTGGGGCAAGGTGCATTTTTGGATTACGTTCCTTGCGTTAAACTATGCATTCTTTAACATGCTTGGCGTCGGATATGCGGGTCAACACCGTCGATTATTTGATCCAAGTACGTATGATTTTATTAAGCCATTGATGCCGATGAATCGTCAAATCAGTACAGCGGCATTTATACTTGGCGCGGCCCAGGGAATATTTGTACTCAATTTTTTCATTTCATTAATCCGTGGACCTAAAGCACCGAAGAATCCTTGGGAAGCAGGAACATTGGAATGGACTGTGGACTATCCAATACCTCATGGGAATTTTGCCGTTGAACCTGTGGTGAAATGTGGCCCACATGAATACAGCAATCCAAAAATTAAAGGGAAAGATTGGGCATCACAAACAGAGGATTTGAGTTAATGAGCCTGAGTACATCGGCCCCAGACTTACGTCAACGTACGACATTCTCCATTGGGGTGATGATTGCATTGAGCTCATGGGCATTGATTTTCTTTACCCTTGTCTGGGGCTACATGGTGTATCGCTTGCGCGCTACAGCATGGTTAGGGAATTACCTAACAGTTCCTGTTAAGGTGGTTGCTGATCTAAATACGGTGATCATTGTCTTAAGTTCAGTGTGCTTGATGATTGCTTTTAAGAAACATATTCACAAGCCTATAGCCTGGGTCTGGAATGCTTTAGGGTTGGGGGTTATTTTTTTAATCGGCCAATTTTATTTATGGCATTTGGTCATGGCAACCGGCTTACATTGGCAAAGCAGTATTGCGGGAAGTTTCTTTTTTGTGTTAACCGGTTTTCATGCCGTGCATATTATCGGTGCTCTTGTGGCATTAGCCATCATGGGAATTAAATTTGATCAGTGGCAAGGGACATCCATTAGTCTGGGGGTAAAGTATTTCTGGGACTTCTTGTGTATTGTTTGGCTCATTATGTTTATGTTGATTTTTATTGTTCAATAGAATTTAAGGCTGCTTGAAATTATTCATCATCGTGGCCGTAAGCAGAGACTCAAAGGAGAAGATATGAGCGAGGTATGTGTAGGGCAGGACAAAGCATTTAACAATGCGTCTTTCGGAAAATTAGGAATTTGGTTATTTCTTATTATTGATGGATTAAGTTTTGTAGCGGTGTTAATTGCGGCTGCGTATTTACGTCAGCATGGGGCTCCATGGCCTGCGCCAGGTCAAGTATTGAATATTCCCTTAACGGCATTTAATACGTTCGCTTTGTTATTAAGTAGTTACACGATGATGATGGCATTAGAAGCTGTGAAGTCAGGCGATCAAAAGAAATTTATCCGTCAGCTTTTATGGACTTTACTGTTAGGGGTATTGTTCTTAAGCATACAGATCTTTGAATACTACAATTTTATCGTTGGAACGGAAGAGATTAAACATAAGTTAATGGCAGCAGGGATGGCCGGTGATTATTTTAGGCCATCAACGAGTATTTATAGTGGATGCTTCTTTGGAGCAACAGGTTTTCATGGCTTGCATGTATTAACAGGAATTATTTTTATTTGCTATGTGTTAGTAATGGCGATCAAGGGGCGTTTTAATCAGACAAATCATTTGCGTGTGGAAGTATTAACATTGTTTTGGCATTTTGTGGATTTAATGTGGATGCTGGTATTTACGGTTGTTTATTTACTTTAAATGTTGAGGGAGATGATATGAAAAATAAAGCAAATTATGTGTTTGTGGCATTGTGGCTCTTTGTCTTTACGGCATTGGAACTGATGCTCTATTCTCAGGCAGGATTAGGGGCGTGGCGTACGGGCGGATTATTAACGCTCATGGCGTCAAAAGCATTGCTGGTGGCATTGGTGTACATGAATTTACGTCATGAAGGATGGGCATTAAAATTAGCTTTTTTTGCGCCAATCCCCGTCGCTATTTATTTCTTATTATTTATGCTTTATGATGCGGCGTATTTGTGGAGATCTTAATATCAAAACATTAGGGTTGGCACTTAGCATTGTGTTATTAAGTGAGCAAATTACTTTTGCTTGTCCTGCCTGTGCCGTCTCTGGCCCACAGCAGGAATTTTGGCAATCATTTTGGTCTTTGTCCGTAATGGGAATTCTTCCTTTAATTATTGCAGCCCTTGTCGCATTTAATATTGTTAGATTGCAGAAAAATGAACACAAGAAAATCACTTAAAGTTGATGCCATTATTTGGATTCTCGTCTTAGTCATGGCTGCTATGATTGCTTTTGTCTTATTGGAACGAGACAAGAATAGGAATTTTGGTGCTGTGGCATTTGGGGGATTCCCTCAATTTAAACTCAATACTACTGAAGGTGATTATCTAGATGTACCGCGCATGAAAAGCCGCGTGTGGGCAGTTCACACGGCGCGACATGATGATAAAGCCATGGATGTGGCGAAACGGTTAGCCATTGTTGAGCAATTGACCACATCAGGTAAAAGACATTTAAATATTCTTACTATTCTCCCCTCAGACAATTCAACGCTTAAACCTGTCATTCCTTTTCACTATATTGTGACGGGGGACTTACTCACGGTATCTAAGATATTCTCTTTCTCTCCCTCTATTGATGAGAATAGCGTCGTCATTGTTGATCAAAACGCGGTGATTCGAGGTATTTATAATATTGATAATGTCGACGATTACCGTAAGTTTCAACAGGATTTGATGCGTATTCTTTAGTCATTGGTGATTTAATGAATGTGTGTAAGGAGAGTAAGAATGAAGATAGCTTTTTTTAATGCAAAGCCATATGACAAGCAATTCTTTACGAAGGCTAATGCGCTTTATAATCATGACATCACCTTCTTTGAAGCCCATTTAAATCGAGATACCTGTCAGTTATCGATTGGTTTTGATGCTGTGTGTGTATTTGTGAATGATTGCTTGGATAAAGAAGTATTAACATTGTTAGCACGTAATGGCATCAAGTTAATTGCATTGCGCTGTGCTGGATTTAATAACGTGGATTTGCAGGCTGCGACTGAGTTGAACCTCGTTGTGGTGCGTGTTCCCGCGTACGCCCCTCATGGTGTGGCAGAGCATGCCATTGCATTAATGTTAAGTTTAGATCGAAAAATTAACAAAGCAAGTAATCGCATTCATGACGGAAATTTCTCTTTGGATGGTTTACTTGGTTTTGAGATTTATCGTCGAACAGTGGGCATTATTGGTACAGGGAAGATCGGGACAATCGTTGCGCGTATTATGAATGGATTTGGGGCAGAGATTTTGGCGTATGATCCTTATCAGAATAATGATTGTTTAGCCTTAGGTGTTAAATACGTCAGTTTAGAAGAGTTGTATAAGTCGAGCGATATTATTACTTTACACATTCCTTTGACCAAAGAAACACATCATTTGATTAATGAGAAGGCTATAGCGTTAATGAAGCAAGATGTCATGTTGATCAATACGAGTCGAGGAGGGCTTATTGATACGCCAAGCGTCATTGAAGGGCTTAAATCTGGGCGTATTGGTTTCTTAGGCTTAGATGTCTATGAAGAAGAATCAGACATGTTCTTTGAGGACCTTTCCGGTCAGATTATTCAAGATGATGTATTTGCCAGGCTTTTAACATTTTCCAATGTACTCATCACAGGTCATCAAGCATTTTTCACCCGAGAGGCATTGGCTAATATTGCGGACATAACGCTTAATAATATAAGTGCTTTTGAAGAGGGGCAAGAGCAAAATAAAGTTGTTTAAAGACATAGCAGTGGTTCTTACAGGATTACTAATGAACAAGTGCTTCATAGTTTAAATAAATTTCACATATCTTATACCTTAGTAGTATTGTTATACTTGGGACACATTTTATAATAAGCAGGGAAGATTTATCACAAGTGAAGAGGAGGCTAATATAATGGGCAACACTGAGAACTCTTTAAGCGAATCTGTATGCATATGTGGCAAAGGCACAATGAATGTATCGTATCGCACGGCGGATAAGGGGAAAGAAGGTTTTGAACATCTATGGGATATTCAGTGTAGTCATTGCCGAGAACTTTATAAAATTGAGAAAAGAGGGCATTTAATTGGAATTGTTAAAAAAGCCGATGAAATAGCCTGGGAAAAGGAAAGTAAGATTATCGGGAAAGAAAAATCTAAGAAGCTTTTGCATAAGCCTAAATTTATCAAAATTATTCATGAAGTGGATGATGCCAAGTAGCCAGCCTTTCCCATTAACGTTAAAAAGTCCTCATGAAATTCAATAAAGAAATTCTTATTGCGGCATTAGCCATTACGGGAATTACGGTATATGTCATTCTTCGTTTTGTTGTTGGTCTCTCTCCTGAGATTGCCAATTGGCCATTATGGATTACTCTTGCGCTGGGAGGGGCTCCGCTCGTCTGGGGATTATTAATCAAAATTTCTAAGCGTCAATTTGGATCGGATCTACTAGCGGGCATATCCATTATCGCTTCGGTATTATTAGGAGAATATTTAGCAGGGGCATTGGTTGTATTGATGTTATCTGGTGGGGAAGCATTAGAGCTTTTTGCTGTGCAACGGGCTTCATCGGTATTAGCGGCATTGGCCAAGCGCATGCCTAATAAGGCGCATCGCAAACGCGCGGGTGATATCATTGATATTACAATTGATGACATTCATATTGATGATGAACTCGTTATTTTTCCTCATGAGATTTGTCCTGTTGATGGCATTGTTGTTGATGGTCATGGCACCATGGATGAATCGTATTTAACCGGTGAACCATTTATTATATCGAAGGTAGCAGGATCAGTAGTTCTTTCGGGGGCAATCAATGGGGAAGCATCATTAACGATTCGGGCGAGCAAACGCGCGGTTGATTCACGCTATGCCAAGATTATGGAAGTGATGAAAGCCGCCGAGGAAAAGCGTCCACGCCTGCAGCGATTGGGAGATCAATTAGGGGCATTCTACACACCTTTTGCACTTGGTGTGGGTATTGTCGCAGGGGTCCTTAGCCATGACCCAATGCGATTCTTAGCAGTCCTTGTTATTGCCACACCATGTCCTTTATTAATTGCAATTCCAGTTGCGGTTATAGGATCAATTTCATTAAGTGCCCGTCGTGGAATTATTATCAAAAATCCAGCCATTCTTGAACAACTTGATCATTGCCGTACTATTATTTTAGATAAGACAGGGACATTGACGTACGGACGTCCTGTCGTTACCGAAGTGAATTGTTTTAATAATATTGCTAAAGCCAAAGCATTAACCTATGCCGCGAGTGTCGAGCAATATTCCAAGCATCCTTTAGCTCATGCCATTGTTGAGGCCGCGCGAAAGGAAGGGGTTTCACTGATTGAAGCCAAAGAAATTAGTGAAGCCGCAGGTCAGGGCTTACATGGCACTGTTGATGGGCATGCGATTATCATTACAAGTCGAGCGAAGTTGGTTAAAGAGGGTAAGGCCCATTGGTTTAAAGATATTGTTCAATCGAGTGGTTTAGAGTGCGTGTTAGTTGTCGATAATATGTTAGCGGCCCATATTCGTTTTCATGATGAGCCACGTGTGGAAGGGAAATCATTTATTCAGCATTTAAGTCCACGTCACCAAATTAATAGGGTGATGATTGTGTCCGGTGATCGTGAAAGTGAAGTCAAATATTTAGCAGATAAAGTTGGTATTGATATAATTTATGCCTCAAAGAGCCCTGAAGAAAAAATTGATATTGTGCGTCAAGAAACACGTTTAGCTCCAACGATATACTTAGGTGATGGTATTAATGATGCCCCCGCATTGACGGCGGCAACAGTCGGTATTGCTTTTGGTCAAAACAGTGATATTACGGCCGAAGCAGCGGGTGCCGTGATTATGGAAAGTTCATTGACGAAAGTGGATGAATTAATGCATATCAGTAATCGCATGCGTGCGATTGCTTTACAAAGTGCAATTGGTGGTATGGCGTTTTCAATCATGGGCATGTTATTAGCGGCCAGTGGTCATTTATCTCCCGTTGCGGGTGCTATTGGCCAAGAGATTATTGATGTAGTAGCTGTGCTCAATGCTTTACGTGCGGCGTTTCCACCAAAGAAGATCTCGGATTTCGTTTGAGATTTTTAAATCCAAATTTTCTCTCCTTCGCCTAAGATAAAATAACTGGGCCTGTTCCATTTATATATCATTTTTTATTTTCTTGAAGGTGTTGATGAATCAGATACAATTTCTAGAAAATATGATGTAAGGAGAATAAATATATGTGGAAAAATGTTTTAATCGTGATTGTTTTGAGCGTGATTGTTCTAAGTGTGATTGTAGCAACACGGCCTGATGATTTTAGCATTACACGCACAGCGACTATTCCAGCGCCAGCCACTGTTATATTTGAACATGTGAATGATTTTCACAAATGGGAGCTTTGGTCACCTTGGGTTAAACTTGATCCAAATACCATCAATACATTTGAAGGTCCTGCAGCAGGCCAAGGCGCTATATTAAGATGGTCAG
>CAYZPQ010000020.1:18590-18825 GCA_964480185.1 uncultured Planctomycetales bacterium | reverse complement strand
CACCATTTATTCACCATTTATTACCATTTATTAAATGGGTTGTTGAGATGTGGTCCCGTAATTGTTAAGGATAATCAATGAATTTTGAGAAAAATGATTTTATAAGAAATATTCTTCCGGGGTATATTTATTTCTTAGTAATTCTGTCTTTTTATTTAATTAACGGACAGTTGGATAGATTATTGGCAGAATTACATATTATCGACAAAGACGGAAAATCAACAGAATTTGCTTC
>CAYZPQ010000020.1:0-18580 GCA_964480185.1 uncultured Planctomycetales bacterium | reverse complement strand
TAGTCAACTATTTATTTTTTGCTACAAATTTGAGTATTAACTCAACTACCCGATTCGCATCGTTATGAGTCGTATCAATAGTGTAATCAAAGTTATTAGGATTATTAATATCAGGCTATCCTATTGGTTTTATACTTTCTAATATTTATCGTTTTTTTCATATACGCTTTGGGGAACATGCAAATATGGAGAGTACGGAAGCTTCAATGCTAGTTGAACAATTTAATAATGATCAAATTTTAGAAAGAATACGTAATACTCCCGATGATATTTTTATTTCTAACAAAAATCTGGGAAGAGCCTATTCTTGGTTCCTTGAATTATTTTTAATAGAGCATAGTAATAAACACGTTCACAATCGTATCCAGAATATAATGACATGGGTGCACGCCTTGGGAGGGGCAATTACAGCGATTTTTGCTGCATTCTTAACGTTGATTATTATTGGAATACCTGTGCTCTTAACATACTTCAAAACCCCAGACCTATGCGAATTTCTTCAGAATTTCTGTTTAACGTTTATTTGGGGGTCGATTATTGTCATGTTTTTCTACGTTCGTGAGGATACTAAATGTATTTTTCATGTTTTATGGCGACATTTTATTTCTAGTAATCAAAGTAAATTAAGAGAATTCCTTGAAGAAGGAAATAAATGAAAGTATTTCTAGAAATTTAATGCTAGCTGTTGGAGGCATAATAATGCAGGGAGCATTTCTGCGGAGGCATTAGATTTCAAAGAAGCTATGTCTGATGTATCACTACGGAATTGATTTGATAAAATTAAGTGAGAAAATGTTAAAAAGGGACACTTCAGGTGGAAGCCATAGAGAATTAATGGGTTGTTGAGATGTGGTCCTGTAATTTCGTCCGTTAAACCCAGGGCAGCTCAGAGTGACTAAGTTAATATTTTTTATATTAGGAAATATTTTATTAATCGGAGGAATTTTTGCTTCATTCTTCTTTTTACCTAAATTTGATTCAGATTTAGAGAAGTTAAGGAGTGAAATTCAGGAGAATGATGCTAATTTTAGAGATAAGTTATTTCAATTTAGTGAATACAAAACCGATAGTGCTTTATTTCAACAATTAAAAACAATTAAAACTTTAATAGCAAATATTGAGCTGCCAATAAAGAATCAATACATTTATGAAGAGCTAGATAAACATTTGAAAGAAATAGATTATGGTTTATTAACTATTTTAGGAACAGCTTCGGAAACGATGCAGTCAGGAAATAAAGAATTCTTACCTAAATGGAGTCAAATGAGTTTTGATCAGTTAGCAGAAGAAGAGAAGAATTATTCTATAAGATTACAAGAAGAGTTTCAGCATATTTTTGATCAGAAAATGGATTATCAAGTTAAAGAAAAAAATAAGAGTAAAGAAAGACAAACACTGATTATATGGTCAGGGTTATCGCAGGTTTTGGGAATGCTATCGTTATTTTGGGATGCATTTTATGAAAGAAGAAGAGAGAAGGTTGAAGTTTGTCTTTTCAAAGCGCCTAAAATTAGGAAGCAAGGAAAAGTTTGAGCATTGATGTTGTATGGAGAGAGAATAATGACTTTATTTAGAGATATTGCTAATTCAGAACAGCAGAAGGTAATTATAGATCATGTAAACCAAAGATGGGGGCAGCTTTATAATTTAGTAAAACAATGGGGCGAAGATTCGTTAAATAAATTATTTTTTGGAAATTCTGGTGGAGCGGTAGCGATTCTTGGTTTTGTTGGAACGTTAAAGTTTGAAAACATCCCATGTAGCGCAAAGATTTCATTGATCTGTTTTACTATTGGAGCTGTAATAGTTATTTTGACAGGTGCTTTACTATATCATTTTATGAATTCATTGTTCTTGCTTTATCGGAAAGATGTTACAAGTTTTTTTAATAATAGTTTGAGCTTGGAAGATCTGAATAAAAGAGACGAAGATAGATCTCCCTTACCTTTTTATATACCTTTATTGGGGTGGGTATCGTTTTTATTTTTAGTTCTTGGATTAATATTTGGAGGGATTTGTTTCTTTGCGAAGTTAGTTTGATTATCAATTTAAGAATATTTCTTTAATATATTCTTCTGAAAACAGTTCCTGAGAAAAATATATTTAAATTATTTCTAATTTAGGGTATAAAATACGCGCCAGCTCCTGAGAAGGGGCTGGCGCAGAACTTTTTTGAAATCTGCGCCCGTAGCTCAACTGGATAGAGCATCAGTCTTCGGAACTGAGGGCTACAGGTTCGACTCCTGTCGGGCGCGCGTATAAAGTTAATTAGCACATACAAGGATCAAATCACATGTCCACTTCCACAGAAGTCTTATTAAACACCCCACTCGTCGACGAACACATCGCCCTCGGTGCCAAAATGGTTGGTTTTGGCGGATGGAATATGCCTTTGCAATATGAAAGCATCCTAGTCGAATGGGAATATAATCGCAAAGCTTGTTCAATCTTCGATTGCTCCCACATGGGCGAATTCATTATTGAAGGGGATGTGGAAACAAGTGGACTCAATCGCATTGTCACGCAACGCTTAAGTGATATGCCCGTTGGTGCGTGTCGTTACGGCGCAATATTAAATGAACGCGGTGGTATTATTGATGATTTAATTGTCTACCGTTTGGAAAATGCGAAATGGATGATTGTTGTGAATGCGGCGAATATTCAAAAAGATGCCGAGCATTTTAAGAAACATTTATCACCCACGGCACGTTTTACAGACATGTCCGCACAAACAGCTAAACTAGATTTGCAAGGCCCTTTGTCGAGGGAGATTCTTAAAACTGTCGTCCCAAATCTTCCTGATCTTTCTTATTATACATTCACTCATGTTGAGCTCTGCGGCACCACATGTTTAATCAGCCGCACCGGCTATACAGGAGAGCTCGGCTACGAAATTTATTGCCCCGCCGAAAAAGCGAAAAATATTTGGCAAACATTTTTGAAAAATGATAGAGTGAAACCAACTGGCTTAGGTGTGCGTGACGTCTTACGCATTGAAATGTGTTATGCATTGTATGGACATGAGTTAGACGACGCAGGTTCTGCGCTGCAAGCTGGTTTAACACCGTTCATTGATTTTAATAAAGACTTTATCGGCCGCGATGCTTTACTCAACGAAAAAGCGTCTGGGATTAAAAGATCCCAAGCATTTCTTTTAAGTGAATCACGCAAAAGCCCACGACAAGGTCATCAGATTTTCACTCCCGACGGAAAATCAATCGGTATCATTACCAGTGGTAGTTATGCCCCAGGGGTTGAACGAGGGGTGGGAATTGGTTTAATCGATCAAGGCTTTGGAACAATCGGTGCCGATGTGTTATTTGGTGATGATAAGCATAAGTCACCCGCGCGCTTGGTTAAGCGTCCTTTTTATACAGCGGGTTCTTTAAAAAACTAATTTAATTTAACGTAGAGGTTATCATGGACATTATCGAAGATTATTTGTATACCAAAGAACATGAATGGGTTTCCGTCGAGGATAATACGGCAACCATCGGCATCACGGATTATGCGCAAAATGCATTGGGTGATATCACCTATGTGGAATTGCCAGAAGTTGATACCGAAGTCGAACAATTTGAACAATGCATCACCGTTGAATCTGTCAAGGCAGCATCCGATGTCTTTGCCCCTATGGGTGGACGCGTTGTTGATGTCAATACTAAGCTTGAAGATAATCCGGCTTTGATTAACAAAGATTGTTATGTCAAAGGGTGGATCATTAAAGTGGAAATTGCTGACATGGATGAAACAACGAATTTAATGTCTGCGGATGAATACCGCAGTTATGTCGACACACTGAATCATTAATGAACCCCTATATTACGAATACAGATCCTGAAGTTAAGGAAATGCTTGGCGCCATTGGCGTCGGGAGTATTGATGATTTATTCACCGATATCCCTGCCGCATTAAGGCCTAAGTCCTTTAACATTCCTCAAGGTTTATCCGAATACGACGTTGTCCGTCGTGTAACGGATTTATCGCTCAAAAATAATGTCCGCTTAATTCCTTTTATCGGTGGGGGATATTATGATCATTATGTCCCATCTGCCGTCGGCACATTAACAAGTCGTGGTGAATTTTATACGGCGTATACACCATATCAACCCGAATGCGCTCAGGGTACATTGCAGTCTTTATTTGAATTCCAAAGTCATATGTGTGCCTTAACCGGCATGGAAGTGTCGAATGCCTCTTTGTACGACGGGGGAACAGCTCTTTATGAAGCCATGATGATGGCGATTCGTGTGACCGATCGCACCAAGGTGATCATGGATGGTGGTGTCAGTCCCATTTATCGAAAGATTTTACGTTCCTATACTCATCAATTAGAATTTGAATTCTGCGAAACACCCGTTGTTCATGGTCAAAGCAGCCGTGAAGAGATTTATAAATTATTAGACAAGAATACCGCCGCCATTATTTTGCAAAATCCAAACTTCTTTGGCTCCATCGATGATTTTACCGATATTGTTGAGAAGGCGCACAGCGTCGGAGCTTTAGTCATTATCAGTACGTATCCTGTTGCCTTAGGTTTATTAAAAACCCCAGGTGAAATGGGTGCGGATATTGTGACAGCAGAAGGCCAATCCTTAGGTTTATCATTAAATTTTGGCGGCCCTTATTTAGGGATCATGACAACCCGTAAGAAATTTGCCCGTAAAATGCCTGGCCGTATCGTCGGTGAAACACTTGATGCGCAAGGTCGCCGTTGTTTTGTTAACACCTTACAAGCGCGTGAGCAACATATCCGTCGTGATAAAGCCACATCGAATATTTGTACCAATGTGTCATTGTGCGCCGTGCAAGCTGCAATTTTCCTATCCATGATTGGCCGTGATGGGATTATTGAAATGGCCCAATTAAATGCGGATAAGGCAGAGTTTGCCAAACAATGTTTAGAAAAAATTAAAGGTGTTTCCGTTAAACGCAGCAGCCCAACGTTTAATGAATTTACTGTGCATTTACCTGTCGATGCGTCTGATGTCGTCGGTAAAATGATTGATAAAGGATATGCCGCAGGTTTCCCCTTAGGGCGTTATTATCCAGGTATGGAACGTTATTTATTAGTGGCTGTTACCGAAAAGCGTACGAAAGAAGAAATTCTTGGATTTGCCAAAGCATTAGAAGAGGTGATCAAGTAGTCATGGAACTTATTTTTGAAAAATCCCAACAAGGTCGCCGCGGTTTTCGTTTTCCTGATTCCGATGTGCCAACAAAAGTTCAGTTTGATGCGCGTTTTGTGCGTCAAACACCGGCACCTTTGCCACAGGTGAGCGAATTAGATACGGTACGTCACTATACTTTATTATCTCAGCGTAATTTTTCCGTCGACACCCATTTTTACCCATTGGGTTCGTGCACGATGAAGTACAATCCTAAATTTACCGAACAATTAGCTCGTTTACCTGGGTTTGCTGATTTACATCCTTTATTGCCTCAATTAAAAAATGGCGAGAAACTCACCCAAGGTGCTTTGGAAGTCATTTATGAATTAGAACGCGTGATGTGTGAAATGTCTGGATTTTCAAACTTCACACTTCAACCTTTAGCAGGTGCCCATGGTGAATTAACCGGCATCATGCTCATGGCCGCGTATCATAAGTCCAAAGGCAATACCAAAAAGAAATATGTCATTATCCCTGATTCAGCGCACGGCACCAATCCAGCGTCGGCAGCGATTGCTGGGTATGAAACCATTTCCATCCCATCTGACAAAGATGGAGGGATGGACATTGCTGCCTTAAAAGCGGCGATTAATGATGAAGTGGCAGGTTTAATGATGACCTGTCCATCCACTTATGGTCACTTTGAACGCAATATTGCTGAAATCGCTGAATTAATTCACTCTGTCGACGGCATTATGTATTATGATGGCGCCAATTTAAACGCGGTGCTTGGCCGTTGCAGACCAGGTGATATTGGTTTTGATGTCATGCACATCAATACCCATAAAACATTTACAACACCCCATGGCGGAGGCGGCCCGGGTGCTGGTCCCGTCGGTGTTAATGAGAAATTAGCCAAGTTCTTACCCATCTCACGCGTTGTCAAACGTTCCGATGGCATGTTTGTTTTGGATTATAATTATCCTGAATCAATTGGGTATATTGCATCCTTTTATGGCAACTTTGGTATTTTATTACGCGCCTATGCGTATATCTTGATGCTCGGCAAAAAAGGTTTACAACAAACAACGGATCATGCCGTATTAAACGCCAATTACATCATGGCCAAACTTAAAAGCCGTTATAAAATTGTCTACGATCGTATCTGTATGCACGAGTGCGTCTTTACAGCGTCATGGCAAGCTGCCCGTGGTGTGCATGCGACTGATATTGCTAAATATTTAATTGATCATCAAATCCATCCACCGACGGTATATTTCCCCATCAGTGTGCCTGAAGCAATCATGATTGAACCCACTGAAACGGAATCTAAGCAAGTCATGGATGATTTCATCGAAAAAATGATTAATGCCGATAATTTATCCAAGGAAACCCCAGATTCATTCAAAGGTCTTCCTAAAACAATGCCTGTATCACGTCCTGATGAAGTCAAAGCAGCGCGTGATGTGCACACATCGTTTTTCCTCAATACCAATGCAGCTTCGGGATCATAGTTTTTCCAAACCCACTGACAATCTTCTTTACGATGATGTGTTGTGGCATTTAGCTGATAAAGAAAATGCCGGCGAATTCTTACGTTTTTGGGAATCTCCGACGTATTTTATTGTTTTAGGTCGTATTGGCAAATCTGAAATCGATATTGCCGAAGATATGACTCTCAAAGAAGGTATTCCAGTCTTACGCCGTTCTTCCGGTGGGGGAACCGTAGTGCAAGGCCCAGGCTGTTTAAACTATACATTTGTTCTCTCCAAAAATGATCGCCCTCACTTAAATGATTTACGCCGTTCTTATGAATGGATAAGCGCTCAGGTCATTGACGCCTTAGCACAATGTGGTATGAAAGCGCAATTTCGCCCCATTTCTGATATTGCGACCTTCGATGATAAGAAAATATCCGGCAATGCGCAGCGACGGGGGAAGAATGCCATTTTGCATCATGGCACGATTCTCTACGATTTTGATTTAAATCTCATCTCGCGTTATCTAAAAATGCCTATCGATATGCCCGATTACCGTAAAAGTCGTCCCCATACAGACTTTGTGGTTAATTGTCCCCTTAACCCTAAGCAATTTAAGACTGCTTTAGCCAAAACCCTTCAATGTCCCTTTGAGATACAACCTCCTACAGCTCAAGAGCTTTCATGCTTAGCTGAATTAGCCAAAAAATCTTAGATTTTCTTAGAATAAATATATATATATGCTACCATGGAGGCATGTTACGCCAAATTATCTTCATTACACTGTGTATTGTCATGCTGTCCCCAGCTGTTTTTGCCAAACCTTTCTCGAAAAAAGCAAAAACCAAAGAAAATTCCTCTCAAGCAGCTTCTGACTTAGAGCAGTATGTTGCGTATTTCCATAAGGTTTTCGATGTAATGACAGCCAATTACTATGAAAGCCCTGATCCTCAGAAATTAACTGATTTTATTGAGAAATTTAAGTCAAAAATCTATCCTCAGCTTATGGCCGAAGGAAAAAGCAATGATTATGTCCGTTGGCGTGCCACGTGGTATTTAGTTGATTCATTAAAAACCAAAGACGATAAGTTTTCTCAATTTTATCCACCTAAACCTGCGGAAGAATTCCAACATGAAGCCTTAGGCCAACGTGTTGATTTAGGGATTGAAGGTAAAAAACAAGCAGAAGGGTATTTGGTCACCCGTTTAGAGCCTCGCGCTGATGCCTATGAAAAAGGTTTACGTGAGAATGATGTGATTGTGAAGATCGACGGTAAAATGCTCAATAAATTCGATCAAACCGCTATAGAGAATTTATTAAACCCTGTGATTAACACGCAAGTAGCCTTACGGTATCAAACAGGTGCTGATCGTACAACCCGCGATGTAACGCTTATCTCCAAAGAATATTTCAAACAAACCGTCTTTTCTTGTCCTGTGAGTGTGCCGGGTATTGCGTGTTTAGAAATACCTAAATTTAATCGCACAACCGGGGATGATTTATTTCGTTTTCTCTCGATGGTTAAACAACAAGATCCACAAGGCTTAGTCTTAGATTTACGTGGCAATCCAGGTGGTCCGCCATTAGCAGCGCGTGAAATATCCTCATTTTTTTTAAGAGGTGGCGATGAATTTGCCTATTTTCAACGTCGAGGGCAAGACAAAGCCTCATTAGATGTGCCTTCTATTAATGAATCCTTGAAATTTACAGGCCCAATTGTGATTTTAGTCAATGCCGATAGTGGCTCTGCAGCCGAATTGTTTACAGGGATTATGCAATTTCGTAAACGTGCCCTTGTCATTGGGGAAACAACCGCCGGTCAAGTTCTTCTTAAAAGCATGTTTCCTATCGACGATGGGGCCATGGTGGCCTTGATCACAAGTCTTGGCTATTACCCTGATAATACAACATTTGGTTTTAAAGGGATTACCCCAGATAAAATTATTGTCGACGCGCCTAAAGATGGATTGATTAATTTAGCCGCCGCCATGATCTTGTACAGCCAACATAAATTATAACTTATGCCAAACGAACGTGTCATTGCCATCATTCCTGCGTTTAATGAGTCAGGGAATATCGCACGGACTGTTTCCGACGTGAAACGTCATGCGTCTGCCATTGATATTGTGGTGATTGATGATGGCAGTAGTGATGCGACTGCCGCCGAAGCAAGTGGTGCAGGTGCTATTGTGTTGCGTTTGCCGTTTAATTTAGGCATAGGGGGAGCTGTTCAAACAGGTCTGAAGTATGCATTTAATCATCACTATCAATATGCCTTGCAGATCGACGGTGATGGGCAGCATGATGCCGCTTACATTAAAGATATTCTGACTCCTTTAATGGCTGGCCAAGGTGATATGATTATTGGAAGCCGTTTTTTAAAAGCCAATGAAGGGTTTCAATCTTCATTTTCTCGTCGTATTGGTATTAATTTCTTTGTGCATTTAATTAATGCTTTAATTGGCATCACTATTAAAGATCCCACCTCTGGATTTCGTGCATTTAATGCCAAAGCCATTGCCTTATTTGCTCAAGATTATCCGACGGACTTCCCTGAACCTGAAGCTATTGTCATTGCACATCGTTCAGGTATTACCATTCAAGAAATTCCTGTTCAAATGCGACAAAGGGAAGCAGGTCATAGCTCCATTCGTCATTTAAAAACAATGTACTATATGTTTAAAGTGACATTGGCTATTCTTTTATTAATGTTACGCAAACCAAGGAGTATCGCATGAGTATTCAGGTACTTGCGGTGTGTTTATCCTTAGCCATGATGTTCTTTGTTTTAGAGCTTGTCCGTCGACACCGACTGACGTTTAAGTATGCGATGGCATGGCTCGTGGCATCGGCATTAGGTGTATTTTTTGCTTTATGCCATCAAATCCTTTTTGATTTATCTGTATTTTTTGGATTTGAACTTCCCAGTAATTTCATCTTTTTTATATTATTCGGTTTTTTTATATTCTTAACGCTTTTAATGACAGTGTTTTTGTGTCAGCAAAATAATCGCAATGATAAAATGGCACAAACCATCGCTTTACTTGAGAGTAAAATCAATCAATTACAACAGAAAAAAAATTAACCATTCATGTCGACTGTATTAATTAGTGTTATTGTTCCAGCGTATAATGCCGCAGCACATATCGACGATGTTATTCACGCCATTCGTTCTCAAGACACGCAACATTCTTATGAAGTGATTATTGTTGATGATGGATCAACAGATGCCACCGCATCCATTATCAAGAAATTCCCCGACGTCATTTATCAATACCAACAGAATGCTGGTCCAGCGAGTGCGCGCAATCACGGGGCACGTTTAGCTAAAGGTCAGTACTTAGCATTTACAGATTCAGATTGCCGTGTTCATCGTGACTGGCTTAATCAATTAATCAGTGGTTTTACGACGAGCACTATTGGTGTTGTCGCAGGTAGTTATGGAATCACGAATACTTCTTCCCAATTAGCCCGCTGCATTCACAAAGAAATCATTTACCGTCACACGCATTTAATGCCACTTTATCCTAAAGCCTTTGGCGGATACAACTTTTGCGCCAGAAAAGAAGTGTTTTGGCAAGTGGGTGGGTTTGAGGAGAGCCACCGCAATGCCAGCGGCGAGGACAATGATTTCAGCTATAAGATCATCAATGCCGGCTATGTGATTTATTTTAACCGCCAGGCTTTGGTAGATCATGTGCATCCAAGCGAGGTGGGGCGTTATTTAAACGAGCAAGCGCGCCATGGATTTTGGCGCGTTGCGATGTATGCAGCACACCCTAAAATGATGCGTGGTGATGATTATACGTTTTGGAAAGATGTGGTAGAAATTCCCTGGGCTCTATTATGCATTGGCACTATTGTGTTAAGTTGTTTAAGCGGATTAGGTTTTGGACAAACCATTATTGTTGCAGTGTTTCCTTTTTTGATTTTTGAAATTGTGTACGCATGTTTTATGATGTGTGCAATGTTTGATGGATTATTTTTTGGATTTGTAACTTTTTTTCGTGCGTTTGCGAGAGCTTTTGGTTTCTCGTCGGGATTTTTACAATTATTTTATAAAAAAATAGAAAAAAAATTCAAATAAACCTTGAAACACCAATGCCCTATGCTAAGATGGGTGTATTAAATTGGTCGCAAGTTGTAATTGATTGTTCGGGAATGAGTTATGAAAATTAACAATTTATCGACGGAAAAATACTAATGGCAAAAGAAACAGCAGAAGAAAAGCTTTTGAAAATGCTGCAAAAAACAGGATCTCCCGTCGGAGAATCTGGTTCTGCGACTTTGCCTAAAGCAGCGAAGAAGAAATTTGCTTTATCAATTAGTATTCAAACAATTAATCAAATGTTAATTGTTGGAATCATTGTGTGTGTTGGTGTTGTGTTGTATCAAATGCGTGAAGGTATTGCATTATTAAATCAATCAGTTGATGTATCAGATGATGAGCAAGTTGTCGCAACATCTGATGTTGAATTACCATCACCTGCAAATGTTTCAACATACTTAAACAAAGTTACAGCCCGTAATATTTTCAAGCCTTACGATATGCAATCCAAAGATCAATCAACTCCTGCGAAAAAGAGTTTGGTAAATAAAATGTCGAAGTATAAGTTAGTTGGTGTGTCCTGGTTAGATTTGCCTGAAACAGCATCCGTGATGATTGAAGATACAACGACAAAGCAAACATATTTTTTAAAACAAGATGAACAAATCGAAGGCGTAACCGTCAAGACGATCTATACTGATAGGGTTGTCTTCGGAGACGAAAACGAGGAGACGACAATAAAGCTATGATTAAACATATCCTAAAACTCCACTATGTGGCTGTTCTGTTGATGACCGTGATGGGATTCGCGCTCACGACAACAGCTAAAGCCCAAGAAGATAATTCATCGGCTGATGTTCCTCAACCGATTATTATTACAGAACCTAAGGATTCTTTTGATGAGCGTTTGGCGCGCAAAATCACGCTTGATGTGCGTGATATGAACGTCGTCGACGTTATCAAATTCCTCGCCCAAAAAGGTGAATTCAATATTGTTGTGTCGCCAACTGTTGAAGGCCGCACAACCGTCTTGCTTCATGGTGTGGCGATCAAAGATGCCTTGGACATTGTAATCATTTCTAATAAATTGGCCTACCACATGGACAATGATATTGTCCAAATCATGTCTGCTGCTGAATATGCAGCCATGCATGGTAAGCAATTTAGCGATAAAACCCAAGTCAGCATCGTTCACTTACAATATGCCAAACCAAGTTATGTCTTAGCAGCTTTAGATAATTTAAAAAGCAATGTCGGTAAGATTATTATTGATGAAGATACAGGTTCCGTGGTTTTAGTTGATACACCTCAATCTATTGAAGAAATGAAAAAAGCGATTGAAAAGATCGAAAAACCATTAGAAACAGTTGTCTTTACTTTAAAATATGCGCGCGCAGATGTTGTGGCTGAAAAATTAAGAGCACGTATTGATGCGAAAGCAGTTGGTTCAATTACAGCAGATGAACGTTCTAATTTAGTGTTAGTGCGCGTGTTTCCTGGTCGTCGTGATGAAGTCGAGCAAATTATTCAAAGTTTAGATGAACCAACCAAAGAAGTATTAATTGAAGCCCGCGTTTTACAAGTTGTGTTAAAGCCCAAATTTGACACAGGTGTTAACTGGTCTTCATTATTAAAGAACTCAAATGGCAAAACAAAGTTAAACATCTCCAGCGTTTTCCCAAGTTCTTTAGAAAACACCAATGTGGCAGTTGGCGATGTTGATTTTGGTGACTTTACAATGGCGGTTAAGGCCATGCAAGAAGTTAGTGATACAAAAATCTTATCCAATCCTCAAATCTTAGTTACCAATAATGATGAAGCTAAAATCCACGTTGGTGATACTGTTCCCTATATAGTATCAACAACTAATGGTACCGGTGATAATGCGATCAGCAGTGATGATGTGCGTTTTATCGACGTGGGTTTAAAACTTAATGTTATCCCTACTATTAACGAAGATGGTATGGTGACCATGAGATTGCGTCCTGAAATTTCTTCAACAAACGGTTCAGTTAAGTCTTATGATTCTAACAACCGTTTAAAGAGCGAAATTCCTCAAGTTAAAAAGACATTGGTTGAAACTTCTGTGATGGTCAAAGACGGTCAAACCATTATCCTCGCTGGTTTACGCAAAGAAGAAAAAATTCATACTAAAAATGGTGTACCTGTCTTGATGGATGTTCCTTATTTAGGGGCAGCGTTTAGTTCTACATCTGATCGCATTGAATCAACGGAAATTGTAATTTTAATCACACCACACATTGTGAATGGTAAACATAATTACGAAACACCAAATGGTTCAGTTAAGCCAGCAAAAACATATAATGACAGTGTTCAACCAAAAGTAGTGAATAAACAATAATGTTTAAGATTATCCAAATAAGAAAATCATGGAGACAACATATGGGCAAGTTTAATAAAACACAAATGACAGTAGGCTCTGGGGCCTTATTGCTGGCAATGAGTTTAATTGCCCTTATAACTCCACAGATGGTACATGCTCAAGCCGACGATTTGATGCCTCCTCAAGCAAGTTCAACAGGCAATGCCGATGTTGATCAAATGCGCAATGAGCGTCAACAGTTTGTTAAAGAAATCCGTCGTGTTGAAAATTTAAATTCCAAATATACGCAAGAAATTGAACAAATCCGTTCTTTATTATCTGAAAAAGATGAAGACTTTAAACAACGCATGAGTGAATTGGAAAATAAATTAGCTTCTCAGCAAAGCCAAAAAGCTAAAGAAGATGTTCAAGTTGAGCAAGTTGCTTTAACAGCGCGTGAATTAGAAGATAAAACGAATGAAGTGTTGTCAAAAGGTGGCGATTTAGATCCTGAAGATCAACAATTCAGAGAAGAATTAGCCAAAGCGCATTACAACATGGGTAATTTGTATTTTGAGCGTGCCGAATATCAGCGCGCCATCGTCGAATATTATCAAAGTGTTGATTTATCTCCCAACGATCCTGATACACATTATAATTTAGCGTTTATCAGTGGTGAGTACTTAGGTGATCAGGAAACAGCGTTAAAGCATTATCAGTGGTATATGTATTTAAAGCCCAATGCCGAAGATGCTGCTTTGGTCAAAGAAAAAATGACAATGGCCAAACTGCATTTGCGCAGCAAGATTGATTCTCCGTTGGATAAAAATAACGGGCATTTCAACCTGGTTCGGTAATTCGGTTATTCATGATTCTTAAAAGACTTTTACAATTTAATGTGATTTTATGTAGCTTAGGTTTAGTTTCTTTAGCCTATGCCAATAACCTTTCTTTAGGAAATGTGAAGCTTGATTCACGTAATCCTTCCGCAAAGACATTGGTTGTTTCACTCGATTTGAGCTGGAACAATTCCTGGCGTAATAAAATCAATCATGATGCGGTATGGGTGACCATCCGTTTAGCTAATGCTCAAGATTCTTCCTTAGGATCAAGCTTATGCAAAATTTCTGCTTCCGGTGTAAATCCTTTAGGCTCATCAGTTGGCTCAAATTCTAATTTAGAAGTATATGTTCCTGCCGATCGCATTGGTGCTTTTGTTCGAAGAGCAAGCAATGGTCCTGTGACCAATGTAACTACGGAAGGTTTACAATTAACCGTCGATTATTCAAGCTGTGGTTTTACAGATGCTGATGAAGTTTCTGTTTCTGTCATTGGTTCTGAAATGGTCTTTATTCCTCAAGGTTCTTTCTATGCTGGTGATTACAATGCAAGTACAGCTTCTCTTAATAGAGGAAGTGCTGATAATTCACCGTGGTTTATTAGTTCTGAAAATTCAATCAATGTGGCCAATCCTTCTGCAAGTGGTTACCGTTATGTCAGTGCTGGTCAAAGTGGTGAATTTGCAACAGGTGCCACCTTTACAATTCCAGCCACGTATCCAAAAGGATATGCATCTTTTTACACAATGAAATATGAAATCACCGAAGGTCAGTGGGTGCAATTTATTAATTCTTTACCTGCCTTAGCACGTGCTAATCGTGATGTTACCGATAATAATCATAAAAATTCTGATAGCGTCATTACCCGAAACACCGTTAGCTGTTCTGGTTCACCATTAGTCTGTTCCTCAAATCGCCCAGCACGCGCCATGACATTTTTATCCTGGATGGACTTAGCAGCCTACCTCGATTGGGCTGGCTTAAGACCATTATCAGAACTTGAATTTGAAAAAACATCACGTGGTCCAGTATTACCTGTTCAATCAGAGTATGTGTGGGGCGATACCACAATCACCGCAGCGGATGCTTTATCACCCGCTGAAGATGGTTCTGAAACAGTGACCACACTTCATGCCAATGCGAATTTCGGTAATGCCACTTTCTCCGGCGGAGATGCAACCACAGGTGCAGATCATCAAAATGGTGCATTGCGTTCAGGTATTTTTGCAACAGCCTCATCCACACGCGCTTTATCTGGTGGTTCCTATTATGGTGTCATGGAATTATCAGGAAACGTCGCAGAACATATTGTCACATTGGGTAATGCAACAGGTTTAGCTTTTAGCGCAACACATGGTGATGGTCAAGTATCTATGGCTGCAGGTTATGAAGGCAATGGAAATGTCGAAACATGGCCAGGCTTAGATGTCGATACATCCAAAGGTGTTACAACAGCGGCGGGAACAGGTTTTCGCGGTGGATCTTGGTTAGATGCCGCCACATTGCTTCAAATTTCTGATAGATCACAAGCAGCATTAACTTCAGCGGCTGCATCAAGTGGGTTTGGTGGTCGTGGAGTGAGGACATACGATGGTATCTAAACTCTTATGTAACATACTCTTAATGCTTGGCATGATAACGCTTTCAACACAAGCGATGGCGAATAATTTGCAATTGACGAATTTAAATGTCGTCTCAACTGATACAGCTTCAAACACAATGACATTTACTTTTGATTTAAGCCAAGATAATAGCTGGAAAACAACCATTAATAATGATGCTGTCTGGGTATAGATGAAATATTCAACCGATGGCGGTATCACATGGAAACATGCCAGTATGGCGGGTTATGGCCTTAATCCAAGTGGATTTGCTTCTCCATCTAATTTTGAAATTTCTGTTCCTGCAGATCAAAAAGGTTTTTACGTTCAGCGTAATGATTATGGTTCTGGTTCAATTGCACCAAAGGCGATTAAATTTGTTTGGAATTATGGCCAAGATGGTGTTTCATCAGCCGTTGCTCAATCCGCCAATACATTACACAAAATTTTTGGTATTGAAATGGTTTATGTTCCACAAGGTCCATTTTTCGCCGGCGATGGTAACAGTGCCTCCGAATACAGATTCGTTCAAGGTTCTGCAGACGCTGAACCATGGTATGTTCAAAATGAAAATGCCATTAACACAACCAATACAGCTACAGACGGATTTTATTATCAATCAAGTGGTGTTACCGGTGAAAATGCAACAGGCGATGTCTTTTTAGTGCCCGCCTCATTTCCTAAAGGTTTTCAAGCATTCTATATGATGAAATATGAATTAACAGAAGGGGAGTGGGTTGGTTTCTTTAACACATTATCCCCTGCAGCAAAGTTAAATCGTGATATTACATCAGCAGCCAATGGTGGCAAGAATTCTGATGGTGTTGTGAATCGTAATACCGTGGCGTGGGATTCATCAAATCCAAATTCAAAAGCAACAACATTACGTCCAAGTCGTCCAATGAGCTATTTATCATGGCCAGATGTCGCAGCTTTTTCAGCATGGGCAGGTTTACGTCCGATCACCGAATTAGAATATGAAAAAGCCGCACGTGGTAAAGATATTGCGCCTGTCGTCGATGAATTTGCCTGGGGTTCAACAAGTTCGTTAACACCGACAAGTTCTGATATTTATCCTGACAGTGATGAAACAGGTTTAGAAATTATTAATAATCCAGCAAATATCAATCGCAATAATTTATCCTGGGTTTCTGGTGATGGCCGCGTCGGTGGTATTGCTGAAAATCAACAAGGGCCTTTACGTGCAGGTATTTTTGCAGCAAATGCCGCTAATCGCATTAGTGCAGGCGCAGGGTATTATGGCAATATGGAATTATCTGGTAATTTATCAGAAATTGTTGTCACCGTTGGCCGTACTCAAGGTCGCCAATTTTTAGGTTCTAATGGGAGCGGTGAATTAACAACAGCGACGGGTTATGAAGGGTTTGCCCCGAATACAGATTGGCCAGGCATTAATGCAATTGATGCCTCACGTGGTGTTACTAATACAGTTGGTATCGGTTACCGTGGTGGCGATTTTGCATCAGGCAATATTCGTGAGTATCAATTATCATCACGCAGTTTAGGATCAAAAGATCCTGATTCAGCAGGTTATTATCAACGTTTTGACCCCGCATTTGGTGTATACGGGGGAGGTCGTTTGGGGCGTACAGCGCCATAATTACACTAATTTTTTGTGAGATGTCATAGTACTTTTTCATGTCAGCAAACAACACCATAACCGATAATTTATTCTGCGCGATGAAGAAAGCGTTTGCCAGTATTGCTGTCCTTATACTGGTTGTTAACGCGTCTCCAGTATTTGCCCAGTATACAGGTGGAAATCAATCCTCCAGCGCTGAAGCAACCATTGGTACCGATATTTTCCAAGGTGGTGCTCAAGGTGGTTCTAGTTCATCTTCAACGGGTTCTTCATCATTATCGCATGGCACTGCGTATAAACTTGTTTTCTTAGTGTCTCCATCTTCCACAAAACATTTCAAGAAATTTGAACGTCAACCTGTTGTTGCTGTCCAAGACATCAATGGCAATATCGTGACATCAGATAATTCCACAGTTATTACCTTAAGCATTGGTAATAATCCTGGTGCTTCTGATTTATACGGTAATGTTTCCATGACAGTGACCAATGGTATTGTTAATTTCACCGATATACAAGTCACACGCGCAGGGAATTTGTATACCTTAGTGGCCAAATCAACAGGTTTGGCATCAGCCACATCCAGCACCTTTGATATATTTTCCGGTACAGGTCCTAAAGCAGCTGCGGTATGGGATGGTACAGGGTATGTCATTTATTCATGGATTGAATCAGATAATTTGCGTGCAGATTTAGATGGAGCAGGGACACCAGATACGTGCGACCAACATACAATTTACCGCGCCAATGGTGCTACGCAAACAACATTTGATCCTGTCATTGATACAACATTAGACTGGTGTAAATCTGCGTCAATTACCAATTTAGATTCCACAGCGTCGTTCTTTATTAATATGTCCATCACGCTTAATGGCGCCTCACCATCCACCAATTATGCTGCATTGGATTTAACCAAATCTCGCATTGAAGGTATCAAATCAAGTACTGATTCAATCAATTGGCAAGATATCAATTTAATCAAGTCCAAAACAGATACGATCAATTGGCAAGATATTACCGTCATTAAATCCAAAACAGACACATTGAATTGGCAAGATATTGGCGTCATCATGACCAAGATTGATTCAATTAAGTCATTCACTGATGCCCGTACCGCTGATGTTAATTGGCAAGATTTAAATGTTCAAACAACCAGCGGTATTAATTGGGCGGATATGGCCACCATGACCTTAAAAGGTATTAATTGGGGCGACATCACCGTCTTAACAAAGTCTGGCGTCAATTGGAATGATTTTGGTGTCTTAACTAAAATTGGTATTAACTGGTCTAATATTGATGTGTTGTCCGACGCAGGCATTAATTGGGCAGATCTCTCCGTATTATCCAAAACAGGAATTAATTGGAATGATTTAGGTGTTCTTTTCCACAAAGGTGTGAATTGGGCTTCATTTGATTTGATGACAAAGACAGGGATCAATTGGTATGACATGGCTGTCATGACTGGTGCCCGCGTGAATTGGTCTGATCAAATTAATTGGATGAGTTTAGCAGAACTCACCAAAGTTGGTGTGAATTGGCAAGATTTAACAGTCATGTCAAAGATTAGCATTAACTGGGA
>CAYZPQ010000019.1:11974-19103 GCA_964480185.1 uncultured Planctomycetales bacterium | reverse complement strand
ACTTTATTAAATGTATTCATTGGAATTTCTGTTGTGCCAAATTGAGCTTGGGCCTTGGCATAAACCTTATCCCAAAAACTTTGACCTAACTTCGTTTCTGGATAAATAAGCGAAGCTGTGATTTGTTTAAGAATATAATCTTGAGCGAGCAAATCACGTCCTAAATCCGTTTGCCCTAAAGCATCCGGAACAATCTTATCTTTTTCATAAGGAGATAAATTAACCCAGAAGTCTTTTTCCGGAATAGCCAAACTCGCTAAAAAATACTTAATAAGCTTTTCACCTTCAGCCTTTAAGGGCTCACCGGTCATTTTATCCTGCCCAACATCCACAATAAAATCAAACAAAAACGGATTATCTTGATGAACAGTCAACCCCTTAATCATGACAGGATTATAAGCAGGACTTAAATTAACAATGGTACCTGGTTCAGGAAGTAAGATTCCCGCTTTCGCGGGAATGACAGAGATGGATGTGGTAAAAAAACACGCTATCAACGTAATGCATAAGAGTTTTTTTAGCATGAAATAAGGCCCTTAAAATGACTATTAGATAGAATTGAATGACAAGGTAAGAATACCACAGGGGAAACGGTTTCGCCAGCAGATGATAATTCCCTAAATACATGAAAATAAATAACTTATGCCTATATCAAAAAATAAATTAATTTCTAAGATCCGCTAGCAATAAAATGGATTCAGCAATATCTTTCATCGACTTACACGTATCCATAGCTTTCTTGTGAATAAGCTTATAAGCGGCGTCTTCAGAGAGATTATTCATTTTCATGAGCATACCCTTAGCACGTTCAATGATCTTACGGGTTTCAAGCGCCTCTTTAGCTTTCATGGCTTCTTCCATGAGCTTGGTATTTTCAACCGCAACAGCTGCCTGATTCGCCACCATTTGCAATACATTGCTTTCTTCTTGGGTAAATTTATGTGCTTTCGGTGTATACACATTAATAACGCCAACAGCCTTGTCCTTGACAATCATAGGAACCGCCAACATCGATATTAAACCTTCTTTAACCGCCAAATCCCGGTACGCATATTTAGGATCCTGACGCACATCCGCAACTTGCACAGATTTCTTTGTCTTTAAGGCTTCGCCAGTAATACTATTATCCACTTTCACATTCGGCTTCTTTTTATATTCATCACTTAAAGACTGGGTTGCAACAATGGTTAATTCATGAGATTTCTCATCTAAGAGCATGATCGAACAAATTTTAGAATTCAACATCTCAGCTGTCACCACGACGATAAGATTAAGAATTTCCGTCAAATAACCTTGAGATGTAATGGATTGGCTAACTTTAACTAAAGAATCGAATTGAATCGCTTTGGTATTTGTTTCAGCAAAGAGGCGCGCATGCTCGATAACACCACCAACTTGCTTAGCAATCACTTCAATGAGATTGACGGTATTAAATGAATATTCATGCTGGCGTTTATGCTGCACATTGATAACGCCAATGGCTTTGCCCTTATAAATAACAGGAACAGACAAGAAGGCTTCGAAACGATCTTCGGGGAGAACATCAAAACTTTTAAAACGTGGGTCTTTATAGGCTGATTTATCAATCGCAACCGTTTCATTCTCACGGGCAACCCACCCCGTAATCCCTTCACCGACTTTCAGCACAACGCGGCCTAATTCTTTTTTATGAGCCGTTTTCGAGGCCATGAGCACCAAGTTTTCTTTGCGCTCATCGAATAAATAGATAAAGACCGAGTCAGCTTGGGTCATGTCATTGACCGTTTTGACCACTTCATGCAGGATTAAATCTAAATCGAGTTCAGAGGAAGCAATATCAACGATGGAACGTAAAATACGCAATTCTTCGTCGGTGGATAAAACGATTTTATTTTGTCGGGAATTGTTTGCCATAGGATCTTAAGAGTATACCATAAATTTAAGAATTTGCTAAAATCGCCTCGACATCCACATAATCTTTGACCAAACGATGCGCTTCTAGAATCTTGTCTCGGTCGGTCTTTTGGATTTTAGGAGTCATATTCTCAATCGCCGCGGCGATGGTATATGTATCAGCTTCCGAATATAAAACAGGGATGCGGCTGTCTTTTAATAAACCTGCGATTTTAGAATCAGGTGTTAAACCACCCGTAAGAATCAATCCCGCCACTTTCACATTACGGCCTTTTTGCAATAAGTACGACGATACCGCCACTAACATATTATCAACACGGTCACCCGATGTAATGACTAAAGCCCCATCGCGCAAATGACCGATCATATTATAAGGTTCCATGGCGGCGACAATGGCATCATAGACGCGTGTTTGTAGATTTTCTTGGCCAGAAAACACTTTAAGATCAAGGCGTTCTTTAATTTGCTCGACGGTAGGCGCACTCAATAATTCTTTCTCAGGGATAACACCCAAAAGACGAATGCCTTTGCGTTCAAGACCTTTAGCGACAATATCTTTGATCTTATCAATTTTATCGGGCAATACTTTATTAATAATAACCCCTAACACTTCAACTTGACGCATGTCAAACAAGGCTTTATTGAGCATAATCTCGTCGATGGCGCGTCCGATCCCACCTTGAGACACAATAATAACTTTAGACCCCAGCATCGCCGCCACATCTGCATTGGAACAGTCGATAACAGAGCCTACGCCTGCATGCCCTGTTCCCTCGACGATAATGGCATCTTTACCTTTAACTAAGGTATTAAATGATTTACGGATTTGCCGTTCAAGTTCTTCTTTTTGAGGATTGAGAATGTATTTCTCGGTATACCCACGCCCGACGGTAATGGGGCTCATGTCTTTGATATATTTCTTACAATGATACACTTCGCCCATCAAATACGTATCTTTATCAATGGCCTTGTCTTCGTAATTGATCGTTTCCTGGCCAACAGGTTTCATGAAAGTTGTTTTGAGTTTACGGGCTTGAAAATTTTTGAATAACCCGAGGGAGATTGTGGTTTTACCGGCGTTTTGATGAATCGCGGAAATAAAAATATTTTTGATGGGTTTTGGCTTTTTCATATAATGTGAGATTAACATACCGAAAACAGGAACGTCCACCAATTTCATCTAGAAATTTGGTGGACGTTCCTGTTTTATCTCAATTTCTCTTAAACACCAACTCCAGCGTGCTTCATTTTGGCAGCTAAGACTTGTGGAATTTCATCTGGGAACTCGATAACGGTTGCACCGGCATCGGTTAAAATTTGACGCTTCGCTTCCGCAGTGGAATCGCCGGAGGAAATAATCGCACCCGCATGGCCCATGCGTTTTCCAGCAGGAGCAGTACGGCCAGCGATAAAACAGACAACGGGTTTTTTGACATAGCTTTTGATAAAGTCAGCGGCTAATTGTTCATCGCCACCACCGATTTCACCAACCATGACAATGCCGTGTGTATCTGGATCATCTTGGAATAATTTCAACACATCGACGAAACGTGTACCGATAATGGGATCGCCGCCTAAACCAACGCAAGAGCTTTGGCCCATATTATTCGCGGTTAAATTATAAACAACTTCATACGTCAATGTTCCTGAACGAGACACAACACCAATATTACCTGGCTTATGAATGTGTCCGGGCATAATCCCAATTTTACTTTTACCAGGTGAGATTAAACCTGGGCAATTGGGTCCAATCAAACGGCATTTGCTTTTATTCAATTCACGTTTTACTTCGACCATGTCGACGACAGGAATACCTTCGGTAATACAAATGATCAATTCAATGCCATTGGCAATATCTTCAAGCATGGCTTCTTTGGCAAATTTAGCTGGTACATAAATAACAGCGGCATTGCAACCAGTTGCTTGCTTAGCTTCTTTCACAGAATTAAAAACGGGAATCCCTTCAACGTCTTGACCGCCTTTACCTGGGGTCACACCACCGACGACTTGGGTTCCATATTCTTTCATTTGTTTGGCATGAAATGATCCGTCACGTCCGGTAATCCCTTGCACGATGACTTTTGTATTTTCATTAATTAAGATACTCATAAGCCCTCTTTATTTAGATTTAGCGACAGCTTCACTCACAGCTTGGCGCATGGATGAATAGGTTGTAATGCCCTTTTCGGACAACATTTGCTTCGCTAATGCCTCATTCGTTCCAGTTAAACGTATGACTAATGGAACGGGCATTTGAATTTGAGCTAAGGCTGTTAATATCCCTTTGGCAATATCATCGCAACGGGTAATACCGCCGAAAATATTGATCAAAATAACTTTGATTTCTTTATTTCTCAAAATGATTTTTAATGCATTGAGGACTTTTTCTGGATTGGAAGACCCACCCACGTCGAGGAAGTTCGCAGGTTTGCCACCTAAAAGATTTACCGCATCCATGGTGCCCATCGCTAAACCAGCACCATTGACAATACAACCAACATTACCATCCAACTTCACAAAACTTAAACCCTTATCTTTTGCTTCCAATTCATCCGCATCTTCATATTTCATATCACGTAATGCTGCAACCGCATCTTGACGGTATAAGGCATTATCATCGATAACAACTTTCGCATCCGCCGCCATCAAATTGCCTTCGCCATTAATGACAAAAGGATTGATTTCCGCTAAAGCGCAGTCTTTCTCGAAGAATAATTTCACTAATTTTTCAGTAATAGATGTCGCGCTCTTTTGCAAACGCAAATCCGTGAATAGTTGAGCCACAAAAGGAACCCAACGGCTATCGTCGAGGGTTTTCACACCACCCATATAATATTTGAGGATTTTTTCAGGATTGGTTTTCGCTGTTTCTTCAATATCAACACCACCATCCGCACTGGCAATAATCACAACATCGCCTTTGATATTATCGATGGTCACTGCTAAGTAATATTCTTTTTTAATATCAATGGCACGAGCCACAAGTAAACGTTCAACGGTATAGCCTTTGATATCTAAACCTTTGATGCGATTAAATTCACTGCGTAAAGTTGCTTCATCATTCACAACTTTAACACCACCCGCTTTACCACGCCCTCCGACGAGAACTTGGGCTTTAATGACAACAGGATAGCCATATTGCTTGGCTAAGTTTACGGCTTGCTCTGTCGTGTCGGCAACACCGCCATTGGCTGTTGGAATTTCATACTGGACAAAAAGATCGCGTCCCTGATACTCGTGCAACTTCATAGATTAGGCCTTTGGTTAGAAATATAGATGTTATGTTATTTATTTTCAAATAGTAGCAAATTTCTGCTATGCATGCGATATAATTCTTGCAAATGATTTCTCGCTGGTTTAACCCTCAGAATAAACGCTTTAACTTAATCGCCTTAGGCCTTTTGCTCATTGCGGGTTGGATTATTTATGCCAATTGCATGGGCAATGAAATGTTCTGGGATGATGATGATTTTATTTTAAAAAATCGCTACATCAAGGACTTAAGCTTCTGGCCATTGTGGTTTAAAGAAAACATGGTCGCAGGTAATTATTTTGTCAGTAATTATTGGCGGCCTGCCTTGCTTGGGGTGTTTACCCTCGAATGGCAATGGTTTAAAGATTGGGTGTATGGGTGGCATTTTATCAGTATCATGGGACACATTTTCGCCGGCATGCTCGTCTACACATTATTCTGCCGCCTTTTTAATCAACGCCTCTGCGCATTTATCATCGCTCTGATTTTTATTGTTCACCCCACTCACAATGAAGCCGTTGTCTATGTCAACAGCTTTGGGGATTCCTTAGCAACCATTTGCCTACTTTTAAGTTTAATCGCCTATGCCCGTTTTCGTCAACAAGGCCGACATCCTCTCCTTAGCCGTAGTTATTATGCCAGTTTACTGATGTTTCCCCTCGCTGTAATGTCAAAAGAAACAGGATTTGTCTTATGCGCTTTATTGCCCTTCATGGATTTTATTGTGCTGCAAAAAGACAACTCCTTTGTTAAACGTGCGCTCAACGTGCTTCAAACCACATGGCCATTAATTGGCATTGCGATTATTTACGTACTCTTACGCGCGACTGTACTTAATTTTTCCAATAGTTTCAATTTCTATAATGAAACCAATGAATTCACCTCGAATATTTTCTTGCGCATTCTCACCTTTTTTAAAGCCGTGACCCAATATGCAGGATTTTTATTCATGCCCTATGAGCTTCGTGTCGAAAGGCAAATGCCTTGGGCAAAATCATTATTTGAATTTGATGTGTTATGGGGAGGTCTTCTCGTCGGTACTCTCTTGTGGAACTTTTTTAAGAATTTCAACACCCGCCCGTGGATCACCTTTGGTATTGGTTGGTTTTTTATTGCCATTATCCCCGCCTCCAATGTGCTTGTACCTATTAATGCTGTTCTCTATGAGCATTTTCTTTATGCGCCCATGATTGGCTTAGTCAGCGTTGTCGTTGGATTATGGTTTAATCTAAAATGGCCGCCGGTCATGAAAAAAATTGGCCTCTTCTTATTAATCGCTTATTTAATTTTCTTTGCCATCATTGGCATTCGACGCAATACCGATTGGCATACAGCCATTGGTTTTTACGAAAAGCTCGTCACGTATTCGCCAAGCTACAGGGTTATCAATAATTTAGGGATGGAATATGCAGATAAAGGCATTCACGATAAAGCCTTGATATGGTACACAAAAGCCATTGAAATGCAGCCTGATAATCCTGTTGCCTATCATAATATCGCCGGGACTTATCGGGATACAGGACGCATTGAAGAAGCTTTAGTTAATTTCAAAAAAGCAATTGCGCTCAATCCAGAATTTATTTTCTCGTATCGGTCTTTGGCAGAATTGTATTGGAGAGTTAAGGATTATCCTCAATCGTATAAATACTTATACGCGGTGCATCAATTTGATCCCAGTGATGCCAATGTCACCTCTGCCTTAAAAACCCTTGATGCCATCCTTAAGGGTTCAGCTCAATCTCTTTAAAAAATGTTAGCATTTCTTGCCACGATTTCGCATCAGCGTCAGCATTGTATAAGGCGCCAGGAATTTCTCCCTTATTATTTGGATTCGTAAACGCATGCACTGCGCCTGGGTAAGCAATAAATTTATAATCAGCTTTTGTGGTTGCCATTTCATCCTCAAAGCCTTCAACTTCTGCTTTAGGAACAAAGGGATCATCTGCTCCGTGTAAGACGAGAATTTTGGCTTTAATAGGTTCT
>CAYZPQ010000019.1:5948-11964 GCA_964480185.1 uncultured Planctomycetales bacterium | reverse complement strand
GGCCGAGTACAGCATGGCCACTTGCAGGGCCAATGGCAGATTGTGAGAGTAAAGGTGCTCGACCAATACCACAAAGCCCGAAAGAAGGCTCACGTACATCACCCGCCGATAAACCACCATGAAATGACACAACCCCTTTAATATCTGCACCGCTACGTGCTAATTCCAAAACACCCGTTCCACCAAAACAATATCCAATGGCAGCAATACGCGACACATCCACATTGTGTTTTTTTAATTCTTCTAAGCCTGCTAACAGGCGCGCACGGAATAAAGCGCGATCGCTTTTATATTTACCTGCTTGCGCCCCTGCTTCTGCGGGTGTTGTTGGACGCACCCCTTTGCCGTAAATGTCGACGGCAAAAGCTACGTAACCTAATTGGGCTAATTGGTCAGCACGTGATTTGGCATAATCATTGAGTCCCATCCATTCATGGACAACGATGACACCGGGCTTGGCGGCTGTTGATTTATCGTCGGGGTATGCTAAATATCCTTCGAGGGTGGTGTCGCCTTGGGTGTATTCGATGGTTTGGTGGGCTATGGCGACGTCGGCGTGGGCAGTACCTGCACATAACAACATAATGGACATCAATAAATATTTCATGCGTTCTCCTTCTTACATAGAACAGTTTAACACTCGGGCGGACACAAGGTCCGCCCCTACAGGGATGTATTTCTTCTTATAGCAACATGCAAAAAATTATTTCTTTCCGTAGGGGAGGACCTCGTGTCCTCCCGAGTGTCACACAAATCTAAGGCCGACACAAAATCGGCCCCTACGGAATTAATTATTGGATCGTTTCACCGCGTAAAATTGGCGGAAGGATTTTTGTATCGATTCTTAATCCTCCGTCGTGTTCAATTGTAATTGTATATAAATAACCGGGAACAAACATGGTACCGGGGGCTTCGATTTGGACATTTTTGACTCCCATGTGTGTGGCATATGTTTCATCATAGGCTAATTTCCAAAAATTATTCCAAAACTGTTCTTCAAATTTACTCGCCACACGACTGACCTGATAACCTTCGGGAACACTCTTAATAGGCGTAATATCAAACTCTCTGGTATTAGGCCCGTCTAATGCAAATGCTTTTAAAAACAAGTATACGCTTTTGCCCCGCAGGCTATCACCCATTTTCACATACTTATCATCAAAACGCACGACGAGAGATTGAAACTGAAGCAATCGGCCAGGAAATGTAAAGTATTTTGGCTTTAAGGCTTGGCCCTTGGCATCGTATTCAAGAAATTTAATCGTCGTATAATTGCGTTGGGTAGCTTCATCAAAATTAATGCCGGTGACCAATACTTCTGCCGCACGACTATCCGCGGATAAACGTTCCACAATCGCTTTTAAAGAAAACTGCTGATACAGGTAATGGATCACAATGTATCCAACACCTATTATCAGCAGAAGAATGAAAAGTTGACGGATGGCTTTCATAAGTGATGACATTTTAACAAAACTGTCATCAAAAGGAAGACTTTACCCACCTTTTGCATTCAAACATCCTCGCGCCCGTAGGGCTCGAACCTTCGGGTGGACTTTGTTTTGTGCGCCATTAAGGTTTAGCCTTCCATCGGAAGCCCCGATGTCTTCCATTCTTTAATGCCCCCTTCATACGTGCGGGCCTGAAAACCTAATTCAACGAGCAAATCAGCCGCACGACTCGATGAGATGCATTCATCGTGCGCACAATATGTAATGATTTCTTTCGTCTTATCTAATTCGTGAAGACGCTCAGCCAATTCTTCCAAGGGAATCTTCAATGATCCTTGGATAGAGCCGAGATAATAGAAATCTGGATTAAGGATATTCACAACAATGACCTGGCTAATTTTTTGACGTAGTTCATCTTTACGAATAATCTCTGCATAAACGCGCTGCGCTGTTGTCATAATAAACTCCCATCTGGCAAAGATTTTCCTTCACTTGGATCTTCATACACATAAACCCTGCCATAGCCCGCAATGTCATAACATTCACTAGATGGAGTATGCACGCCTTGATCGGTATAATGTCTTGATGAATGAATTGTTTGAATTGTCATATTCTCTCCTTAACGTAACGATGAGCGTTTTAATTCTTACGTGTAGTATAGACAAAGAGAGATTAACTGAGGATGAAAGATAGATGAAGAAATATTAATGTAAAAAACCTGCTTCGCCTTTATCAACGAAGCAGGTTTTTACATTTTACTCATGACTGGTAGGCTTATCTTTTTTATGCGGATGATTTTTACCTTTACCACATTCTTTATTGCCTTCTTGCTTACATTTTTCTAAGCGCTCTTTCATCTGTGGATGATTTTTCATGAACTCTTCTTTGCTTTGTTGCTTTTTTTGCTGAATCTGCTCACGTTCATTATTAATGGCTGCATGTTTTTCTTTCATGTGCATCATATTTTTCTCATGCATGGCATGCAATTTTTCCCTCAACGATTTGGCTTTCTCCATATCGCCAGATTCAACTGCTTGTTGCATTTGTGTGCGTAAGGCCTTTTCCTCTTCCCTTGCTGCTTGCCCTTCTTCCTTGATGCCTTGCCATTTTTCTTTTAAAGCCTGTTGTCTTTCTTTAATCTCTTCCCTATGCTCACCATGGTGCTGGGCCGGCTCCTTGCGCGTCTCTTCGGCATAGCTCAGCGTTGCCATCACACTAACCCCCACCATCATTCCTAACCCTAATCTCATTAAATAATTCATACGTCCTCCTACTTAAAAGTTGATGAATAATGCCGCTTCTACTCAATTAAACACGCAAGCCCCTTCAAAGTTCCGTTTTATTTTCTTTTCTTTTGAATCTGGTCTTTAAGTGCTTGTCGTTCTTTAACTTGCATTTTATTGTATTGCTGGGCTTTATGACGGATTTTTGCTTGGGCTTCTGGAGGGAGTTGCTTAAAGCGCTCTTGATTGGCCTTGATCTGTTGTTTTTCTTCAACAGATAAGTGTGTCATCGTTGTAAAATGTTCACGGATTTTTTTTCGCTTTGATTCCGGCATTTGTTGATAACGCTGCCAATTTTTCTTCACCTCTGCACGTTGTTGAGGTGTTAATTGTTGGTAGTGTGCATAGCGTTCACGGAATTGTTCTTTTTCCTTAGGCTCCATGTTACGGTATTTTTTATAGGCCAACCGCAATTCTTCCTTCTGGGATTCAGATAAATTCTGCCATTCTTTTTTAAGTTCTGGCGTAATCTCATCTTGGGCCATGACTAAAGGTGCTGTGCATAAACTCATCATTAACATCACAATGCCTATCTTATTGATCATATGTTTCTTTCTCTGCCATATCATTCTGTTGAACAATGTTATAATTTTCATCGGTGATCATTTTCATTTCCTTAAGCATGGCCATGTTTTTAATCACTTCGATATCCTCGTCGGAAATAACTTCAGCATTCTTGATATCCTCTGCATAAAGAGGCATGGTCATGATATAGAACCCAAGCACAACTAATCGTAGACGATTCATTTACTTTACGCCTCTTCATCCATTTGCTCAATGACATCCAAATTCACAACCGCTTCAAAATCCTCTAATAAATCCAAGTTAGTCGCTAAATCAACATGGGCGATCATTTGTACTTCATCATCGGGCAATTGAGCAAAACTCCTGTCCACTTGGTATTGATGAATCGCAATAATGACAATAACCATAAATCCTGCTGCAAACGCTGTTGTTAAGGAACGTGCAAGACTTAATTGCCACTTTGGTGCATTGGCAATTGGTTTAATAACTCTAGCCCAAAAAGCACCCTTATACCCAGGCGGAGGCTCAGGCGCTTCGTATTTCGCTAATAAATTCCATAGTGTTGAATCTTCCATAGACCCCTCCACTCTGTTTAACACAGCAGGTGGCAAAAAGTTCCGTTTTTTATAAATATTTCTTTAAAGAGACTTCTAAATTCTCTTTCGCTCTATTTAATAAAGACTTTACAGCCGTTTCCGTTGTATCCATGGCCTGCGCTATGTCCACATAAGACATCTGTTCATACCGCTGCAATAAAACTGCTGTGCGTTGGGCTTCGGGCAAGGCATCAATCGCGGCTTTCACGTGAATGACTAGTTCATCATGCAGCAATTGCTCGTCGGGTTTAAGCCCTTTGGTGTCCTCAAGAGGAATGGCCATTTCTCCCTCAGGGGTTTCGCGCAAGGCATCAATGGATAAAGCGTGTTTTTCCCTTAATTGATTTAAACATGCATTACGGGCCATTTGAAATAATAATGTTGTGACCTTGGCTTTTGGTTCATAGCGCGGCGCCATTCGATATAAACTAAAAAATACATCTTGGGTGATGTCCGCGGCAAGGGATGATTGGCCGCTTAATTGACGGTAACAGAATTGAAAAATCCTTTGATAATGTTTATCAAGGATCTGATTAAAAAGTTCCGTATGCCCTGCCTTCACCTCAAGCATGGCATTAACATCAGGGTCATTCGCATAGGGTGAGTTATTTAAAGAATCGGGCATGAGGTTATTATAAGAACATTGCTGAATGATTATTTATTTTTTTAAATTTATTTGCTTAATTCACCTATTCCCCTAAACTAGCGTCATGGAAATCTTACACACTTTTATCGATTTTTTCCTTCACCTCGACCATCATATGAGCTATTTGATTACCAATTATGGCCTGGCCGTCTATGGTATTTTATTTGCCATTATCTTTTGTGAGACCGGTCTTGTGGTTACACCTTTTTTACCTGGGGATTCTTTGCTTTTTGTCTTAGGGGCTTTTGCTGCCCGTGGGGAATTAAATCTATTCGGGCTTTTTGTCCTTTTAACCGTAGCTGCTATTCTCGGCGATGCCTGTAATTATTTTATCGGGACATTGCTGAAAGACAACATATTGCAAAAAAAGAAAATTGCTTTTATTAAACCGGAATATCTAACCAAAACAAGTCAGTTTTATGAAAAATACGGGAATAAGACGATTGTTCTCGCGCGTTTTGTTCCGATCATACGGACCTTTGCCCCATTCTTAGCGGGTGTAGCCAATATGTCTTATGCTCGCTTTGGACTTTATAATATTGTCGGTGGTTTATTATGGATAACGATTGGTCTTGGGGCAGGTTATATTTTTGGCAATTTACCGTGGGTTGAAAAGAACTTTTCTTTGGTTGTTTTAGGTGTCGTTGTGATTTCTGTCATTCCCATTGTGTTAGAAGTCATTAAGAAAAAATAGTTCCTACCATTTCTTAAACACAACAAACACCGCTAAAATCATCAGTCCAAATCCAACGATATAATTCCACTTTAAATCTTCCTTCAAATACAGCACAGAAAAAGCACAGAATACGACGAGAGTAATTACCTCTTGAATGGTTTTCAATTGGGCTGCATCAAATTGGCCATGACCAATGCGATTAGCTGGGACTTGAAAACAATATTCAAAAAAAGCTATGCCCCAGCTGGCTGCAATCACAATCCATAAAGGACTATGCTTATATTTCAAATGGCCGTACCAGGCAAATGTCATAAATATATTAGAGATAAGCAAAAGAACGATTGTTGTCATCCACAATCCTTTGTTTAAACTTTGGGAGGCAATGCTATCTTTTTATCTTCGACGAGGATTTGTAAAAATACATCAACGACATCGGGGTGAAATTGGGTGCCGCGATTATTAACCAATTGTTCAACAGCTTGTTCGACAGATAAAGCCCGGCGATACGCACGGGTAGAAGTCATGGCATCAAAACTATCTGCCACCGTCGTAATAGCAACTAGTAAGGGGATTTGTTCGCCCTTAAGGCCATCTGGGTACCCTTTCCCGTCGATGCGTTCATGGTGATTGCGAATAACCATGAGCATGGTGGAATCATTTAAAATAGGCTTAAGGATTTGTTCCCCTAAAACTGGATGGATTTTAATCGCATCCCATTCTTCATCGTCAAGCTTATCGGGTTTTAGCAAAACACTATCGCGCACACCGACTTTGCCAATGTCATGCAAGAGTGCCACGCGTTGGAACATATCTAATGTCTTCGCATCCACGCCCATGCGCTG
>CAYZPQ010000019.1:0-5938 GCA_964480185.1 uncultured Planctomycetales bacterium | reverse complement strand
AGCATGAAAAACCTGCGCGCATTTTTTATAGAGCATGCGCTGGGCAATGCGAATCGCATAACCAGCGACCGCTTCAGAATGACCAAGGGTATAGTGGTCACGGATTTCTAAAACCATAACTAATGATTTAACCGTTTCATAAAAATAATTAAGCAATTTTCGACGAGAATCATTAAGACTGCCTGACATTTGATTAAATGCCTGGGCAAGTTCAGCAATTTCATCATCGCCAGGGACATACACCTTATGATGCAAATTGCCCTGGGCAATATAGCGTGTGCCTGCAATTAATTCATTAATAGGATCAACAATACGACGGGAAATCAATGAACCAATTAAGAATGCCATGATAATGCCTAACACAAAAATGATAATAGAACGTACAAGGACTTTATTGCGGATCACATAAATGTCTTCGGCAGAAATATCGACACCGAGCACGGCAATAGGCCGTCCAATGCGATCACGAATCGGCGCATACCCCGACAATGTTTTTCCCCATTCATCCGTCTCAATTTTCTTATCGGCCGATGGCGTATCAAAACCTTGTAATAATTGAGGGAAACGGCCCGCATCATACATGTCGCCTGGCAATGTCCAACGCCCGCGGGTCACCCCATTATCTGCATCCGCAAAAAATCGCCATTGATTGCTTTGATCAACTTTAGTGAGAATATAAATAAATTTAATTTGAGGATTAGCCGCTTTGATGCGTTTTAATTGATCCGTAACCATGGAATACGCGGCAGTCTTTGACCCTTCCCTATAAAGTGGAATTTCCATTAATTTATCTGCATCAACCATCAATGCAGCGGTTTGGGCAATGGCTTTTAAACGTGTACGGGTCGCATCAAATTGGTAAATGTAAGAGAATTGATATATGACTATATCACTTAAAAGGACAACCGCTAAAATGGATAGCGCAATGGTCGCAGTGACACGCACACCAAAACGTCGGAATAATGCTTTCATAGTGTCTCGTATATAATTATGATTGCAAAGCCAGAGAGGCTTTGCTCATGATTTGATTATACCTGATTTAACACCTGATACAAGACGCACTTAAGAAGATTTTCCATATCAACAAATAAATTCACCCTTGGATTTTAACTTTAATCCGGTATATATTAAGAATAGAAAAAACAGCCTAAATGATGTGGAGGGGTTGACTTTTGAACTTTTATAGTGCATACTTACACTATCTTGACGGCAACGATGCCGTTTCTGTAAGGGTAAAGACGCCCTTGGCCATATACTATGGAGCCAGGGGTTTTTTATTGTTGTGAGAATCATCATTTAAGGAGTTTCGCCCTATGTCTTGTCGTTCATTCATGTGTTTCATCTTCATTTCTCCCCTGCTTATCTTAAGCAATTCATCACTAGCTTTAGCGGCCGTAACTGGCCAAACATTATTGGCAGCCAATGAAGCATTGGATGCCTATGAAAGCGAAGCGATTGAAGTAACACCTGTTTCAGCATCTGTGGCTCAAGAAGCATCCCCTGCAGCAGTGGCTGCTCCCAGTGCAACAGCCGCTGTTGCTGTGGAAGCACCTGCTGAAGAAGAAACGCCAACCTTATTAGGAGGCTTGCTCAAAGAATATAATATTGAACCAACGGGTAGCGCGACGATGGATTATTACACCCGTTATGCCTGGCGTGGTCAGTATTTAGATCGTGATGCGGTATTACAACCAGGGGTAAGTTTATCTGCCAATGGTTTTACCGTAGGCTATTGGTCAAGTTTTGATATGGAAAATACATTTGATGAACGCTATGGTGATTTTTTATCATCTGATGAAAGCGATTATTATGTTTCCTATGCCTATACGTATGATATCTACACACTCACTGTCGGCCATACATGGTATGATTTTCCTGAATATAATACCTCCTCCAAAGAATTCTTTGCGTCTATTGGCATGGCTGGTTTTTTATCACCTGTATTTAGCGTCTTTCATGACTATGAAGATGGAAAAGATTATCGATTAAACAGTTTTGATGACGCAGGAAAAGGGAATTACTATTCACTCTCCCTCGCGCATAGCATCCCCTTAGAGAAAATGTATGGCATGTCCGTCGATCTTGGCACAACTTTTGGTTATGTTGACAGTCAATGGATTAATGGTAAGGGCTGGCACTTTACCCCAACCGCAAGCTTAGGTATTCCGATCACAAAGAGTTTTAAAGTGTCTCCTACCATTGGGTACAATATCCCTATGGGAGACCTCAAAGATCCTAACGATGGAAACCAAGAACGTCATGTTTTTGGCGGGGTCAAATCAATCGCGACTTTCTAAATTAAATTGAATCAATAAAAAACCCCCACTCTTAATAAGAGTGGGGGTTTTTTATTTAACCCTCTTGATTACCACCAATTCTTTTGCATCCACGCATCTAAATCATCAATTGATTTCTTCACCGATTTTTGCGGAGCTTCCTCGGCAACAACAGGAGCCACCTGTGTTGCTTGTGGAGCAGGCGTGGCATTAGCGACGGGTGCTGGTGTCACTGCTGCGGTTTGAGAAGTTGTTTGATGCGCTGCTGCTTGAAAATTATTAATGTCTTTCTCAAGTCCAATGAATGGGCCAGAAAGTGTTGACTTTACTGTTTCGCAACCTGTTAAAATAACGGCTATCGCACCAATAGCCAACATGTGATAAATTGATTTCATAAGACTTCTCCGATTAATTACTTTTTAAACGCTTCTTGTAACCGTTTAACGGTTCTTTCTTTGCCTAATACAGCCATGGTGTCAAATAAACCAGGGCCTACTGCTTTTCCAGTGAGCGCCACACGTACAGGGTGGACTAAATCACCGGACTTAATACCTAATTTCTCGACGACTTCTTTAAATGCAGCTTCGGAAGTCTTGATATCAAATGTGCTTAAATTCGCCAATGCCTCGGCAATTAAATTGAATTCTTTGGATAAATCTTTGTTTAAATGTTCTTCTTTAGCCTGAGCATCTATTGTCATGGTATCGGTAAAGGCAAACTCGGCCCAATCGATAAAGTCTAATAAGGTGCTCATGCGAGGCTTCAGCAAATGTACAACATTCTCAAAATCTTTGCTAATCTCGTCGGTTTTCACCCAGCCTTTAGCTTTCACAAAAGGCAAAAGTAATTTAGCAAGCTCAGGGGTTGGCAATTCTTTAATGTACAAACCATTGAGCCAGGTCAATTTTTCTAATGAAAATGCAGCGCCTGCTTTATTAATTTTTTTAATGGAGAAGTTTTTCAATGCACTCGCCATCAATACTTTTTCTTGATTATTACCCGGCGACCACCCTAAGAGCATCAAATAATTCACAATCGCTTGCGATAAATATCCCATGTTACGGTATTCAGTCACCGCGGTTGCCCCTGTACGTTTAGACATGCGTCCACCTTCAGGATCCATAATCAAAGGCAAATGCGCAAACTTCGGCGGCTTAAATCCAAGTGCTTCATAAATCAAAATTTGTTTAGGCGTATTAGAAATATGATCTTCCCCACGAATAACGGTTGTGACACCCATGAGTGCATCATCAATAACACAGGCAAAACTATACGTCGGAGAACCGTCGGATTTCATCAAAACTTGATCTTTGATTTCTTTCGTATCAACAACAATTTCATCACGGATTAAATCGTACATCTTAATTGTTTTTTCAGGAACCTTAAGGATAACCGCTTCTCCTGATTCAGGCGCTTCAGGATTCTTGGCAGTATAGGCTTTGCCTTCGGCAATTAATTGATCGGCATATTTGCGGTAAAGATCAAAGCGATCGCTTTGTTTATAAAATTCATCCCAGGTTAACCCTAACCACTGCATGCTGTCCATGATCTCTTGAAGGTATCTCTCTTCCGAGCGGACTTTATCGGTGTCTTCAATACGTAAAATAAATTTACCACCCACAGCCTTGGCGTACATCCAATTAAATAATGCCGTACGGGCCCCGCCTATATGCAAAAACCCCGTCGGAGACGGGGCAAAACGGACTTTGATTTGATTAGCTTGTTCCATGATCGACCTTATCAATTAATTCTGAAATTTTACCTTCTAAGAATGATTTCTTAACCTCATCTAAACCTTCAAATTCAATACCTACCTCAACACGTGCATGTGTTTCAATCATGCAGCGCACAATAATACCGCGGCATTTAAAAGGAATGCTAGGATTTGTAAAATCAATACGCATATCGACGACAGAGCCGACCAATAATGCTTTATTTAAAATAACGCACACACCCCCAACGCCAATATTGAGCGTTGAACATAAAAAGACGTCCGAACTACCATCAGTGCGCCAGACAGTTAATTGACATCCATATTTAATGCGAGGGAATCGACGACGATTTTGATTAAATAGATCAGACATAAGGTTTTAGGAACTTCGCCCCTTTCTTAATCATTTGCTCTAAGACAGTTTGTAACCTTTTCTTTTCTTCGATAGAAACTTGTTTAAATTCAATCCCAACATCATAAAACATGGGCTTGTGTTCTGCATTCGACTTACGACGCACCGTCCACACCACGCGTCCTTGCGCTTTAAAATGATCCTCGGAATCTAATAAATCAATTTCAAGCGTGACGTCGGCAAATAATTTAATTTCATTTTTAACCGTAACACAAATACCGCCGACACCAATATTTTCGGTATGGGCCAGAAGCGCTTGTTCTTCACCTTGCAGCGTTTTTATTTTAACTAAACACGGATAAAGTACCCGAGGAAAACTACGACGATCATTGCCTTGCCATGTCATACGAAATTCTCCGTTTAATTATACGCTTGTAGGGTCTCCACAAAAAATACGCTTAATCGATACGGCTTTGCCTGATGTGGGGTCAATATTTAATACAATACCGCTTAACTTTGGATCATCTTGAGCCACTTCAAATTTCTGTGGCAAGCTTGTCCAAAAACGGGCAATAATCTTTTCTTTATTTTGACCAATGACCGAATCATAAGGGCCAGTCATGCCTAAATCCGTAATATACGCGGTACCTTGAGGTAAAATGCGCTCATCGGCTGTTTGCACATGCGTATGTGTTCCAAATACTGCACTGACTTTTCCGTCGGCAAAATAACCAAACGCATTCTTTTCGCTGGTTGTTTCCGCATGAAAATCAACAATAACAATCGACGCCAAAGGCTTAATTGTCTTTAATAATTTCTCACATAATCGAAAGGGACAATCGACATTATACTTCATAAAGGTGCGGCCCAACAAGCTAATTACCGCAATTGATACACCTTGAGGGGTTTTGACAATGGTCCAACCACGACCTGGTGTATCTTCAGGAAAATTGGCAGGACGCACCAAACGATCGGTGGTGGGCCAAATGAGATTAATGTCAGGCTTATCCCAGGTGTGATCCCCTAATGTCATGACATCCACACCAGCATTCTTAATTTCATCAAAGTTCTTTGGCAATAAACCACCGCCACCCGACGCATTCTCGGCATTGGCAATGACAAAATCAATGGCATGTTCTTTTTTAAGTCTTGGCAAAACCTTGGCTAAAATTTCACGCCCAGGTTTTCCTACAATATCACCGATACACAAAATATTAATACAAACCTCGCTTGTTATTACTTTGCTACTTCAATCGCACGTGTTTCGCGTACGACCATGACTTTAATATGCCCAGGGTATTCCATTTCTTCTTCGATCTTATTACGTATGTCGCGGGCAATGGTCGTTGCTTGCTCATCGCTGACCTTATCAGGGGTGACAATCACGCTAATTTCTCGACCAGCTTGAAGCGCATATGTTTTTTCAACCCCTTTAAAGGAATTGGCAATTTTTTCTAAATTTTCCAATCGCTTGATATACGTTTCCATACTTTCGGCACGGGCACCTGGACGGGCCGCAGAAATCGCATCAGCCGCAGAAACCAAAATACCAAACACTGTATTCATTTCCACTTCACCGTGATGGCTTTCAACCGCATA
>CAYZPQ010000018.1:18754-19128 GCA_964480185.1 uncultured Planctomycetales bacterium | reverse complement strand
CCCAACTTGGCAAGAATGAGGCTATGTATAACATGCTGGGGTTTGTTCTTGATCAGGATCCGGGCCCCACGCTTATGGTTATGCCGCGGGCGGACGATGCCAAAAGTGTTTCTTATAACCGTATTAAGCCGATGATTGAATCTTCTCCGACGCTTAGTCAATACTTACCTAAGAACGCGGATGAAATTACCAAACTTGAATATCATTTTGACAGGATGATTCTTTACTTCGCGGGGTCAAATAGTCCTGCCGATTTAGCTTCCCGGCCGATACGGTACTTATTTCTAGATGAGGTGGATAAATACCCAAAGTTCTCTGGCCGTGAAGCGGATCCGATCAAATTGGCATCTGAACGACAAAAAACATTTTGGAAT
>CAYZPQ010000018.1:14051-18744 GCA_964480185.1 uncultured Planctomycetales bacterium | reverse complement strand
GCCGACAACGCGGGAAGGATATATTTTTCGTGAGTATGAAAAATCAGATCAACGTAGGTTTTATGTGCCTTGTCCACATTGTGATAAAAAGCAGGTTCTCGTTTTTGGACAAATTAAATGGCCTCAAGAAGAGGCATCTGCAGAGCGTATCAAAAATGACCGGCTAGCGTGGTATGAATGCGTGCATTGCCGTGGACGAATCGAGGATGTACATAAACAACGCATGATGTTAAGCGGAGAATGGATTGCTGAAGGAGATCAAAAGAACCGCAATCGCGGATTTTGGATCAGTTCATTGTATTCACCGTGGCTTACGTGGAGTGATATTGCTTGCGAGTTTCTTAAATCGAAAGATTACATTGAGCTCTTAATGAACTTTGTCAATTCATGGCTTGCGGAGGTTTGGGAAGAAAAGAGCAGTAAAACAAAACCAGATGAATTATCTGAACTTGCCTTAAGTTATCCAAAAGAGGTTTTGCCGAATGGGGTAGTTGTTTTAACCGGTGGTGTTGATGTGCAAAAGGATCATTTTTATTTAACCATTCGCGGATGGGGATACGGTCAGGAATCATGGTTGATACTTGCTACTAGAGTGGAAGATTGGGCAGATGTTGAGCAGATTATGTTTAAGTCTGAATATCCATTTCAATTAAACCCCGAAGATTCCTTGCCCGTGCGTCTGACCTGTATTGACAGCGGGCATAGGACTTCGGAAGTTTATGAGATTTGCCGTCAGTGGCGTGATGTCGCCCGTCCAATTAAAGGGCAACAGCATTTAAGCGGGGTTCCGTACAGGCCGAGTAATATTGATAAGTTTCCAGAAACAGGTCATATGATCCCGGGCGGTTTAGCATTATGGCATATTGATACTTCGTATTTTAAAGATAAGGTTACTCGGTTTGTTCAAAACTCAAAAATGGATGGTTTAGGCGGATGGCATTTATATAAGGACATTCATCAGGAATATTTAAAGCAGTTTTGCGGTGAACATAAAATCATCATTCGAGATCGCAAGCATGGAAAGACGGTTGAAGAATGGCGGCCAGTTACTGCTCATGCGGCAACTCATTTTCTTGATACAGAAGTTTATGCGACATCCGCGGCTGAAATGTTAAGGCTATTTTCTATGCAACCAGATGATGATAGAGGCAAGCGTAGTCAGCGTGAGTCGAAACAAGGCGGGTGGGTATCGAAACAAAGCAATTGGGTCAAGCGCAATGAGTGAGTGGATTAAGAAACAAGGATGGCTGGATGGATATGTGAAGCCCGCTAAACGGAAAGATGAAGAAGTTACGGAAAAGGGAAGCGTTATGGTTCACGTTCCGTTGCGATGCCCGGTATGCCGGTCACGAAAAGTCAGGTGTTACGGGGCGGATAAGCCAATTTTGTATTACAAGTGCGTTGACTGTGAGATCAAATTCAAAGTTCTTGAAAAGGAGGACAATTAGGTGATTTATTTTCAGTATTACTGAACCAGTTTATTGACTCATCATTGTTGGTAATGATAATTTAAAGTTGTAAGCAATTTCGGGGGACGCTTCGAAATTGTTAAAGCGGTAAATCAGGTGCCTGATTCACTTGATTTTGCCGCTTTTTTATTTTTCAAAGGAGACTTATGTACAAAAATATTATTTCCTCAATCTTAGTTCTTCTAATCGCCCAGCCAGTGGCGCACGCCCAATTGATTAAGCGCAAAGACGTTTTCAAAGAAAATGCGTCATACATTTATTCGGAAAGTTCTGGCAAGAATGTCGGTATTGGAACACAAACTCCATCAGAGAAACTGTCAGTCGTTGGCAATATCAATGTTAGCGGAAATCTAAAAGATAATTCCGGTAATGCCCTGTCAGTTGCGGATATCACAAACAAAATCGACAAGGTCGGCGGGGCTGTGAATGGTAACCTTCCAGTTTTTAATTCCAGTGGCGGATTGGTTGATGGCGGTGTGGCTCCGGGCGATTTAGGTGGAGGCGGTGGGACGGGTGCGAACTTAAGTGAAGATGATTCACTGATGTTCTTTCTTAAATACTTCCAGCAGGTAGCAAATACCAACACTCATATTTTAGCAAACGCTGTAATCGACATGTTTCCTAGTGGAGGAGCTAGTGTTGCTAGTCCACCCAATGGCGTTAACGATTATCAGTTGAGTAATCAAAATTTAAGACCAATTTCTAAAATGAAGGGTAATCGACATTTTGATGGTGATGCATCAGCACCTTCCTTTATTTGGACAAACCAGATGACAGGTTTGAACCCTAATGGATCGCCAACGTATAGCACCAGCATCTTTAAGTTTGGCACACATTCCGTAACGCTAAACGGTACAAATCAATTCTTTACTTGGGGAAGTAGTAACGGGATGACGTCCAATCTCGCGAATTATGATTTTACATTTGAGATGTGGGTGTATCTCAATGCCGCACCCGGCACCTTTACGATGCTTAGTTCTGGGGCAACAACGACCAATAAGGCTTTTGAGTGGAAGATCACATCCACTGGCATGGTTTTTAATTATTCCAATGATGGTACTAATGCAACCACTTTAACAAGTGATGCGATTACTTGGAACACAGGGCAGTGGTACCACATAGAGGTTAATCGTTCGGGAAGTAATTTCTATATGTTTCGAGATGGGTCTTTAGTCAGCACTGGTTTGACTATAAGTGGAAGTATTTTTAGTCCTTTAGGCAATAACGGTGGTATTGGGCGCGATTGGGCAAGTACTAACTTCTTTAACGGGAATATAGATGAGTTTTCAATTTGGTTAGGTTACGCGCTTCACACTTCAGGATTTACGCCACCGACAGCGGCATATTCTAACAGTTTGGTTCAAGATTTACCTGTCGTAGTCTCAAGAACATATAACACTCCAACAAGCCCCGGTACGGTTACTTTATTGGCAGTTATATCAGATCAAACGGATGCAATCGTAATTAATACGGATTTGAAATTCTACGTCAGCATGAATAACGGGGCTAATTTTAGTCAGGTTACTATGAGTAAGGTTAATCCATTTTCCATTGGAACATCAAATATGTATCGGGGAGAGATCAGTACATCAGGAATGACTACGACCAATCAACTAGTTTGGAAAGTGCAGGGATTTAATGCTAAGCGGTATTCAATTAATCATTTAATCATGGAGTGGCAATGATTGTTGTGATTAAACAACTGGCTTTTCATTGCGGCCCCGCGTGTATAGCCATGGTGATGACGGTTTGCGGCCATCCGATTGATCAGGCGGTTGTTGGAAAACAGCTTCAGGTTATTGAACGCAAGGGTTGTTCTTCAAATGACATTGCCCGGTTCCTTAGTTCACAGGGATTGCAAGCAGACGTGAGTCTGGACGTTTCCAATATACAGCCGATGGAAATTGTGAAAACAGGCAAGCATTTCATGTTGGTCGCGGGTCGTGATGGTGATGATTACGTTTTAGTAGAGCCGTTGGGTGGAATGCTCACAAAGCGTGATTCGCAGTGGTTTAAGCAAAGCGTTTCTGAGGTTGTTCGTATTCAAAAAGGGCAAGAACAATGCGTTATATAAAAATTATCAGTTTTTTAATTGTTTGTTTATCCCTTAACTGCGCGCCGTCTTTTGCGAATGTGAGAAATGTTCAGGACAACTTTAAATTTGTTTACAACATCGTTGATTCACTGGGGGCACATGTTTCTGGTCAGACAGTCGCGCTTAAAATTCAGCGCGGTTCAGACGGATATTTTTATGATTTTGGGGACAGCACATTTAAGAATAGCGGGTGGACAAATAAGACGGTCAATTTAAGCGAGGACGCAACAAATGGTCATTATTATTACACCTTTGACCCACCTGTAAGCGAAACAACTGCTCAACAATATGTTTTTATCGTTGATAACACGAACGCGACATACGGTGATCATCAATCGCAAGTCGTTAACTACCAGAACATAGCCGGATGGGATCAAGCCGGTGTTTGTGATGGTTTAAACGCGGGGCAGTGCTTGAGTGCAATTAAAAATTCAACAGATGGGGATAGAGAAGGAATTGACTATACCGGCATTGAGAAAACCATCAGGGCGCAAAGGTAAGTATGGATTACATCCAAATAAATAAGGCTCATACGGAAGTGATTGGGATTCCTGAATCTCAGAGTGGTCATGTTGTCACGTTTCAGGTCTTTAAGGCCAGTGACAATTCCGTGTTTGCATCCGGTACAGCAGTGTATGTAGGTGGACTTAACTGGAAATTCAGTTTTACTCCAAACGTCTTGGATGTTTATGCCATTGATGTCTACAACCAGAATTTAGATACAACGTATTCGAGAAGTGTTCAAGCAGTCAGCAGTGTGACGTTGTCACAGCCGGTTGATGATGAAGAAACGCCTACTGCCAGCGCATTGATCGATCTGATTGATAAGGCAATTGCAACAAGGTTACGCGGGGGTGCTGTGCAGTCGTATTCAATCGGCGGACGTAACCTACAGTATATGACCATTACAGAATTAAGGAATTTACGCACTGATTTAAGCAAACAAATAGCCGCGCAAAATGGCGGCGGAAGAAACTATGCAAAATTCGTTGATCCAGACTAAGAAAAGTTTTGCGGATAGGGTAGATGATTTTGTTGGTGTCTTTTCACCAGAGACAGCGGCAAAGCGCAAGTATTTTCGTTTTTTGACAAGATCACTTTTAGGTTCATATCGCGGGGCGGATGTCGG
>CAYZPQ010000018.1:12500-14041 GCA_964480185.1 uncultured Planctomycetales bacterium | reverse complement strand
TACGCGGCTCATGGATTCCGGGTGGTGGATCGGCCGATTCCGATTTGCATCCCGATCTTACAAAATTGCGTGAACGAAGCCGTGATCTAATCCGCAATGACGGAATTGCCTCAGGTGCCATTGATACCGTTATCACAAACATTATTGGTTCGGGTATTCGTATGCAAAGTCGTATCGATAAAGACACGCTGGGAATCAATGAAGAAGTGGCCGACAAGCTTCAGAAGCAAATTGAAAAGATTTGGGAACGCTGGGTGCCTTTTGCGGATGCAGGCAATCGCTTAAGTTTTTACGGATTGGAAGAATTATCAGAGCGGCAGAGGTTTATTAATGGTGAGTCAATCATTGTTCCGCTTCGGGTATTTAATTCAAAGAAACGCAGACCCTATTCACTTGTTTTACAAACGATTGAATCTGATCGATTGGATACTCCAAGCGATTTGATATTTAACAAGAATATCCGCGCAGGCATTGAAGTTGGTGAATACGGTGAGCCGGTTTCATATTACGTAAGGAGAAATCACCCGGGCGATTTTTTATACGGCAGGCGTTATAGCAATTCGAGTGAGAATTTTATTAAGTACCCCGCGCTTAATGACCTAGGCGATCCGAACCTATTTCATTTATACCATGTGAAGCGTTCAGGTCAAACACGCGGGGAACCATTCTTTTCGTCGGTTATGAATATGTTTAAGGATCGTGCGGATTACATGGAAGCAGAAATTGTTGCGGCTCGGGTCGCGGCCTGTTTTGCGATCTTCATTAAGAAAACAAATTCTTATGAAGTGAGTTTAGCAAGGTCAAAACCAGAGAACAACAAGCGGGTCGAAGAATTAAGCCCCGCGATGATCGAGTATTTAAATGAGAACGAAGAAATCCAGCCATTTAATCCTAATCGTCCGGGCGGGACATTCGGGATGTTCATGGAGAGGATTTTGCGGGATATATCTGCGGGTTTGAATATCCCTTATGAAATTCTAGCAAAAGATTTCTCAAGGTCGAATTATTCAAATACGCGTGCGGCCTTATTGGAAGCACGCAGGTTCTTCATGATGCAACAGCGGTTTATCGCAGAGAACCTTTGTCAGCATATTTTGGTCATGCTTTTAGAGGAAGCGTATTTAAAAGGAGAATTACCGATTTTAGATTTCTATCAAAACCGTGATGCGTATGTACGTACACGATGGATAGCCCCGGGATGGCAGTGGGTGGATCCAGAAAATGAAGTCAAGGCATCAACGGAAGCCGTAAATAACAACCTTTCAACCTTGGCAGAAGAGGCGGCCGCGCAGGGTCAGGATTGGGAAGAAAATTTAGAGCAACGGGCGCGTGAACTTAAAAAGATCAATGATTTGGAAGAGAAATACGACGTTGATATGACAGCGAACATAGGAAATGTTCCATCAGTGGTACCAAAACAAGAGGACAGCAATGAGCAAAATAATAAACGCACAAAGAAGGCTTCGAACAACTTATGTTATTAAAGAAGGAAAGACAGGCATTGACCGCGGTTATGAGGATGACAAATATAAAGGCGTGAT
>CAYZPQ010000018.1:11231-12490 GCA_964480185.1 uncultured Planctomycetales bacterium | reverse complement strand
AAGACATGCGCGGATGGGAAATCGACGAAACAACTTTGTCACAGATTGTTGATGCAGGCAACAAAGTCCAGTTGGGTTTAAAGTCGCGGTTTGGACATCCAAATATGAGCAGTACGGCGTTAGGGACGTTTACTGGCAGGGCAAAGAATTTCAGGAAAGACGGAGATATCGCCCGGGCTGATCTTTTTATCAGCAAGACCGCATATGAAACACCCGACGGTGATATTGCATCGTACGTTTTGGATTTAGCCGAGAAGGATCCAGACGCGTTTGGCACATCAGTTGTTCTTGGTGATTTTGACTTGGAGTATATGGATAAAGAAAAGAAAAAAGACGGCAAAGATTTACCGCCAAAACTTCGGGTCAATTCTTTAATGGCGGTGGATGTGGTTGATGATCCGGCGGCCAATGACGGAATGTTCAATAAGCACTTTAACGCGAGTGTCGAGCTGTCGGCAAAGGCAACCGAGTTTATGAACAAACTTCTCGATAATCCCGATGCTTTGGAATATGTCGTTTCTTTCTTGGAAAGATACCGCGTTAATCGGGTTGACATAAACAATAAAACTGAAGTTTTAAAACAGGAGGGTTCTATGGAGTCAAAGGAATTAAGTGTTGTTGAATTAAAGAAAGATCATCCCGATATGGTTTCGGCTTTACAAAACGAAGCTGTTAAGGATGAACGGTTGCGTTGTTCGACTATCGTCAAAACAGCACACAAGGAATTCGCCGGTATGAGTATGGATTCCATTGTTGAGGAATCTATTGATAATGGCAAAACCGTGGACGCTTCTTTAGCGGCCATGCGCGGCAAACGTCTCGAGGATTTAAAGCAAAACGCTAATAAAGCCCCGGGTGCGGATAGCCAAGAAGTACTGCCGAAGAAAACGCATTTGGAGTTAGCCCGCGAGTATCAAAAGGAAAACAAGTGCAGTCTTCAGGAAGCATTGAGCAAGACGGCGGAACCCAGAGAAAAACAATAATTCTTTTAAACATAGGAGGAGTGCAATGTCTCAAGAAAACTTAGGATCAAAAGCATTTATCGCAGGCGAGGATTTAGAAGCGTATCGTCGCGTCAAACTTTCCAGCGGCGTGCTTGCTGCTGCGGTACTGGCGGACAAGGAAATCGGCGTTCTCATGGAGCGCGTTGAGGCGAACCAGTACGGCGACGTGCTGCTTCGTACTTCCGAGGGCACGACCCCGATGATCGCGGCGGCCGCTATCTCGGCGGGCGCCACGGTCTTCACGGCTGCGGCGGG
>CAYZPQ010000018.1:939-11221 GCA_964480185.1 uncultured Planctomycetales bacterium | reverse complement strand
TTCCAGCGGCAATATTGTTTACGCCGATGCTGGAGAGGAGTTTATTGGTGTCACAGGGCATAAGGCTGTAAGCGGTGAATCGGTTACCGTGAACTTAAGGTCAGCATCACGCACTTACAAAATGGTTGCCGCAGGTGCTATCACTGCAGGCAATACCATTTATGGTGCCAATGATGGCAAAGTTTCCGCGTCCGCTTCAGGTGTCGCTCAAGGTACTGCTTTAGAAGCGGCAACTGCTGATGGGGACATTATTGAATGTTTCCAAAACAGCGGAGTTGCTGGTGCCATTGATAGGGCATCCAAGATGATGCTTATCAAGACATCAAATGGTTCCGTTCCTGTAATCTTTGCCAAGCAAGGAATTACGGACGCGACCACATCGCCAATCATTGTGACCGCGCCGTATAAGTTCAGGATCATCGATTGGTGGATTATTGCCCGCGATACCACAGCGGCCAACGTCAAGCTGGTTAATGTCAGCACTGACGCTTCTGCTGTGAAGGCAAAGGGAACAACCAACGACGCGATTGTTCGAGGCGGAGATATCATTGCCGCTCAGAAAGATGTGGCAAGTGGTGCGGTATTGAAGGTGAATGCTAGCGCGGCCGCGGCTTTCGACATCTTTATCATGGCGATTAAAGTCGCTTGAAGAATTACAACAATTAAACCGATACCAGTTGTTCAACAAATAGGAGGAGTCCCATGGGAGTAGATCAGTCAGGAGTCAGAGCAACACCGAGGTTGGATTTAGGCGCGGCCATTGAGGAGTATGTGCAGGATGCCGGTGATTTTATTGGAACGAGATTGTTTCCAATTTTCAAAACACCGCAGAAAGCGGCAAACTTTTCAGCGATTACCCGCGAAACTTTAACGCAAACACCCGACACCAAAAGAGCGGCTAACGGTAAATATAACCGTGGAAGCATTGGTGCCAAGGATGTTGGTTATAGCTGTGAGGAAAATGGTTTTGAAATGCCCCTCGATGACGGCGAACGCAAGAATTACGCCAAGGATTTCGATGCGGAATTGGCTGTCTCCAAAGCGGCCATGAACATCGTTCTTCGCGGGCAGGAAGCGCGCATTGCTTCAACAGCCATCAATACCAGTATCTTTACTGGGGCGGCCTTGTTGACGGACGTTTCTGGATCGAATGCGTGGAGTGATGATACTAAAGACATCATCAAAACTATTCGTGACGGAAAATCCAAGGTAAGAGTTAATTGCGGAATGCTTCCCAATACTGTTCTTATGAGCTTCGATAACCTTAATCGATGCTTGGCGAATAAGGGAATTATGGAAGCAATCAAATATACCGCACGTCCAACGGAAGCGGAGATCATCAACGCCTTAAAGGATCTTTTTGGCGTGCAAAACATCTTGATTGGTAATGCCATCAAGAATAGCGCGAAAGAAGGTCAAGCGTTTTCAGGGTCTGACATTTGGGGTTCGACTTATGTTCTGTTGGCGGTCAGCGCACAAGATGGTCAGGATCCGACACAGCCGTCAATCGGGCGCACATTCCTTTGGGCAAATGATAGCCCGGAGAATGTGATGGTCGAGCAATACCGTGATGAGTCTATCCGGTCTGATGTATACCGTTCTCGACAGCACAGCGACGAAGTGTTGTTGGATAAGTATTTCGGTCATCTTTTGAAAGTTGTTTAAACCATAAAAGGAGATCCCGGGGGTGATGTGCCCCCGGGATTCTAGGCATGAGTTTTAAAGATAATCTTAAGAATGATGCGGTAAATATTTTCCTAACAGCGGATGAGTTTGCCGAGCAGATTCAATATACGCCCAAAGGTGGAAGCCCGAAAACGATTAAGGCGGTTATTAATCGCAAAAGGTTAACCCCGGGCGGGGAGGAATCTGGCCGTGTGTTGCAGAATCAGATTGAGATATTTATCGCCAATGACGCTACCTATGGGGTTGATTCAATCAAAAAAGGCGGGGATGAAGTTTTATTCCCTGAAATTGTAGGCGGGATTGATGTCAATTTTGTTGTGGTCGATATCTTAGGAGAAGATCAAGGCATGTGGCAGTTACTGGTTCAAAAATAAGATGAGCGAACTAACGGTAGAAATGAACACAAAAAGCTTTGAGACCGCGCTAAGGGTGTTTCCTAAAGAATTAAAAATGGAACTTGGCGATGGGATGGATCATATCAGCAAAAAGTTCTTAAAGCAGTTTTACCAGACGCGGCTTCAAGGCTCGCCGGGTATTAAGGCGCGTCCGCATGGGATATTTACGCATTTTCGGAGGGCATCATTGGTGTCGCAGACAATCGAAGGCATGGGCATGGTGATTTTTTCGGATTCTAAGATTTCGCGTCTGCATGAAGAAGGCGGGATTGTAAAGAACCCGGGCGGTGCGAAATTGGCAGTGCCATTATCTGCGCGTACCGAACTTTTTACATCGGATGGTCTCCTTAAAAAACAATACCGCAAGCCGCGCACACTTAAAAATGTTGTTCCGATTAAATTGCGCGACAAAACATTTTTAGCCAAGGTAAAGCAAAAGCTAAGAAGCATTTTGCCGCTTTTTGTTTTAAAGAATCAAATCCGCATACGCCCGCGGCTGGGATTTTATAAGACTTGGGACGATATGCAAAACGAACGGATCAACATCTTGAATAAATCGATTCAGAAAACTTTGGAGAAGGTTAGATGACCATCAGAGAGCGTATTTTAGCGAATATCAAAACCACGCTAGAAGCGATCACTATTGCCAATGGTTACGACAACACTATTGCCAGCGTGCAGAGGTGGGATAAGCGTGGCAATCCATTACGGCAGGTTCCTTGCATTGTGGTCAACGCTGGGCAGGAAGAAAAGCAGATGTCGCCTAATCCGTATTTTACCTGTCGATTATCCGTATATCTGGACGTTTGGATTAGGCAGGAGGAAGCGGATGCGACCGCGACCGATGTAATTTTAAGCGGCATTTTAGGGGATATCGAGAAGGCGCTCATGATTGATAACACACGCGGGGGTTTCGCGATTGATACCAATATCAAAAGTAACGTTCCTTTTGAAACGGTCGAAGGTCAACCGCATGCGGGATTGACCATTGAACTTGAGGTTTTATATCAGCACACACAGTCTGATCCGTCCATTGCCTAACAATAGGAGGTTTTCAAATGCTTACACGAAAAAGACAAATTGTTTCAAAGATTGAAAGCGTTGAGGGTACTGCCGAGTCATTAGCTGTTGGCGATGCCAAGACGCTGGCGTATAACCCTCGGGTCAGTTTTGACCCTGAAATGTTTTCTCGGGATCCGGTGCGGTTATCTTTTTCTCCGGTAGGGAAGGTTATCGGAAAACGTCCGGGTTCATTAGGTTTTAGTTTGGAGTTAAGAGGTTCTGGTTCCGCGGCAACAGCCCCAGATTGGGGTAAGCATTTTCAGAATTGCGGATGCGGGGTCAATCTTTTGAAGTCGATTAATATTGGCGCGGTGACAGCGGGGCCCTTTGTACATGGTGAAACGATTACTGGTGGCACATCAGCTGGTAAAGGGCGGGTGATTATCAATACTGCCAATGGTGCCAGTGCTATTTTCTACGTTGTCATTTCTGGAACGATTCAAAGTGGTGAAACAATCACAGGAGGCACGTCGGGTGCAAGTGCTACAACATCATCGTCACCAACGACCATTGGCAATGTGGTTGAACCAATTACGGATAGCATTCCAAGTCAAACAATGTCTGGGTATGAGGACGGAATCAGAAAATTGTTAAGAGGTTGCCGAGGTAAATTCAAGATTAGCTTCAAGAGCGGTGAGCCGGTCATGGTTAATTTTGATTACATGGGCGTTGAGGCAGGGATTGCAGATACCGCGTTGTTTACCAGTCCAGTGTATGAAACAACCAAGCCCCCGGCGTTTATTAACGCGGCGTTTTCATTGGATGCGTATGCGGCCAAGATCGCTTCCTTTGAAATCAACCACGAAAATAAATTGGCACCTCGAGATGATGTCAGCAATGACCGCGGGCTTTTGTCATTTTTGATTACTGACAGGGATGTCAACGGTTCCTATGATCCAGAAATGGTGTTGGTTGCGGCTCATGATTTTCATTCCAAGTGGTTTGGTGGTACGGAAATGGTAGTTGATACCGCGTGGGGAACTGCTAGCGGCAATAAGTTTAGGTTTTTTGCCCCGCGTGCTCAATACACCAAAGTGGAAGATGAAAATCGGGAAGGAATTGCAGTTGCCAAATGTTCTTTTGATTTAAACGGAAGTCTGTTGCCCGGCAATGATGAGTGGGCGTTACTGTGTATTTAAAAAAGGAGAAATGACCTATGTTTACTGGAATTGATCGCAACGAAACCAAGATTTACAAATCACCGAATGACCCTGATCAATCAAACCCAACGGTGTTTACGCTTGGGCTTTTGGATCCCAATGTCCGCAATACCATTGAGGATTGCACGAGTTCGTTTGATATTGATCCAAAGAATCCAAACGATAAACCCAAGGTGAATTTTAGTTTGGGCAAACGCAATCACTTGATCGTTAAATATGGATTAAGAGGGATTGAAGGTTTTATTCATCCCAAAACAAAAGAGCAAGTCAAGTTTGAGACTAAATCAGGACACTTCGGCGGAGAATTAATCGATGGTGTCAGTGATGAGATTTTGGATATGTTGCCAAGCAATTTAAAGACGGAGCTGGCGGAAGTTATCTGGAATGAAGAAAAGTTTCATGAGGGCGACTCAAAAAACTAAAACTGGCAGTCTGGTTGACGTACGCACGAGGTCAGCTGGATTGCCCGAAACTTAAAAACCAAAATACCCAATGCGATCAAGAGGAATGCGACAACAGTATTTGGAATTTTAATGATGAGGTATTCAAAGGCTGTCCGGTTAAGAAAATAACCGCCTCAAGTTGGGAATATTTAAGGGCATATATTTTCTACAGCAGGGGATTCTTGCCGAACGCGGGCGGATGGAAAGATCAGCCGCTTAAGTTTATTCGTGCGATGGAGATTATCGAACTTGAGTTAATCAGGATCAAAGAAAAGCAAGGGAAAGACAGCTAATGCCGACGAATCGTGAACTTGAAATTATCATGCGGCTTCGTGACGAGGTTTCCAAGCGGCTTAAGGGGATTGAAGGTGCTTTGATCCGCTTTAAGAACAGCGTTAAGGAGTTAGGCGTTAACATGAAGCAGTTAGGTCGGGATATTTCCCAAGTCGGCCGCGCTATCGGTTTTTTGGGTGCCAGCATAACGGGCCCCATGCTTTTGGCATTTCGCAATTCTGCAGAGTATTCACTTCGCGTCAGCACTCAAATGGAAAGATTAAAGAACGTCACAACCGCTTTTCAAGTGAGTATTGGTGAGGCATTAGCCCCGATCATGGAGAAGTTTACCAATATTTTAGGCACGCTTCTTAATCAATGGAACAGTTTGGGTTCAGCGCAACAGCAGGCGGTCATTCAGACGACGTTTATGACGGGAGTTTATTTAACCATGACAGGGGTGATTGTCACGGTCATCGGCAAGGTCATGGCGTTTACGGGAGAGGTGTTGAAACTCGGCGCGGCGTTTATGAGTTTATCCGGTGCTCAAATGGCGATTGTCGCAATCATCGCGGCGGTCGCTTCATTGATTGTGTTCTGGGACAAGCTGGGGCGTGTTGCAACGCCAGTTCTTAACGCTATTGAGATCGGCACCAAGATGGTTGCTATTGGTTTTATGAATATCGTTCATGGAATCAATCAGGCTTTATCAACTGTCTTGGATAAGGCTTCAATGATTTATGAGAAGGTAAGCCAGTTTAAGTTGCTTCCCGAGAGCATGAAGATCAATTACAAGATCGCGGCATTGTCACTCAAGGATATGTCAAATCAGTTACGCGCAAACGCGGCGGTGACGGATAGCTACATCAAAAGTCTTGAGGGCGGGATTCAGAAAATATTTGTTACTGGCAAGGGTGACTTGGTTAGTTTCTTTGATAACGCGCATAAGAAGATTAAATCCATTTTTGATTTGTTTAAGAACCCGCCTAAGGTCGACATTCAGCCGGTTGTGAAACAATTTAACGCCTTAAAAGATATTGCTCAAAACACCGCGCAGGCGATGACGCATAGCATGAGCGATTTATTTTTCAATGTGATAACAGGCAAGATCAGCAATCTCAAGCAGGTGTTCGCAGATTTCGGAAACAGCATCTTGCGTATCCTATCAAACGCCTTAGCCAAGTTTTTCTTAATGAAAACAATCGGCATGGCTTTCCCGGGATTAGGTTCATTCTTCCATCAAGGGGGATTGGTGTTTCATTCGGGTGGGATTATTCCAAGAGCGCATTCAGGGATGCTTGCGTCCGATGAGGTGCCGATCATCGCGCAGACAGGTGAAGGTGTTTTGTCTCGCAGAGGGATGGCAGGATTAGGGGTTGATAATTTTAATAGTTTAAACCGTGGTGAAAAGTTAGGCGGATCAAGTGTGAGCATTATTATCAATCCTGTCATTCAAGCGTGGGATAGCAGGGATGTTTACCGCAACCGCCAGATGATAACGGGCATTATCAGTGAAGCCATTAAGAGCAACACTCAATTAAGAAAGATCATCAAAGACTATGCCTGATTTTCCCTTAACGCCGGATTTCCCTGTTGATGAAAGTCTTAATCAGAAGACGCTTATTTCTGGGTATGAGAACGGCGTTGAGCAAAGACGTTCAAGGTTCGGCACACCGTTACGGGAATTCAACCTGTGTTTTAAAAACAGAGGGATAGCGGAGTTCTGTTGTTTACGGGATTTTTTCAATTCAAAGCAGGGGGCGTTGTGTTCGTTTAGTTTCCAGAATCCCAATGACAGTTGCTGTTATAACGTCCGTTTTAAAGAGGACAAAATATCCATGCAGTTGATTTCGTATCACATTTACAACATGGAAACCACTCTTGTTGAGGTCAAATGAGAAACGTCAACTCGACATTTAAGAATGAGAAGAACTCACCAACGAATAAACCGATATTCCTTTATCGGATTTATGACTATGACGGTTCAAATGATTTGTTGTTTGCGGAGCATGACTCAAACGTCACCTTTAACGGGGATGTTTATACCGCGTTTCCTGTAACGCATGAGTTTATCGCTGAAAGCGGCAATCAGGAAATACCGCAGATAAAGGTGAGAGCCAGTAATGTGTCACGCTACATACAGGCGTATTTAGAACAGTACGATTTTCGCGGCAAGAAGGTCGACATCATTTTGGTTTGGGCAAATCAGTTAAGCAATCCAGATGTGAAGATTGTCGATACGTTTTACATCGACAGCTATACCGCCAATGAGCAGGACGTTGAATTTACCTTAACGAGCAAGTTTGATGTTCTGGATGTGCCGTTACCGTCAGGAAAATATTTAAGGACGCATTGTCGTTGGGTATTTAAATCAGCAGAGTGCGCTTACGCGGGGGCGGAAGGATCATGCAACAGAACATTTCAGCGTTGTCAGGAACTTAATAATGTTGTGCGGTTTGGCGGGTTTCCAAGCATACCGATAAGGCGTTTGTATGTTGCAAGCTGAAATTATCCAGAAATATTTAGGGATACGTTATCAGCACCATGGCCGCAGTTTAAGCGGCCTTGATTGTTATGGGCTTATTTTAGAAGTCTTTAAAGATCAGGGTGTGAGGCTTTGGGATATTCACGACGAATACGATCAACAGTGGAGTTGGAAGGGCAAAGATTTCTTTATCGAGAACTACGCTCGTGAGTGGGAAAAAGTCTTTGATCCGCGTTTTATGGATGTGGTGTGTTTTAAAAACGGCAAAGACATTGTTAATCACGCGGGGGTTTTATTAGGTGATGGCAAGTTTATACACGCGGTCAAAGCGGGTGTTGTGGTTTCAAGATTAACAGATCCACAATGGCAAAAAAGATTTGTCGGCTTTTATCGATATAAAGGTACAGCCAATGATTAAGGTCACATATTTACGGATCATTGTTGATGAGCGTTCGTTTGAACACAAAGAGTTTGTGTTTGAGTCGAGCCTTTGTGTTTTGGATTACATCAAGCAGTCGGGGTTTGAGCATGAGGATCACGTTGTTATTCTTTCGGGTAAGAAAATAACAGACCTTAATTTAGTTCCTCAAGACGGCGATCAAATTATCATTCACCCGGATGTGCAGTTTGAGGCGTTGGCATTTATCGGCAGTGCGATTTGGGCGGCCGCCGTGGCACATCCATTTATCACAGCGGCAACAATTCTCGCCATTGGTTATTCGATTTATTCAGCCGTGTCTTATAAGACGCCAGCTTTGCCGAGTTTTGGCACAGACGGCGATGGTCTTGATGAGAATTCACAGACGTATAGCTGGGACGGTATTCAAACAACACAGGACGTGGGGACGGCGATTCCTATTGTTTATGGTGAGCATCGTGTCGGCGGAAATATTATCAACGCGTATATCCAAAATGATGGCGATAAGAATTTCTTAAATGTGCTTTTGGCTTTATGTGAAGGTGAAATTGAGAGCGTTTCGGATGTGATGATCAATGACCAGCCGTCCGCAAACTTTGACGGGATCACAGTTCATGCTGACCGATTAGGCACAAATACTGACTCGATTATCCCTAACTTTGAAGATCTCTTTGATAACTTCACGGTCAATCAGCCTCTTGATAATCCAAGCGATGCGTATGTTTATACGACATCGCAAAATGATGTGGAAGGCTTTGAAGTCCAGATGAGTTTTCCGGCAGGGGTGTATTCGCAGAATCAGCAAAGCGGATCCATTGAGGCGTGGAATGTTTCATTTAAGGTTGAGCATAAACTGCATGCGGATTCAACGTGGACTGATGATGGCACAATCGATGTTGCGGTTAAACAGCGAACCGATATTAAAAGGTATTTTCGCAAAACAGGATTAACGCCCGGTGAATACGATATCCGCGTGACACGCGTATCGGATGCCAGTGACTTTTATCACGTGGGCAATATGGTGTTTTCCTATGTTGTGGAAATCCGCACTCAAGACTTAAGTTATCCCAATGTCGCAAAACTTGGGCTCCGCGCTCTTGCGACCAATCAGCTTTCAGGAAGCATGCCGAATATCACTTGTCTTGTTAAAGGCAAGAAAGTTTTAGCCCCGCAAGTTCAATATTTGGGAGTTGATGTTTCATCCGATGATTATTATTGGGAGCCCTCAACAAGCAAATGGCGCAAGTGGGATAACACCGAATTGTCATGGGATGGGTCAACTTACGTTGAGCAGTATTCCGCGAATCCGGTTTGGTGTTTAAAGGATTTGTTAACTAATGACCGCTATGGTTTGGGGCAGTATATCAACACGTCATTTATCTCGAGTGCGGATTGGTTGGTTTTAGCGCGTTATTGCGATGAGAAAGTATCCAACGGTGACGGTGGTTATGAGAAACGGTTTAGGATGGATGTCGTTATTGATAGTTCATCCCGGGCGGTTGATATTCTTAATCAGTTGGTCGCCGTCTTTCGCGGAATTCTATTCTTCTCTGAAAATAGTTTCAAGCTGGTTATCGACAGGCTAGATACGCCAGTGCAGTTATTTAGCATGGGCAACATTATTGAAGGGACGTTTAGTCAGGCATTTAAGCCATTAAAAGAAACCGCCAATGTGGTGCAGGTGCAGTTTTTAGATAAGGACAAAAACTATAAACAAGAAACTGTTTCAGTCATCGATGAGGCGGCCATCGCTAATGGTGATCCCATCCGCAAAAAAGAAATCAAAATATTCTGCACGCGTTTAAGTCAAGCCCTTCGGGAAGCAAAGTATCAACTGCTGGTTAGTAAATATATCAATCGCTCAATCGAGTTTCGCGCTGGAGTGGATGCGATTGCCTGTCAGGTCGGGGATATTATTTCAGTCAGCCATGATGTGACGCAGTGGGGATATTCGGGACGTGTTAAAGCGGGTGGGTCAGCAACCAGCATAAACATTGACAGAACGGTCACTATCGAATCCGGCAAGACGTATAAATTGCAGGTGCGTTTAAATGATGACCAGATTGAAGAAAAGACAGTCATTAATTTGCCGGGGGATGTTTCAACGATCACCGTGGATAGCGCGTTTTCGCAAATACCGCAGGGATATGAGATTTATGCTTTTGGTGAGACGGGCAAGAATGTCAAAGATTTCAGGGTCATGGGGCTTAAGCGTGCCAATGACCTTGAGTGTGATATCACAGCCATTGAGTACAACGCCAATATGTACGATACGGATTCAATCGTGTTGCCGGAAAGTAACGCGTCGTCTTTATCAACTGATATTCAACCAGTACAGAACCTAGCAATCACAGAGGGAG
>CAYZPQ010000018.1:0-929 GCA_964480185.1 uncultured Planctomycetales bacterium | reverse complement strand
AGAATCAGATCGAGGTTTGGTTTAATAGGCCGGATGATTCAGGACGGGCGTTTGAGTATCGGTTTGCCACAGCTAAAATTTATTTATCAGATGACAATCAGGATTCGTGGAAGTTAATCGGGCAGGCGGATGGCGGGTATTTCATTTATGAGTCCGATCTTGTTAAAGGCAAAACGTATTATATCCGCGTTACGACGGTTGCCTATAACGGCATGGAGAGCAACTTCGCGACAGCCCCAACGGACAACATTGTTATTACCGCCAAGGACGTGGGCCCCGATCCGGTTTCAAGTTTTAATTACACATGGGGTGATTTGCTTCAGATTATCTGGTCGCCTAATAACGAGATGGATTTGGCGGGTTATGAGATCAGGGACAATGATACCGATTGGGGAACGGATGATAGTCATCTGGTATATCGCGGGTCAGCCAATAAAAAGACTTTGCAACCTGTCGGGCGCACGATGGGGACATTTTATATCCGTGCCTACAATACCTCTGGCTTATATTCCGCAACTTCCAACTCAATTACGCCAACCAATCCAGCCCCGTCCGCGCCTTCAGGTTTAGGTCATGATGTGTTCTTTAACATCGCGCAGATTTATTGGAATGATGTTTCGGATATTGACATCAAGGGCTATGAAATTTGGGCTTCTGAAACCAACGCATGGGCTGGTGAGGAAGTCCTTGTTGGTAAGACATCGGGGCGGGCGTTTCAGTTGCAGGGAAGAAAACCGCGTCAAGGAATGCTGGACAGCGTAACGACTACGACAGTTGTTGATGATGATCTTATTGGATTAGCAGATGATTATTTTAACGGCGATATTATTGAAATCACCGCAGGCACAGGCGCGGGTCAGCAGAGGACGGTTTCGGATTTTAATGGCACGACTGGGGAGGTTACGGTTTCATCAGCGTGGACAACGGAT
>CAYZPQ010000017.1:15720-21470 GCA_964480185.1 uncultured Planctomycetales bacterium | reverse complement strand
GGGGAAATCTGACAGGCTCTAAGCCATGTCTTTATCATTGGTGTTTGAAGCGGGTCAGAAAATGTTATTAGGACGATCAACGGTTGTTCTGACTAATCACATTGCCGCGTTTGATAGCGCGCGTTTAGCCCGTCGATTAGGGCAAGAGGTGACAGTGTGTTGGACAGGTTCTGAAGAAGCATTAAGTGAACGCCGTGATATATTGACTCAAGCGCAAGAAGAAGGCATTACGGTTAAAGAAGGCATAGAATTAAAGACGGTTGAGTCTAATGAGCATGGTCAAGTCACGGGTATTATTGTGCGTGATTTAATTGAAAATACCGAAGAGCTGATTAGTGCAACGACATTGATTTGGGGAGGGGATTCTCAACCCAATGATTTTGTGCGTCAGCATTTACCCCAAATGCGTTTTAATGATGATAATACGTTGTGGATTGATCCAGCGACGGGGATGACGAGTATTGATAAAGTATTTGCGTGTGGAAATATGGTGATTGGTCCGCAATCAATTGTGCATGCCATGGCGCATGCCAAAGATATCGCGGCTAAAATACATGGGCATTTGGAGAAATCATGAGTGAAGGTCGTTTGACAATTACAGATATTCAGCAAAAGAAAAAAGATAAACAGAAAATCACGATGCTGACTGCCTATGATTTTCCCATGGCCCAATTGATGGATGCAGCAGGCGTTGATATGCTTCTCGTCGGAGATTCATTAGCCAATGTGGTCTTAGGTCTTGAATCAACGCGTGAAGTCGGCATGTCAGAAATGCTTCATCATGCCTCCGCTGTTGCGCGTGCATCAAAACATGCTTTAGTCGTCGGAGACATGCCGTATATTGCCTATCAACCGCATCCTCAAGCAGCGATTGATAATGCCAAACAATTTATTGATATAGGCTGCCAAGCCGTCAAATTAGAATGGTTTGAAGGATGTGATAAACTTGCGAATCAAATTGTTCGTGCAGGTATTCCAACGATAGGGCATGTAGGCTTAACACCTCAAACTGCTGAAAAAATGAAGGTGCAAGGTAAAGATGCAGTGACGGCGCGTCAAATTATGACGGAGGCGAAAAAATTCCAAGATGCTGGTTGTTTTGCTATTGTGATTGAATGTGTGCCGACGGAATTAGGAAAGATGATTACTGAGCAATTAACGATTCCAACCATTGGTATCGGGGCAGGGGCGTATTGCGATGGGCAAGTACTTGTCAGTTATGATGTCTTAGGTTTAATCACAAGATATCAGCCGAAGTTTTCGAAACAGTATGTTGATCTAACCCCATTAATGACGCAAGCGTTTAAACAATATGTTAATGAAGTCAAACAAGGCAGCTTCCCCGACGATGCCCATTCATTCCACATGCCCGCTGATGAAGCGCGCAAAATAACCTAATCAAACTTGTCATTCCCGAATGCTCCTGCTTCGCAGGTCGGGAATCCATTCTTTATGAATTTAATCCTACTCTTCGACTCAGATTTCATCACTAAAAGCCATGTACGTTTAACCGACCGTCGCTTAACACATATCCACACGGTATTAAAATCTAAACCAGGCGATAAAGTTACAGTCGGTCTTCTCAACGGCGAGATGGGGCAGGGCATCATTGAAAAGATTACAGAAAAATCCGTCGATCTAACCATTGAATTAAACAAAAAATCCCCAGAACCTGTGCCACTGACGTTAATCATTCCCATGATCCGTCCGCCAATGTTCAAACGTTTACTATTTCATGCCACGACATTAGGCATCAAGAAAATCTATGTAGTTAATTTCAACCGCGTCGAAAAAAGCCTATGGTCATCCAGCAGTTTAAAACCCGAAGAAATTCAAGATCAATTGATCTTAGGGTTAGAACAAAGCAAAGATACAGTCATGCCTACAGTCGAAATCCACAAAGGCTTCAAACAATTCATCACCGACCATTTACCTGCCATGACAAAGGGCAAATTAAATATCGTCGCCCATCCCGGTGGCAATGCATTAAAAACATCATCCCATAAAGAAACCAATCTCATCATCGGCCCCGAAGGCGGCCTAATCCCTTACGAGCTCGAACAACTCCAATCCCTCGGGTTCACCACCATAGACCTAGGCCCAAGAATCCTAAGAGTAGACACCGCGTTACCTTTGTTAATGGGCAAACTTTATTAAAATATTTTCGTAGGGGAGGACCTCGTGTCCTCCCGCATACATCATCTAAATAAACCGGGCGGACACAAGGTCCGCCCCTACACAATATAAGCTACATCTATCCCCAAGAATCTACCCCCCAAAAATTGGCATTCAGTATATATATAGTTTATACTTTGGGCATTATGCAACGATGTCTATCTAGAATCCTTATTGTGGCTCTTGTCATCACCGGACAGATTGGCCAATGCCCAGTCTATGCCGAGCAGTTGTCATTACCCGCTGCAGGAGTGAGGGTTAGCTTAAGCCCTGCTTATAACCCCCCAGTCCTCAAAGGCATTAAAGTTCACCCCGATAACCCTTTCAAATTCGAGTTCATCCTAGATCAAGGTGACGATAATACTGTCATTCCCGCGAAAGCGGGAATCTTAAAACAAGAACAACTAAAACTCGAATCCACCAAACTAATCAAATACTTCTTAGCCTCAATAACCACCCCCGAACAAGATCTCTGGGTCAACTTAAGCCCCTACGAAAAAGACCGCATTGTCCCGACCTCATTCGGCCAAACTGAAATGGGCCGAGACCTCTTAGCCCAAGACTATTTATTAAAACAAATCACTGCGAGTTTAATGTATCCCGAGGATGAAATCGGCAAGAAATTCTGGAAACGCATTTACGACGAAGCTGCTAAGAAATACGGAACAACAAATATTCCAGTAAGCACATTTAACAAAGTTTGGATTATCCCTGAGAAGGCTGTTGTCTATGAAAATGCTAAAGCCGGCACAGCTTATGTCGTCGAATCAAAATTAAAAGTAATGTTAGAAAGTGATTATTTAGCGATTACAAAGAACAAAGCTAATGCTAATAATATCGTAACCCCAACGGGTCCTGTCCCTGCGGCACCCTATCAATCCTCAGAGCTTGAAAAACTCGCTCCTCCGGTTGATAGGGCACCCGCCTACGGGCCACCCGTTGAAAATACTAATCAAATGGGTGAGGCTATTATTCGTGAAGTCATTATTCCTGAATTAACAAAAGAAATTAACGAAGGTAAAAATTTTGCTCAATTACGCCAAGTCTACAGCTCACTCATCCTTGCAACATGGTATAAGAAAAAGATCAAAGACAGCATTCTTGCACGCGTCTATACCGACAAAAATAAAGTCGCTGGTGTAGCTATTGATGACCCAGATGAAAAACAAAATATTTATGAGCAATATCTAAAAGCTTTTAAGACAGGCGCCGTCAATCTAATCAAAGAAGAACAAGATCCGCTCACTCACCAAGTCATCCCAAGAAAATATTTCTCAGGTGGTATGCGTATTTCCCCGACGGTCATAGCCAGCACTGATTTAAATATGGCAATGGCATCTGTTCCTAAATCAGCTGTAATTGTTTCTGTAGATGCAGCGATGAATATTGCATCTTTCCCAAATGAAGATGCATTTATGAAAAAATATTCCTTTATTCCTTATGATATTGAACAAGAAATACCTGTAGCGGTACAGGCGGTAAAGATTTTGTTGAATTTACGGCGTAGCCACGATAAGCCCATCATTATTTGGCAAAATATGAGCCTTGGAGAAATGTATCCATTTTTCTTGCCAAGACTTAAACGTGCTTTAGAAATATTTGAACCAGAGAATGGCCAAGAGGATGTGATGGCATGGATAGCGGATCCTACCAAGAAACCAAAAGAAATGCTTAAGGCTAAGTTCATTCTTTTAAAGTTAAAGAAACCTTCAACGTGGAGTTATATCAATAGGACTTTACCTAATGGGCAATTACCAGAACAGGCCGTGGCCCAAATAGCCGAACAGATGGGTGCTCAAGTGATTATGATTGATTCCAGTAAAAGAGATTTGTCCCGTGCGCAGCTAGAAGTCAAAGCGCATGTTAATCAAGATTGGATATTCTTAAATCCAACAATGGAAGTTCCAGGTCATGTGATGTCACGTTTTGATGTGCAGGAGTTTTTCTTACGTGATGGGCCGGCAAAAGATATAAGAGTTCTAATTAATGGAAAAGAAAGAAGCGCTTCAGATGTAGCCAGAGAGATTTACGGAAATCAAATAATTCGATCAATAGAACAAAGCGATGATCCCGCATTGGATGAACTTAAAAAGCAATTAGAAATAAGGGACAGCGCTCAATTAGCCCATGACCAAGCAATGGCAGATTCTTCCCCAAAAAGTAATAGAGCTTCCGGTGATATGAATATGATAAGACAATGGGGTATAGATAATAAAAATACGAGGGTTCCTAAAAGATTAGAAGATATCGCTAGAGAAAATGGCGGGGTTGCTACAAGCACTGCACGGAAAGTGGCTTTTGAAAATAAAATTCAAACTATGGGTTCCGGAAGAAAATCATCTGGCAAGATAGAAGAATTAACTCAATGGGCTAAGGATCATAAAGGTCTTCAAACAGAAGAAACATTGAAAGTTATTGGGAAAAGGTATGGTGTTAGTGTTTTTAAAACTTGGCAGGTATTAACGGAATATGGTATTACAACAAGAGGTCAAGGAGGGGTGCAATCCGAGGTTACAACACAACTAATTGAATACATTAAAGGAAAACTAAAGTTAGGAGAGGAAATTGAATCAGTTGAGCAACTGATGGCTAAGTTCAAAGTAGGGCTATCGACGGTTTATAAAGCAAAGAAAATAGCTTCTCAACAAATCGGTAACAACGCCCAATTATCACAACCTCGAACAGTAGAACAATGGAAAGGCTACATTAATCAATTTGTTCAGCAGCCATGGTATATCGACGCTCACGTAGGTCTTTATCATAATGTAGCTCATTCAACGTATGCGGCAATTGCAGCTGCTTATTACGGGATGGCGCAAGGGTTTGATGAGGAGAAGATTGAGTTATTGGTACATGCGGCTCTGTTTCATGATTTTGAAATACGCGCCTCTGGCACCATGGCACATGTACCAGCCACATTGGCGCATTTCGATCAAGATTGGAATCGAGAAATATCTTTTAAAGGAGAGGCAGGAAAATCCGTATTAAGAGAAGAATTTGGATGGACTGATTTAGATTTTGTAATGGCCAAAGCGCTCGTCGCTCGCAGTGAATTTCCTCTAGCTGATAAACATTCAAATAAGTTTTATGCTAAGAATGATACAAGTCCTATAAAGCAGTACACGGATCTACTTCGTCAAATTAATCAACTAGACTCTTCAGGAGAATCAGTTACCTTTGTCATGGAGCAAGGCTATGCATTTTCCATGATCGATATTTTAGAAGGCTATATACGTAAGAACCCAGAACAAGCGGATCAGATGGTGCGTAACTTAGCCCAAGAAGGTGAACGTGAAGACCCACCTTCACCTTTGAAAGCAGAACAATTGCTTAAAGGAACATATGGTTTTCTAACAAATTTTTTAGGGAAAACCGAGGTTGATATAGCTATTAAAAAAACATTAGAAGCTGAAGGTGTAATTATAGGAGATATTTTATTACCACCCCGTGATGAAATGCTTCGTTTATTCCCTAGGGACAATCAAGCAAAGTTTGAAGAAAATTTAAGTTATTTTAAGGAGAGAAGTGGTGTTATTACTCAACCAGCTAGCAAAGCCATGAATAGTATGCCTCAA
>CAYZPQ010000017.1:3983-15710 GCA_964480185.1 uncultured Planctomycetales bacterium | reverse complement strand
AATTTTAGAGGGCAAGTTGAAAAAGCTGATTTAACGAATAGAGGAAGAGATGCTTTATTGAGTATGATTGATACAAGGTTAAAGGATAGTTTATTTCCTGGTTGGGAGAGAGGGGGTATTGATTTAACCTCTGCTACGATGAATGTGGATGTTATGGCTGGATCACCAACAGAAGTATTCGGGGATGATACCCTTAACATCGACCCCGCCATGCTCAAACAACTCGAAAACGCCCCTGGTTTTACCCCCATTATTACCGCTATTGAGCCTTTGGGTGATATTAGGCTATTCCTCTTGCAAAATAATTAGTTTTTGCTTACAATACCGGTTCCTATGTCGAGCCCAGAATTAATGGACAAAATAGTTTCTCTGTGTAAACGCAGAGGTTTTATCTTCCAATCTTCCGAAATTTACGGCGGTTTAAATGGTGCTTGGGATTATGGTCCTTTAGGTGCTGAGTTAAAACGCAATGTAAAGAATGCCTGGTGGCAATCCACCGTGCATTTTCGTGATGATGTGGTGGGCTTGGATTGTTCTATTTTGATGCATCCAAAGACCTGGGAAGCCTCTGGCCATGTGGCGAACTTCGTTGACCAATTGGTTGAATGCAAGAAATGTAATAAGCGCCTACGTCCTGATCATTTAGACAATGGCCGCTGTCCTCAGTGTAAAAATAATACGTTTTCCGACCCACGCGCTTTCAATTTAATGCTCAAAACTTTTTTAGGTGCCATGGAAGATTCTTCAGCGACGGTATATTTACGTCCTGAAACCGCCCAAGGTATCTTTGTGAATTTTCCTAATGTCATTGATTCAACCCATCGTAAATTACCGTTAGGCATCGCCCAAATCGGTAAATCATTCCGTAATGAAATTACCCCAGGTAATTTTACATTCCGTACCCGTGAATTTGAACAAATGGAAATCGAATATTTCTGCCGTCCTGAAGATGCAGCGGCGAAATATGAAGAATGGATACAAGCACGTTTCCAATGGTATAAAGATTTAGGGATTAAGCCTGAGAATTTAAAGTTACGTCCGCATGCCGACGATGAATTAGCGCATTATGCCGCTGGTTGTACGGACGTTGAATACAATTTCCCATTTGGTTGGTCTGAATTAGAAGGGATTGCCAATCGTGGGGCTTATGATTTGCAGCAACATGAAAAGTTTTCAGGGCAAGATTTGCAGTACAAAGACCCTGTTACTAATGAAAAGTTTTTCCCACATGTCATTGAACCTTCTGGCGGATGCGACCGGGGGACATTGGCATTTTTAGTAGATGCCTATCATGAAGAAACCGTCAATGATGCCACCCGTGTGGTGATGAAATTTCATCCTAAATTAGCACCCATTAAGGTCGCGATTTTGCCTTTGGCTAAGAAAAGTGAAGGCATTGTCACTTTAGCTAAGAAAATAAAATCCGAACTTCAAAAAGAACTTGTTTGCGTGTATGATGAAACCGCTGCTATCGGGAAATTGTACCGCCGTCAAGATGAAATCGGGACCGTATTTTGTGTTACCGTCGATTTTCAATCCTTGGAAGATCATCAAGTCACAGTGCGCCATCGCGATACCATGGTGCAAGAACGTATCGCCATTGATCATTTAAGGGAATATTTAAAGAAGCATTTAGGGTTTTAAATTTAACACATTAACAATAGGGAGTAGCAATGTCACAAAAGCATGTTTTTTCTTACGGGGCTGGTAAGGCTGAAGCCAAAGGAAATGATTTAACAAAGAATGTTTTAGGTGGTAAGGGCGTTGGTTTAATGGAAATGACCTCGATTGGTATTTCCGTTCCAGCTGGTTTTACCGTCTCTATTCAAACCTGCGAAGAATATTACAAATTAGGCAAGAAATTACCCAAGAGCTTAGACGCTGAACTCCGCGATGCGGTTGCTAAATTAGAAAAAGTTACAGGCAAAAAATTAGGTGATACCAATGATCCTTTGCTCGTCTCTGTCCGTTCTGGGGCTGCACGTTCCATGCCTGGTATGTTAGAAACAATTTTGAACTTAGGGTTAAATGATAAAAGCGTTGAAGGTTTAGCGAAGAAAACAAACAATCCACGTTTTGCCTATGATTCATACCGCCGTTTTATTCAAATGTATTCCTCGACGGCCATGGGGCTTTCTAAACAACCGATGGAAGATATGCTTCATGAAATGAAGCATCAAATCGGTGTGAAGAATGATACCGATATTCCAGCTGATAAACTCAAAGAATTATGCGATCAATTCAAAGCATTTTACAAATTAAATAAAGGCTCAGATTTCCCACAAGACCCGATGAAGCAATTATGGGGTGCTATCCATGCGGTGTTTAATAGCTGGGAAGCAGAAAAAGCCCAAACATACCGTCGTGTTGAAAAGATCACCGACTTAAAAGGGACAGCTGTTAATATCGTGCAGATGGTTTTTGGGAACAAAGGTGATAATAGTGGGACAGGAGTTTGCTTTACCCGTGATCCTAACACCGGTGAAAATATTTTCTACGGGGATTATTTAATCAATGCCCAAGGTGAAGATGTCGTCGCTGGTATCCGTACACCATTAAAGTTATCCACATTGCAAGACACCATGCCTAAAGCGTATGATCAATTGTGCGCTGTCCGTGCGATCTTAGAATCATATTATAAAGAAATGCAAGATTTGGAATTTACCGTCGAAGATGAAAAATTATACATGTTGCAATGCCGTACAGGTAAACGCTCACCCGCAGGGGCCTTTAGCATTGCCTTAGATCATGCGACTAAACCATTATTAACCAAAGCACAAGCGAATGATTTAGTGAAAAAAGGGTACTTACCTAAAAAATACGCTGAATTATCATTAAAGCCTGTTATTACCAAAGAAGAAGCGGTAAAGCGTATTAACTGGGAAGATATTGAACGCTTATTCTATCCTGTCATTGATACAAGCAAAGTTACTGTCGATCAATTAAAGAAAATCCGTTTAGGCGGTGGTATCAATGCTGTTCCAGGTTCTGCGGCGGGTAAAGTTGTGTTCACCGCGCATGAAGCTGAAGTCATGGCGAAAAAAGGTGATAAAGTTATTTTAGTCCGTAAGGAAACAAGTCCTGAAGATGTTGGCGGGATGCATGCCGCAAAAGGGATTTTAACGGCAACCGGTGGTAAAACATCCCACGCAGCCGTTGTCGCTCGTGGATGGGGTAAATGCTGTATCGTCGGATGCGAAGCGTTAAATATTAACTATGACACAAAATCCATGACCATCAATGGCAAGACAATCAAACAAGGTGAATTCATCACCTTAGATGGTTCTGCCGGTGAAATTTATAGCGGTAATTTAGAATTAAAAGATCCAGAATTACCACCAGCCTATTATACGATTTTAAAGTGGGCAGATGGTTTCCGTACAATCAATGTGCGTACCAATGCTGATACACCTTATGATGCGCAAAACGCCATTAAGATGGGCGCTGAAGGTATTGGGTTATGCCGTACCGAGCACATGTTCTTTGATACCGAAGAACGCCGCTTAGCGATTCAAGAAATGATCGTCGCTGAAACCGAGCAATCTCGTCGTACTGCCTTAGCAAAATTATTACCATTTCAAACCGATGACTTTTATGGCATCTTCAAAGCCATGAATGGTTTTCCTGTCACAATCCGTTTAATTGATCCGCCATTACATGAATTCACACCTAAAGATCATGCGGGTATTGAACGCTTATCTAAAGTAACAGGGATGGCTCCAGATAAAATCAAGCATCGTTGCGAACAATTGCATGAATCTAATCCAATGTTAGGTCATCGCGGTTGCCGTTTATGTATTACTTATCCTGAAATCTTAGAAATGCAAGTCACAGCGATTATTACCGCTGCCATCAAATGCCGCAAAGAGGGGATCAAGGTTTTACCTGAAATCATGATTCCATTGACGATGGATAAAAAAGAGTTAAAGGTTCTTGATGTGCAAACACGCGAAACCGCAGATCGTTTAATCAAGCAAGCGGGTGTTAAATTGCCTTACATGGTTGGGACCATGATTGAAATCCCACGTGCGGCATTACTCGCCGATCAAATTGCTGAAGTGGCAGAATTCTTTAGCTTTGGAACAAATGACTTAACCCAAATGACATTAGGTTTATCCCGCGACGATGCAGGTCGTTTTTTACCAACCTATGTCGCTAGCGAAAAAGATGGTGGTAAAGGTATTTTCCGTGAAGATCCTTTCCAAAGTTTAGATCAAGAAGGTGTTGGTTCATTAGTTAAATTGGGTATTGAACGTGGCCGCATGACTCGTCCTAAAATCAAGATTGGTATTTGCGGTGAACATGGTGGTGAATCTGAATCAGTGAAATTCTGTCACCGTGCAGGGATGAATTATGTATCATGTTCTCCCTATCGCGTGCCGATTGCGCGTCTTGCCGCTGCGCAAGCCGCACTCGCCGATAAAAAAGGAAAAGCGAAAAAATAATGGATCCAATTAAATCGTACTTAAGAGATATCAAGAATATCCCTTTGTTAAATGCCGAGGAAGAAGTAATGTTGGCCAAGCGCATTCAAAAGGGTGATAAAGAAGCGCGCGATCGCATGATCAATTCGAATTTACGTTTGGTCATTTCTATTGCCAAACGCTATACGAATTTAGGTATCCCATTAAGCGATTTGATTGAAGAAGGTAATATAGGTTTAATGCGCGGCGTCGATAAATTTGATCCAGATAAAGGATTCAGATTTTCGACGTACGCCGCATGGTGGATTAAGCAGGGGATATCTCGCTCGATTATTGATCAAGGTAAGATGATCCGTGTTCCTGTGTATTTAAATGAAGAGATTCTCAAATACCGCAAGGTCGTTGAAAAATTAACACAATCATTGAATCGCCGCCCTTCACCAGCGGAGATTGCGAAAAAATTACGCATCACCATCGAAAAAGTACGTGATTTAGACGGGGCTATTGCTAAAATGTCGAGCCTTGATGCCCCTTTGGGTGAAGACGGTGATGGTCAAATGTTTGATGTGCTCGAAGACGATACATTGATCGCTCCTGATGAAGAAGTGGAAACGTTTTTAAATAAAGAACGGGCCCGTGCTTTATTAAGTGAGTTAGATGAACGTGAGCGCATGATTATTGAATTGCGTTTCGGTTTACGTGATGATGCCAAAGAATTGACATTGGCAGAAATTGCCAAGCGATTGGGTATTTCTCGTGAACGTGTACGGCAAGTCGAAGAATTAACGATTGCTAAGCTTAAGAAATTATTAAAAGAAAACGATATTTAGATGCGTGTCTTAAACACGCAGTTTGGGGACCATGAAACGCAAACCTATTTATGTGTTAATCCTGCCTCGATTCGAGGACATTTCTAATTCCTACTACACCAGCGAAATCATCAAAGGTGTTAATTTTGCCGCCAGCCGTTTAAATGTTGATTTTTTAGTCCATATTACAGATCGTGCCAATCATTCCATTTGGCTTGACCCCACACTGCTTGATCGCAAACATGTCGACGGTATTTTATTTGCAGATATCGATAATGATGTAACGATTGTGAAAAAAGCAATTATGGCGGGTATGCCATGCTTGGTTCTTAATAATAAAATTGATGAACCTATCAATTGCTTATGGGTGAATAATTATGAAGCGGCGTTTAAAGTCGTTGAAGAATTTATTAAGTTAGGCCATAAGAATATTGCGACGATTGCCGGTGATTTATCAACGCAAGCAGGGCAAGCGCGTTTAGAAGGGTATTATGCGGCATTAAAGAAGCATGATATTGAGATCAATAAAGAGTATGTCAAGATTGGTGGTTTCTTGCGTACCCCTGCACGTCAAGCCGCGCAAGATTTATTAAAACAGAAAGAACGTCCTACAGCCATTTTTGCCGCGTCGGACGTCATGGCATTGGAATTGATGGATGTGGTTAAGGGTAAGAAAATCGCTATTGGTGATGATTTATCTATCTGTGGGTTTGATGATAATCCATTGCGTCAACATGCCCCCGTACCTTTAGCGACGGTAGGCCAGCCCTTGATGGAAATGGGGCGTTTAGGTTTGGAATACATGCATCAAATTGCCAATGGCAAAGCCAAATTGCCTGTTAAAGAAGCCTTGAATGCGAAATTAATCAAAGCACAATCCATGGGGAAAATCTAATGCACGTCAATGACCTTAAAAAACACATCCGTGATATCCCAAATTTTCCACAAGAAGGGATTATCTTTAAAGATATTTCAACCTTGTTGAAAAATAAGGATGCGTTTAAAAAGTCTATTGATACCTTAGCAAAGAAATTCAAAAGTGAACGGATTGACTATATCGTTGGGGTTGAAGCGCGCGGTTTTATTTTTGGTTCAGCCTTGGCGTATAAGCTCGGTGCTGGTTTTATTCCAGTGCGTAAAAAAGGCAAGTTGCCTTATAAAACAAATAGCATTACCTATAAACTCGAATACGGCACAGATACGCTTGAAATTCATGAAGATGCTTTGCCTAAAAAAGCGCGTGTTTTAGTCGTCGATGATTTATTAGCCACGGGGGGCACCATTACAGCCGTTGTAGATTTAGTAAAATCACAAGGTGCGACGATTGTGGCAGTTGCCTTTCTTGTTGAATTACAATTCTTAAAAGGCAAAGAGCGCTTAAAGAAATACCCGATTTATTCCCTAATTCAGTACTAAGTCACATTCTTACATGACTCCCACATTTATTGTTTCCATTGTTACGGCCTGTCTTTTAACAGCTGTTTATTTGCCGGCTGTGATGGGCCATCAATGGTTAATGCATCAAGATCCTTTCTTCATTACACAAAATCCCGCCGTCATTGCTGGGCAATCTATTTGGAATGTTTCTCTGCAACAGCATGTCTGGATGCCGCTCACATTATTGATCTATCGTTTGCAATTCTTAGTCGCTGAATTAAATCCTGTTGTATTTCATTTAACAAATGTGTGCGTTTTTGTTTTAGGTGTTGTATTTGTTTTACTCATAGCGATTCGTTTAAAACTTGATCGTCGTTTGGCGTTGCTGGGTGCTTTGGTGTATGGTTTTTTGCCACTGCATACCTCATCGATTGCTTCAGCGTCGGGATTGATGGATTTATTAGCGAATATGTTCTTGCCATTGGCTATATTGGCACTGATTAAATTTCGTTCCAAGGGGCATAAGCGTTGGTTAATTACACTCATCGTGGCTTTGATCTGTTTGGGATTAACAAAACATCCACTAGGTTTATTGAAAAATATGATTGCCATGGTAGCGGCCTGCTTATCCATGGGTTTTGCTTTTGCTCTTGTTAGATTCGATGAATTCTTAAAGACTCAAGAGAAAATCATCCGCTATTTATTATGGGTAGCCGTAGTGGGCATGCTTTTGATGTTGGCATTGATGGCTTTTGAACGCTGTTCGTGGTGGAAAAATGATTTATCCTTAGCACGCAATATGGCCAGGATTGAAAAAACACCTGTTGCCTATTTACGTTTGGCGAGTGTGATGCGTCAGGAATTAACAATGCGCAATGCGAACGTGAATACGCAGGCGATTGAAGAAATTTATAAGAAAGTTTTAACACTCGACGCTAAGAACCCATCTGCCTATATTGAATATGCCGCGTTTCTGATTCAAATCAAGCGCTTAACAGAAGCACGTGCGATTCTTGAGCAATTATTAACAATTGTTCCCAAACATCCTCAGGCTTTATTAGGATTAGCAGAGTTAAGTTTAATTGAGCATAAGACAGATAGTGTGATTCAATTGGTCAATGATTTGATCAAAGCGTTTCCAGATAATGAAGATGTTTATTTAAAAACAGTGGTTTTATATAGCAGGGCTGTTGTGATGTACCCCAAAGAGATTATTTTTAAAGAAAAACGTGAAGAGCTTCTCGATGATCTCGATGAATTATCCAAACGCAAAAATTATACCGCCATTGATTTTTATAATTTGGCATTGCTGTATCAGCAAATTGGTGGGGTAGAAGAATCCATGCGTTATTATCAAAAAGCATTGCAACGTGATCCCAATCATCAAGCCTCATTATATAATTTAGCCCTATTGACCCAAGCCACAGGTGATCTGAAAGGGGCATTGGGATTATATGAACGATTAGCCAAGAGCCATCCTAAATTTGCGATGAGTTTTTTAAATATGGGATTAATTTACAATAGTATGGGTGAGGCGGTGAAGGCGAAGCAAATGTACCGCAAAACTATTGAAGTCGCCCCCGATAATAGCATGGCGTATTACCATTTAGGATATTTGATGGAAAATGAGCAAGATTATAAGAGTGCCACCGACAATTATGAAAAAGCCGTCGAGCTTGATCCGTCGAATTCCGAAGCCTATTACAACTTAGGCAATGTCTACGCCCAACAAAACCTCGATGCCGAAGCCATTGCGGCGTATTTAAAAACGGTTGAGTTAAATCCTAAGCACATGAATGCGTATGTCAATTTGTCGATTATGTCGTATAAGGCGAGAGATGTGCAGGGGGCTTTGAAATATTTAAAGAAGGCCCAAGCATTGGGCTATGTAGCCCCAGAAAAATATTTGAAGACCCTTGAGCCATATAAAAAATAAAGGGGACAGATACCTTTATTCATACGCATATCAGATGTGTGTAGGGGAGGACCTCGTGTCCTCCCGCTTTTAAGTATTGTGAAAGCAGGAATTTTAAGATTTCGTAGGGGAGGACCTTGTGTCCTCCCGCGTGTCATACGTTGTATGGTCGAAGAATGCCGCCGTAGTTGTTTCGTGTAAGAAAAATAATGTCCCTCGCCCCTGCCAAAAACCGCAGGGGCGGGGACACGCTTTACTAGATTATATTTGAGATAGATATTTAAGGAAGCGTGTCCCCGTAGCTCAGATTTGGATAGAGCGCGGCTCTCCTAAGGCCGGCGTCGTTGGTTCGAATCCAACCGGGGACGTTTTTTATGGTGCTTCATCTAAATTTCATCATCCGTTAATCCTCACCCTGGTATTCTTCTTTTAAGTTAACCTTTTACCAAGGAGGATATATGGACGGTCAAATTGATAAAGTTAAAGGTCGTGTTAAACAAGCAGCAGGGGACTTAACCAATAATAAAAGTCTCAAAGCTGAAGGTAAAGCGGATGAGTTTCGTGGCAATGTTAAGAACAACATTGACAAAGCCGATAATACATTAAAAAAACACGTCTAATTACGTGTGAGTATTTAAATAGTATGTAAAATAGTGACAGGCACTAATTCAATAATTAGTGCCTGTCACTATTTTTGAGGATCTATGGAATTTATTGATATACCTGAACAGGGAACAATTGTTGGTGCTGAGAGTGATCCATTCTTGGCAGAAATTATTACGCAGACCCAAGGACTTTATAAAGACCATGGGTATCAATGGCCGTGGATTGGTTATTTAGTGAAGGTGGACGATCAATGGATCGGTACCTGTGCATTTAAAACCCCACCGCGTGATCGACGCATTGAGATTGCCTATTACACTTTTGCCGGTTTTGAAGGCCGCGGCTTTGCCACTTTAATGGCAAAACGTTTAATTACCATTGCTAAAATTAATAGCCCCATGACACGTATTACCGCGCGCACATTACCAGAAGTGAATGCGTCGGGAAGTGTTCTTAAGAAAAATGGCCTTACCTGTTTAGGCCGCATTCACGACCCTATCGACGGCGATTTATGGGAATGGTCATTGCCAGAATTTGAAGAAGGCACCTATGGTTTAGATGGGTGCGGGGGATAAGATGTTACGTCGTCTTGATTATCGCGTGATCATTGCTTTTGCCTCAGTCTATTTAATTTGGGGCTCGACCTATTTAGCCATTCGTTTTACCATCGAAACATTACCACCTTTTCTAACCGCTGGATTAAGATTTACTTTAGCAGGCTTAATCCTTTATGGGATTGTCTGCGGTTTTAAACGCCACAAAGCCCCCGAACTCAAGCATTGGAAAAACGCCTTTATCGTCGGAGCTTTCCTATTATTAGGCGGTAATGGCAGCGTTGTCTTTGCTGAGCACACCGTGCCCTCAGGGCTTGCTGCTTTATTAATTGCTACAACCCCTTTATGGATGGTCCTCATTCAATGGCTATGGCAAGGACAAAAACCTAAACCTGCGGTGTGGTTAGGTATTGCGATTGGTTTTGCTGGCGTGTGTTTTTTAATTGCACCACATCAATGGCCACAGTCTGATCAACCTATTCCATTAATCGGTATTTGGGTATTAGTGGGTGCTGCCATATCATGGTCCATTGGTTCCATTTACTCTCGGCAAGCCGACATGCCTCAATCACCATTTTTAGCCACGGCGATGCAAATGATCGCGGGGGGATTATTGCTTATATTATTAGGTTTAGCTCGAGGGGAATTGACGCATTATCACATGGCGCAGTTTAGTGTGAAATCCGTCGGGGCATTTGTTTATTTATTATTTTTTGGTTCATTGATTGGTTTTACATCCTATATTTGGTTATTAAAAAATGTCGGTGTAGCCAAAACCTCGACCTATGCCTTTGTAAATCCCATGGTGGCTGTCTTCTTAGGCTATGCTTTAGCAGGGGAATCATTCACTCCATCGACGATTATCGCAGGTTTTGGGGTTGTGATTGCTGTCATTATTATTATTTTTAATCCCCAAGATGTCGAAAATAAAGGATAATAGGTTCTATTATGGAATTAACAGGCGGATTATTTGATATCATTGTCGCGTTTGCATCAGGCTTGGCCGTAAGTTTTACGCCGTGCATTTATCCTGTCATGCCCTTGACGGCAAGTTATATTGCAGGGGCAAATAGCGACGGGACGCGCGGACGTGCTTTTATTATTTCCTTAGTGTATGTCTTAGGGATGGCCTTAGTCTATGCCGGCTTGGCACTTTTTGCAGGATTAACCGGTAAAATATTCGGGCAATTTCAAAACTCTCCTCCATTTTATTTTGTCACCGGTATTTTATTAGCCGTCTTTTCATTAATCATGTTTGATGTGATTGCCATGCCCACTTTAGGTAGTGTCGGGGGAGTGCGCAAAGCAAAACCAAATAGTTTATGGGCGGTGCTGTTATTTGGAATGACATCAGGATTAGTCGTTGGTCCTTGCACAGCACCTGTCTTAGGCTCTCTCTTAGTTTATATCGGGGCCAAACAAAGTCTCTGGTATGGTGCTTTTTTAATGTTTATTTTTGCCTATGGCATGGGATTTTCACTCATTCTCGTCGGTACATTCAGTGGTTTCTTAAGTCGTTTACCTAAATCCGGTGGATGGCTTTCGACAGTTAAGAAAATTAGTGGTATAATCTTACTGATTATTGCCGCATATTTTATTTATAAAGGGTTTAAAGCTATTCATTAAGAGGAGTAAATATTTATGACACGTTATTTCTTTATTGCCGTCATTCTCATGTTTAATTTAAATTTAGCGCATGCCCAAGTGACGGATACAGCGACTCCACCTGCAGCGGAGGAATCATTGACGCCTCCAGTTGAAGAGCCAGCTTTTGAAGAAGTTAATGATGATGACGCAAGTCAAGAAGATAGCAATGATCAAGGTGCTGATGTCGCCGATGATGAATACAATGGCCCCGAAGTAAACGAAGAAATTCCAGATGAATATTTTGTGGATGATCAAGTCAATGGTGTTGAAGATAATGGTGCGCCCGAAGACAATACGGAAACATTAGAGACGCCTGTCAATGCTGAGATTTCTCAATAGGGCATTATTAATACTTAGCATTTGCTGTAGTTCACTCCTTTACGCTGATGAACCCTCGT
>CAYZPQ010000017.1:0-3973 GCA_964480185.1 uncultured Planctomycetales bacterium | reverse complement strand
GTGACAGCGGATCGAACACGGGCGGCGTGATGAGGATGAGCTGCGCGCCGGTCGCACGCACGCTGCGGATGAGTTCCCCCTCGTCGGCGCCTGCTGTAGATACCTATAATAAAGCCGTGCGTTATTATGAAGCCAAGAATTGGAATGCGGCTAAAGAGCATTTTCATCAATACTTGGCGGAGTATTCTGATACACCATTGTATGTAACCTGCCTGTATTATTTAGCCTATTGTTATCAACAACTAGGTTCCACCAAACAAGCGGTCATTTTATATCACAAAGTCATCGACGCAGCAAAAGACGGAGATGCATTCTGGGGTGATATGTCCACACGACGGCTTAATGATATGGGTGAGCTTTAATATCCCAAATTAGGACTTAACCATCGTTCCACATCAGCAATAGTCATATTCTTACGTTTTGCATAATCACTGACTTGGTCACGATCGATTTTTCCTAAATTAAAATACTGTGCATCTGGGTGGGCGAAATAAATCCCATTGACGGCTGCCGTCGGGTACATGGCAAAACTTTCCGTTAATTCAATGCCAGTTTGTTTGGTGGCATCAAGCAGGGTAAACAAGGTCGCTTTCTCGGTGTGATCAGGGCAGGCTGGATAACCTGGGGCTGGACGTATGCCTCGGTATTTAATATGAATTAATTCATCGTTCGATAAATTTTCATCCGGTGCATAACCCCAATACTGTTTACGCACAAGTGTATGTAATAATTCAGCAAAAGCCTCAGCCATGCGATCGGCAACAGCTTTGGCCATAATGCTTTTATAATCATCATGATCTGCTTCATAACGGGCGACCAATTCATCTAAACCAATTCCCGTCGTCACTGCAAAAGCCCCCACATAATCTTTCACACCTGTTTCTTTAGGCGCAATAAAATCACTTTGGCATAAGAAGGGTTGTCCTGGACGAGCTTGTGTTTGCTGACGTAATGAATGCAAGACAGTTAATACTTTCGTGCGCGTATCATCGGTATATACTTCAATGTCGTCCCCGACGCTATTCGCAGGGAATAGGCCAATAACACCATTGGCTTTGATGTATTTTTTGGCAATCATTTCATCAAGCATGGCATTGGCATCGTTATAGACTTGGGTGGCTTGAGCACCGATCTTCGCATCTTTGAGCATTTGTGCGAATTTACCCTTAAGTTCCCAGGCAATAAAGAAGGGAGACCAGTCGATGAATTTACGAATTTGATTGAGGTCAAAATTATTTAATGTTGTCAGGCCTAATGCTTTTGGTTTAGTAATAGATATCGTCGACCAATCACACGTAAATTTCTGTGCTTGAGCTTGTTTAAATGATGTGAATTGACGTAGCGCAATGCGTGATAAATGTTCTTCACGCAATAAAGCATATTCTTCGCCGAGCTTACGCATAAATTCCGTTTTATTGCCTTGATCTAATAAAGTGCGGCATACACCGACGGCGCGTGAGGCATCTTTGACATGCACCACAGATCCTTGGGCATAAGCCGGTGATATCTTCATAGCCGTGTGATTAGAAGATGTGGTGGCTCCACCAATAAGCAGAGGCATATTAAATCCTTGGCGTTGCATTTCACCCGCGACATTGACCATTTCATCCAGTGAGGGTGTAATCAATCCTGATAAACCGATAATATCAGCTTTTTCTTCCAACGCTGCTTTGAGAATTTTATCACAGCTGACCATGACGCCTAAATCGACAATGCGAAAGCCATTGCACGCAAGGACAACACCGACGATGTTTTTACCAATATCATGCACATCGCCTTTGACAGTAGCCATGATGACTGTGCCTAAAGCTTTGGTCGCTTGATTCTTTTCTTTTTCAATAAAAGGCGTTAAATAGGCCACCGCTTTTTTCATGACCCGTGCACTTTTAACAACTTGAGGGAGAAACATTTTACCTGCACCAAATAAATCCCCGACAATATTCATCCCATCCATGAGGGGGCCTTCGATGACATCCAAAGGACGGGCTGTCAGCTGGCGCGCTTCTTCAACATCCACATCAATAAACTCCGTGACACCTTTTACCAATGATTGAGAAAGACGTTCTTGCACAGGTAATTTACGCCAGGCAAGATCTTCTTCTTTTTTCACATCTTTTTGGCCTTTGATTGTATCGGCAAAGGCGACTAAGCGTTCGGTGGCATCCGCACGGCGATTTAATAAAACATCTTCGACGAGTTCTAATAAGTCTTTAGGGATATTATCATAAACCGCAATCATCCCGGCATTGACGATACCCATGTCCATGCCAGCTTTGATCGCATAATAAAGGAAGGCCGAGTGCATGGCTTCACGCACCACATCATTTCCACGGAAAGAGAAGGAGACATTAGAAACGCCACCTGAAATCAAACACCCAGGGCAGGTTTCTTTAATCAAACGGGTCGCTTCAAAGAAATCCTTCGCATAGTTATTGTGTTCTTCAATCCCTGTTGCAACCGCAAAAATATTTGGATCAAAAATAATATCATGCGGATCAAAACCAATATCTTCAGTCAAAATTTTATACGCACGTTGGCAAATGCTCACACGACGTTCGACGGTATCAGCCTGGCCTTGTTCATCAAAAGCCATGACAACTGCCGCAGCCCCATAACGTTTCACTTTTGTCGCATGTTCAATAAAAGAGGGAATGCCTTCTTTCATCGAGATAGAATTCACAATGCTTTTGCCTTGAACGCATTTAAGGCCCGCTTCAATGACCGACCATTTGGAAGAATCAATCATGATCGGCACACGAGAAATATCAGGTTCAGCCGCAATTAAATTCAAGAACGTCGTCATGGACTCTTCTGAATTAAGCATGGCTTCATCCATGTTCACGTCGATGATTTGTGCACCATTTTCAACTTGTTGACGCGCGACAGTCAAGGCTTGATCAAATTGACCTGCTAAAATCAATCGGGCAAATTGTTTGGAGCCTGTGACATTCGTGCGTTCACCCACGTTAAGAAAATTCGTATTCTCACGGACAATCAACGGTTCTAAACCACTAAAGGATGGATAATCTGGACCCGTTGGAATAGCACGTGGGGAAAATTCGCTCACGGCATCTTTAATCGCTTTGATATGCTCAGGGGTTGTCCCGCAGCAACCACCGACGATGTTTAATAACCCGCTTTGTGCAAATTCTTTAATAATGCCAGCCATTTCGCGAGGTTCAAGGTCATATTCACCAAAAGCATTCGGCAAACCCGCATTGGGGTAGCAGCTCACATAACAATTCGCAATACGCGACATTTCCGCAATATAAGGACGCATATCGCGTGGACCTAAGGCGCAGTTTAAACCAATGGCCAAAGGCTTGGCATGTTTCATCGATAAATAAAATGCTTCGGTGACTTGACCAGACAGAGTACGACCACTGGCATCCGTAATCGTTCCCGAAATAATAATCGGCAATTCTTTTTTAATTTGCTCGAAGTAAGATTGCGTTGCAAAAATAGCGGCTTTGGCATTTAACGTATCAAATATCGTTTCGATCAAAACAATATCAATGCCACCTTCCATCAAGCCTGCTAATTGCTCCGTATAAGCTTTCACCAAATCATCAAAAGTCACAGCCCGAAACGCGGGATTATTCACATCAGGTGAAAGAGAAGTGGTGCGTGTAGTTGGCCCTAAAGCGCCAGCCACATAGCGACGATGTTTAGGATCCCGTGCATTATATTTATCAACTGCAGCCCGTGCTAATTTAGCCCCAGCCACGTTTAACTCATGGACTAAACTTTCCATGTTATAGTCGGCCATGGACACGCTATTACAGCTAAATGTATTGGTTTCAATAATGTCAGCCCCAGCCTCGAGGTATTTTTCATGAATTTCCTGAATAATAGCCGGTTGAGTCAGAGAGAGAAGATCATTATTCCCCTTAAGGTCAGAGGGATAATCGGCAAAGCGGGTCCCACGGTAATCTTTTTCCGTGAGGCTATATTTTTGGGTCATGGTGCCCAT
>CAYZPQ010000016.1:0-21554 GCA_964480185.1 uncultured Planctomycetales bacterium | reverse complement strand
GGGAATGAATTGCACACCTGCCACACCAATCATCATCGCAGCCATTACCCCAATACCACAGACGCTATTTCTTAATTGATTCTTAAATCCTTGCGTCACCACCAGCTGATGCCCAATACAACATATCGACCACCATACCAGTAGTTGTGGCAATAAGATTACGCCACATCCCATAAAAATAACAGCTAACATGACGCCAACCCATGCCATTGCTTTGGTCACACTTTGTCGATAAAAGAAAAGATACCCATGCACCATGGTTGGAAAAAGAAAGAATCCGTATAAAAATGTAGGGGACTCTACCATTGAATTCGTCCCACGGATAAAAGGAAGACCTAAGAAATATAATGCTCCACTAAACGCATACGCCACAGGCAGCTTAAAGATATGCAACAATAAGAATGCCATGCTAAAGAAACCTAGCATGTATGGTTCAATTAATTTAAATAAATAAAATTGATCGTCATTAAGCAACCAGGCAAGACTATTGGTAGGATTAAGAATGGGGTACTGCCCACTGGAGAATAAACTTGTCCCTCCACCTATCACGTTCCAGAAAGAAAACTGAAGACTTCTCCACTGATGAGCAATATCAATAATAAGGCCCCAATAATTATTACTTAACTCATTATTGGGAAGCCCATAAGGAGGTTTTCCAGAGATGAAAAATAAAAAAGCTCCTACCAGCAAACTGCCAGTAAAAGCATAAAGAACCTTTGTTATCACATCTTTCATGTGCTTAAATTTGTGTAGCCACTGTCGATTCCCATTTATTGCTCATCACCATAATCCTTGGATCAGAAACAATGAGATGCCAAATGACGGCTTGAAAACTTTCAGCATGAGGCGTGACCGTATCCGCACTTTGCGTCGGAATAATGACACAGGCATTCGCCACCTGGGCTGTAAATCCCCCATCCCGACCAACAACACCTATAATGCTGGCCCCTTGGGATTTGGCATATTCAAGTGCATAGACAAGATTTGCACTGATATTTTTTTCCTTACTGCCACCACCAACGGAAAGAACCCAAACGCAATCACCTTTTCTGAGTTTAGATCCTTTTAACCACGCCATGAATGTTGTATCCCAACCTTCATCATTAGTTCTTGCGGTTAATTCACTCACATTATCGACAGGACTATAGGCTTCAAAACCACCAATCTTTCTAAAATCATTGACGGCATGGGAACAGTTTCCGGCAGAGCCCCCTACTCCTAGAAAAAATAATCGACCACCCTGACTACGGGTAGCCACTAATAATTGAATCATTTTCTCGACGTGAATCGGATCAATTGAATCAAGGATCTTCTTCGCTTCCTGAAAATACCGCTGGGTATATGTCATATTAAACCTTTCTAAACAAGACCCGCCCATATGAACTTAATAAACTTCGTTGAAGAAATTCGCCGAACATTCTCTTAACCTCTTCATCTTCACTAGCAATTAAAGACCTTACAAAATTTGATATAGGCAATGATGGATTTTTATTAACAGCTTGAGTGACAATATCTAAATCCAATACTCCTGGGGTTGAGAATTCTAAACATTCAAACCCATGCTTTTCAATCACCTGTTTTAGCCCTTTAACACTTAACACATTTAAACGATCGGGCGGAACAATGTTAGGGGCATTGCTTCCTAATTCTTTCACATCAAATCCTGAACTTAAAATGGCTGTTAGAAAACACAACCCTCCTGGACTCACGATTTGATGTAAGACATTAAATAATTGATTCACATCACTGGCGTGATCCATCACCTCAAATAACGTTACCACATCACACGAAAAATCTGCCGGCAAGCTCCACCAAGGTTGATGAATGACTTTAATCGAGGACGGAATATTGAAATTGCCATAAGGATAAACAACTGTCTTTTGTGCAATCGACGATTGGGCCATGGCATCAAGGTAGCGATGCTGGCTTGGATGAATATCAACCCAATGTTTGGCACCAGGAGCATGCTCTGCAACTGAATCTAATACCCATTCCAAACGAGGTTTAATAATTTTATCTTTGCGTTTATGCTGACTTGCTTCTGATAATTGATTACGCCAAAATGTTTTAGCAGTCGCTTCTTTAAAAAAAAGACCGATTTGAGAATCAGAGGGCCTTGGATTCGCATAGACGCTGGCGCAATCTAAGCATTCACAATACTGCAACCCAAAACGTTCAAAAAACCTCTTGGAGTGAGTGGAATCGCAACCCGGACAGGCAACGGATTTTAAACTATTTTGCCCGACTAAAGAAATCATGTCTTTATGAAGCAATGCCATGTATTCTTCCAAGAAGAGTAATGGCTTTATATCTGCTTGGACATATTCATCATTGACGACGATGTTCTTCATGGGAGACCTCATATGGGGATAATAACCCCGCATCAATATACGCGCGTTCAATTATTTCCATCACCTTTAATGCATCATGAGATGATGCATTTGTCACAGGCTTTGATTCAATAATGCATTTCACAAATTCAGCCACTTCCAAATCCCACGACATATCTTTATCAAAATAAGTGATTTCTTCGCTGGGATTACCCACAGCGAATGCTTCATCTTCAAATTGTCTTTTGCCAACAATTAATTGTTCTCTCCCGTAGCTACCGGTCTTGGATAATAATCCTTCGACAATTAAATAGCCACCTTCAAGAGTAATCTGAATACGAAATGCATGTTTCCAAAATGTGGCCGAGGAATGGAGCATGGCATCAACCCCATCAACACCTTTAAGCGCCACAAACGCATTATCTTCGACATCTAAATTCCAAAATGAATTACTTGCAATACATTTGATGGTGGAAAAATCACCAGAAAAAAAGCGAAAAAGATCGAGCATGTGAATGCCTTGATCTAATAAGATGCCGCCACCAGAAACAGAACGGTCATTTCTCCAGGAGCGCTTAAATGAAACCCCTCCGCTTTTCCCATAAAGCCCCCGCATATTGATAATGCGGCCAAACCGCCCACTATCAATCATCACTTTTGCTTTTAAAATACCAGGATGCCAGCGATGATTAAAACCAAACATTAATTTCACATCTGGCCCTTCAGCTTGACGGATGAATTTAATATCACTGACATTTCTTCCCGGGGGCTTTTCACAAAATACATGTATCTTTTTGGATAATAAACGAACACAAATCTCTGGCGTATAAGCATTTGGGGTGCAAACAAAAACAATATCTGGCTTAGCCTCAATCACTTGATCTAAGGTCGTAAAATGGGTCAGGTGAGGTAATTTGTCTTTCAGCGATGCATTGGTATCTAAAATGCCTACTAAAACCAATTGATCCGGCATGCGTTCGACGACCATGCGACGAATTTCACCCATATAACCGTAGCCAATAATAATACATTTTAAACGTGATGAATTCATAGTTTTTTACTTTAGAGAATTATTACCCACCTGTCAAACGCTATTTCATAAGGATAAACTTTTCCATGGCATTTGGCGTAACGGGGTGAAAATAGCGCGCCAGATACTGCTGCGCCGCTTTCAACTGCTCATTGAACTCTCTATCGCTAAGGTTATAAATCTGATCAATCAATTGTGATAAATCAGTGCGACGGTGCGTAATCCATTTTAATTGATCTAACTTAAATAAGGGATCAAAACTTATTAATGACCCATTATCAAAATGAATGACGGGCTTACCTAAACTTAATGCCTCTAACGAAACTGTTGTTCCCCAGTAAAGAACAATATCAGCCCATAATAAATCTTCTGCTAATGAAAAAGATCCGTCGCTGAGTTCAACATGCTTTAATGATTTAATATTTTGTTTTAGCAAAGGCATTATCAGATTAAATCTAAGCACAGGATGCGTGCGTATCCGTATTGTTAAATCATCTCGCATCGAGAGTTGGCTTATAACAACATCAATTAAACGTGCCACATCTGGTAAACCTTCCAAAGCGACTAAAATATGTCCTCTACGATGCAATTGTGCCGCGGCTTTTACGTCATTTAAATACTCAAAACGAAGCCCGCAGGCTGGTTTAATATCTATTTGTTTTGAAGTTTGATATTGTTCAATAATTTTTGCCGGCTCAATACCAACGGTTAATAATTGCTTTGGTTGTGGCATTACATCTTCATCGATCGTGCTATTGAACATATTCATCGATGCTTGTGGCACAACAGTATGTTGATACCCATATGTCATGACATCGCTAGGATGCTCGTTTAGCGCCAACAAACACATTCTCTCCCAAGGATTATACTCACAGGTAAAAGCAAAAGCGCTGACATGAACTTGATCAAGTAGACCCTTCATCACATAATAATGATAATAATGCCATGGTTGAATCTTACTCCCGTCTAACACACAGACCGCTTTGATTAATGCTGCTATATTATTCTTACCCCATGAAATATGCGCTGGTACATGAATGCGGTAACACAGCATCTCTAGCGTTGCTTTAAGAATGTCCATCAATGATAAGAAATACTCAAGAGGATAGATCTTCTTCTGCGTATACTCTGTCATGAGTTTAGAGGTTGATGCAAAATCATCCATGATATCAGCCACAATTAACAAAGGCCTTCTCTCTTGGATAAAATCAGGTAAAACGCCAAAAAATGTGTCTTGATAGCCTTTGCCCTGGATGAAACTTTTAGCTGACGCAAATGTCTTGATAACATAATACGGCTGTTTTAATACATCACGGTCAACGGATTTAAACATGGCCTGCGCCATATACATACGCTGCGCATGCTTTAAACCATGTGCCATCAACCTCGACACACGTTTCATCCAATTGCATAACATTTGACCACACCAGCGTGATGAGTGACCATGCCATGCATATGCTATATGTGGGTGTTTTAATTCTGTTGATAATTGTTGATGGAGTGCCCAGCTAACATTAATGATGACCACATGTTGAGCGGAAGTTTGATTCAATAAATTCTGACAAATATAATAATCTTGGAGCGGTCCCACTAAAGGGCTTAAGAAACGATTCTTCGAGGATATATTTGTAGCCCACCATTGCCTAGACTGTTGAGCCTTGCTTAATTGCGCAACCGCATCAATATATAAACCAATAAATTCTTCGCGCTGCGCCTCAGTCATGTCCACATGAGGTTCTTTTAAATCCAACACAACATAATCCGAGTCTTTATGCTGCAATAACCACGCATCATACTCGAAGCGACTCTCAAAAGCATAGACCTTTCTTGACATCAACACGCAATCCTTCTTCTTAAGTCTATTAGGCAGTTGTTTTGGATATCACATTAACTAAAATTATCGACACGACTATACGTTAAATATTTTGGAATCCGCAATAGGTTGATTAGAACCTAACCACATCGACTGTGAATTTTTTTGCCAGGCATAAAACTTGCCTCCATTAACCATATGACTCCATGGCAATATTCCTTGAGGTGGCGTGTAATGCGTTTTATGTGCATCATGGATGATCACTATTCCATTAGGACTCAATGACTTTATCGCTTCCTTTAAACAACGTTGGCGAAACCTTCCATCAATAAGAATCAAATCAAATTCACCTTTAAGTGATGAAGGCATTTCGATATATTGATGTTCTTGCGTAGAGCTGGGCGCAAAAATGCCACAAGGAACAGGAACACCCCATTTCCATTTGGAATTTTCCCAAAAAGGAAGGAATGCAGACAAGTATAAATTAACTGAGGATGAAACACCGTGTTGATCGACCATCTCCTTGACTCGATTATGCCATAATTCATTATTATCGACGGAGTGTAATTCAAAACTAATGCCTTTGGATTTAAGAAATTTCGCATAGTACACTGTTGAAAAACCACTGCCATATTCAAATAGGCGAATATGTTTTTTAGTTCCCGACAAATGCACAAGCAATTGTTTGTACACACGCCGTTCACGATCTGTCATGGCAGGTAACCCCGCGATTGCATATCCCTTCATCCATAAATCAAAGAATGACATAGTAATGTTGACCCCTTTATAGTTGAAATTGCTTCAATTAAAATTAATACAGCTATACACCTATAGAAATAACTTTATCTTGGCCCCACTTGTCTTGATAACGTTTTGCTGCTTCTATTAATACCTGCTCTCGGTCTATTCCACGTTTTAACCCCTCATTTAACCACGACAAGTATTCTCCCATTCTCAGTGAGGCTTGGCCATCACGAAATGGATCAAATTCATGAATATGCTTAGACCAATCACCTAAAGAAGGATTTGGTTGTTGTTGATGGGACTCTATCGCTTGCCATAATACATCCCATGACTTAAAAACAACCGTACCTTCTCCTAGACGGTACATGCTACTGTCTGGCCATCCTTCCCGATCTAACAGTACCGTTGGTATTCCAGCCAATGCCGCCTCAAGTCCAGCCGTCGCTGCACACATATGACCATGAATAGCTACATCGCTCGATAAAGCAGCTATTGCAGGAGGAAATGAACTTTGAATCCCTTGGTCTTCATACATATAACAACGACCCGTCTTTAATGCCTGTTCTAACAATTGTGCCACAGGGCCAAGGCGGGCACGCAATGTTTTTGGCGCTTTTGGTTTAAGCACCAAACCTAAGTGTGAATTCGCCAATACTTTTTCAAGTATAAATCGATAATTCTCTCTCATGAATTCATGACCTGTATGCCAGCGAGAATCAGCGCCAGAATTTTCATCAAAGAAAGCTAAAATAAAAGATGCACCATGCGATTGCAATTTCAGACGTAATTCATCAGCTGGTTTTTGCAATGACTTGAAACGATGATCTCCAAGATAACCGGTTACAACAAAATAAGGTATTTTAGAACCAGACGCTAATTCAACATTCGCCATCGTTGCACTAAAACCAAAGAAAACATCACAATACGTTGCTGTTTCAGCGCTTGCATCAGGCTCCATCGCGCGTTGATAGAACACCATAATGCCCCCGGCATCCTTAATGGCGGCACTTATCGGGATATGCTGTGCATCATATTTGAACCACGTTACATATAACTTCGCTTTTGTTAATTTAAACAAGCGCGCGTAATACTCATATTGCTCTTGGTAGAGTTCTCCTAACGCCTTAAACCATTGTTTTTCTCGACGATAGGAATAAGGAGCACTCACCTTACGTATTTTATTTAATAAAGACCAGTACCATGTTGTATAAACAGGTATGTGGGGAGAAGATACTGCTTTAGGATGAAGTCCAATAGCTTTAATACCCTTCGCATGAAGGGCATCATACTGCTCCTGCGTCAATGGCGCCGAAGTTAAATTTGTAACGACTACAATGTCACGGGAATTGAAATTTGATTGCTGCAGAAAAGTGAAATCAGAATAATGATTTGGATCAGACAAACTACACAAACCATAATACTCTAAAATTAATGAATGACTAAAAGAAGATTGCTGAAGCAAATTACAATAAATTTCCTTTGGTTTTAACAGCAATGTCAGCAAAAACTTGATGCGCACGTGACCTAAACTGCGCTTGATAATATCGGCAACATCGATATCACATGATTTAACAAAATGGATTTCTACAGGAAATTGTGCCAAATAACTCGATAATGGCTTAACCCAAGGACGATAAAAAGCAAACAACACAACACGCGCTTTATGCTGCTGATGTCTTTGTTGCGACAAAATCCATGCTAATTGAGTAATCAATATTAACCGCCACAAATTCTCCCCTCTGTTCCACACAAATGCAATGGATGATTTATAGAGATAATCTTTAAATAATCCCGTCGTGGAAGAATTAACTTGCTTAAAAAATACGTCTTGGCTAATACACTCCTGGATTTTCTTTAATTCAACATAACTTATTGTCAATCGTAATAAATTTCCTCGTTGATCGTGTAAATCAACTAAACGAAATGAATGCGTATGAAGCCCTACACCCATGCACTTTAAAATAAACGCTGTTAAACGGTAGGTCGTTGGATGCGCATCAATTACAGCAACAGTAAGAGGCGATTGTTGGGAGAGCTTTAAGAAAATAAGGTGTGGTAATAAATACCTGCAGAGAACAAAACCCGTTAAACGTTCAACTGTGATACTAACCACGTTAATTCCCTCTGATTGTTCTAACGGCGTTGGAAGCCGCATCAGATAGAAATACGCCATCTAAACTATATGCCAAAAATTTAAATCCTTGTTTAATGCGCTGCTTAGCTTGCTTAGGGTCGGATGGCACGCTATGAAATCCTGCAGGAATACGATGCTTCTTTCCCGCACGCATTACTTCATCAATGGCTTTCTTGACATCCGCGTCATTAAACTTCCCTGGCTTACCCATTGACCCCGATAAATCATAAGGACCAATCATAAAGGCATCAATGCCTTTCACAGCGAGGATTTCATCAATATTCTTCACCGCATCAATATGTTCAATTTGAACAATAACAACACTTTCTGCCGTAAGCCATTTACGATAGGCGTCAAATTGTCGACCATACCCTTGTGCCCGGTATAATCCCACCCCACGTTTACCACTCGGAGGATATTTAACAGAATCAACTGCTTGCTGTGCTTGCTGTGCCGTTGATACATTAGGCACAATAACCCCATAAGCCCCTGCATCCATAACACGTTTAATTAAATTGGGATTATTTTCACCAACACGCACCAATGGAACAATGCCTTCGGCTTCAATAGAAATGATTAATGGCAAGAGTTGTGCTAAATCAATGGATGAATGCTCCATGTCGACACAGAGCCAGTCAAATCCTGCTGGTGCTAACAAGCCAGGAATCAAGGGATGACCGATTGTCACCCAGCAACCCAAACTTAATTGATGTGCTAATAATTTTTTCTTAAGTGGATTGGGTTTTAATCGTTGGCTCATAGTAGTGAGGTTCTCTGTGTTGTGTATTCGCGCGAAACGCCATGGCTACTTCCGCTAAATTAAAATCTTCCTCGTGATCAATGTCGATAGTGCTTAACCCTTTAATCACATAGTATCCTGTTTTGCCATCAGCCCCATGGTACGCGAACCCATATTTTTGATGATGTTCTAAATATTTCTTTGTATCCCACGCCATTAACACGGAGGCATACGATTGCACAGGAATCATATTCTGAGACGACTTATGCTTTTCCATCGGAGTGAAATTAATTCCTTTACCCTGATGAAGACATGCAATTTGATGATTAACGACCGATACGAGCGTATCGTATTTATTATTAACCATTGTCTGAACAAAGTCTTTAATTTCGGCGGGTGTGATTAACGGTGATGTCGCTAATAACTGAACAACAATGTCTGCCTTCACCTGTTGAATAAAATCCAGTGTCCATTCATCATTAATAGCAGCGGCAGACGCTAAATACTCATTGCGTTGATAAAACTTAATTCCATAATCTTCAGCCAAAGGTTTTAACATCGTCCCGTCGGTATTTAAATAAATCTCATCAAAAACACCAGACTCTTTCGCTGCTATAATTGGCCATGCAATCAAGGGTTTACCATTAATTAAACGCACATTCTTTTTTGGAACACGCTGACTTCCCATGCGTGCGGGAATATAGACAACAATTTTTTTCATATCAGAAATTACCCTTCGATCATTTTCTTAAAACTGGCGAGCTGGTCACGATTTGATGGATGACGTTCATAAATATCATAAACCATTTCTAATATACCCTGGCCCAGATCATGATAATAATGCGATACCAATTTCTTGGCGACTTTAGGACGAAACGCATACGGTGTTACCGTATAATGATGTGTTGTATCGTCGGGAACATATTCAATTGAAATATTATTCTTAAAGATTTCTTTGATCATGCTCAATAATTCGCGCACCCGTGTTGATTGTGTTCCGGCAATAATGACATGCTGATTAATGTAGTCATCGGTTAAGATATCAGCGGAACAACGCGCGGCATCTAACACATTAATATAATCCCGTATTTCTTCCCCATCCCCTTTACGGACAATGCGTTTTTCATCAATCCCTTGACGAATGATCTTATAAAAGAAATTACCTTCACCAGCGCGAGGACCATATAAAGACCCATAACGCAAGATGGTAAAATTTAAACCGAAACGTTGTTGATATTCTTCAATGAGTGATTCACAGGATTGTTTGCTACAGCGGTAAAAGGATGCTAAATCACTATACACATACATGGTGCTGGCAAACACCAATCGTTTGACTTTATGCTCATAACTGGCATGGGCAATATGGGTATTGCCTAAAATATTAACTTGAACTGTTTTGACGGGATTATCAATGGCTTCTTGAATATCGGCAATTCCTGCAAAATTATAGACATAATCGTGGCCTTTAATCGCATTGAATACGTCGGTGTAATTCAAAATATCCCCAACAATCATCTGCTGTTTCGGCGTTAAATAGGGAGATTGAATTCTGTCAAATATGGTAACCTGCGCACCGCGCTCACTGAGCACATCTGCCACATGACTGCCCAAAAATCCTGAACCACCAAAGATAATAATTTTCATAAGATGTAAGATACAATAAATACCCTCGTTTATCAAGCCAAGAAAACCCTATAATAATGCGCTACTGGCCTGATCTAAGAAGAATTGCACCTTTCCTTTTAAAGGGTTAACACAACACGCTGGAACTTGAACTTTTCTCTCTAATACATCTTTGATCATCCTTGCTTTTGATTCACCACAGACAACAAAGAAGATGTGTTTACTCTGATTAATGACGCTTAATGATAAGCTTATACGTTCATGGTTAATACCCGGTTGCTTAATGGGTAAAATAACTTTATTCTCTACGTTATGGCATTGCGCTAAGGTAAAGAGTGACGCAATATGACCATCTTCACCTAATCCTAAAAGGAGCACATCAAACACTAAAGGAAACGTTAAGGCCTGATGCAATTGGTCTTCATACCCCGTCGCTGTTGTCTCAACGGTATTTAAAATCTGAGGCTTATACACTACGGGTTTATCAGAGACCGCAATGCGATCAACCAATGTGTTATAAACCATTCCCGTATTACTATCAGGATGATCAGAGGCAACCATCCGTTCATCGACCATGACAATGCGGGTATTTTTCCAGATCAAGGCATCCAAATGCGTCGCTAAATACGTATACAACCCTTGAGGAGTTTTTCCTCCGGATAATCCAATAAGAACAAATCCCTTACGCTCAATAGCGTGTCGTGCAATATCACGCCAGGCATCACATACCTTGGCATATAAAGACTCATTGCTCATCTCCGCAATTGTTACATTCATTCTAGTCATCATAAGTATTGATTAAATCCACATACGCACGGGGATGATTAATTAAGATAAATGGGACTAATAACCGACGCGCCATTTCCCCATCTCGTTCATCCCTATCTCCAATCACCACACACTCCTTGGCTAAAATATGTTCTGAGACTAATACATATTCCAATAAGCGTTGATGCGGTTTCAGGGCATTAATCCGTGAATCTGTGGCATCAATCATCAGCGGCGCTTGAATATCTAATGCCATGGCTTTTTCGACAACAGGATAATCGGAAACAAAGGCAATGCGTTTACCGGAGCGTTTAAGTTTATCAAGGAAATCTCTCAAGCCTTTATACTGACACCATTTCAAATATTTTAAAGGGCGCCGGTATAACCATTCCTCGACGATGCGTTGAATCTCATCGGGCTTAACACCTGCCACCTGCGCACAGCGCACAAACTGTTCGTGAGACAAATGAGGAATTGCTTCGCCCGCCCACGTCTCCCTTAATTTTCTAAACATCATCATGAAACGTATATCACGCCAACGCCATGGCCTGCAGATACAAAACACGATCATTTCGATCGCCATCAACGCACGCAATGGCTGTTGACGATAGAGTGTGCCATCCATATCAAAGACAACAAGCTTAATATCAGACCACTTCATGGCTGCCATATCATTTATTGCTTTCGGGCAATGATGCGAATAACACCACCACGTGAAAACAGCATCGCCCCTATCTCAAGGAAAACACCTATCACGGCAACAGGAATAATTGATATAAGAAGAAGACCACTATTGATGATGTAATTGACGATACCAATCTGATTAACCGACGTATTATTCTTCAAGACGAGGAATAAGAAATTTTTCACAGGCATAAAGAGATTCAATATACTTTGCATCATCCCGATAAACCCAAATTCAAGGGAGACGGTACTTTGACTTAACAGACGAAACCCTTTGAGATGCAATAACTGTGTAATGGAATCTGGTGAAAAATGATATAAATGACGGGGTGCTTCCATATAAAGCCAATGGTCACGCGCCATGAAGGCTTGCCAGCTTGCAACATTAGGCACTTCAATAACGAGTAATCCTGTCTTATCAAGGATACGGTATATTTCATCTAACATCTGATCAGGATGCGTCACGTGTTCAAGCACATGCCATAAAGAAATAACCTGAAATGAATTGTTGTTATACCCCGCCTCTTGCAATGAATCACAGACACGGATATTCACATGAAGAACATCGCGGGCATACTCACTGGCCATTAATGAACGCTCGGTGCCATGCACTTCCCACCCATAAGACCGCAAGTGCCCTAGCATCAAAGCCCGACCACACCCTATGTCTAAGATCGCCCCTTTAGAAGACCCTGCCTGTTGATGAATAATATTTGCACGTCGATGCCTAAAAAATTTGATTAATGCTTCGACTATCGGATTAAATCGAATGTTCTTATTACCGTAATACGCCGTGTCATAATATTTTGATAAATCGATCGTGGGTTGAGTAATCGTTTTTCCTAAACCACAGGTGGGACATTCAATAATCTCAAATACTTCCCCTGTTAACATATCTTTATTCTTAATGCGGGAAGAATGAGAACCAAATGAAGCGATGTCTTTAAAATGAGCTGCAAATGCCTCACGATGATCGTCGAAGGATGGCATTACTTACCTTTTCGTTGCGACAATAAACATTTTAGGATTTAACCACCCTAATAAAGGTTTAAGCGCTGGAACATTAATGGTTTGAGAAATGTAATCATAAATCTTCGAATCTGGACCAATAACAATGCCATTAAAATCAATGGTCTTGATATCCACAAAAGGTTTTAAAAGTTTACGGTAAATGGATGGAGTCCCTAATCTTAATAAGCCCCATTCATTGCGGTCAAATAAATGCACTAAATAGATTAATGGGTTTAATTTATTGGGTTCAAAAATTAAAACACGTGCACCAGGTTTAAGAACTCTTAATACTTCGGTTAAACTTACCGATACATTCTCCAGGTGATGGACAACATCCATCATCAACACGACATCAAAACTTTCATCCGCGAATGGCAAAACATCGGGCTGTATATGAACCGCCAAGGCATTGGGAATTGATAATGCCTTAATGGTTTCTTGTGTTGTGTTCACAAAATTACGGGAAATATCAACTCCTGTTACCGTCGCACATAAGGGTGCCGTGGCTGCTAAAAAAGAACCTGGCCCACACCCAAAATCTAACACTTTATCAGTTGGCTTAAGTAATGGTTTCACCACATCGACAAAATATTTCTGTGTAGAGAACTTTTGCAAAATGCGTTGCGGATTATACCGTGTATCTTTACCTAAAATCCCTCGTTGCTTCTTACCTTCCATCAAACTATCGTAAAACTCTGCGGTTTGATTGGATGATGCCACTTTCAATATTGGTTTAGGTGTCTCTGACATAGTGCTTACTCCCAAAAACGATAGTTAATATTTTGCTCGTCCACACCGACGATCTTTTTTGCCACCGGAATATTGACAAAGGTGAGCACACCTAATGCCACGATTAAGGCTACAACAAGTCCCACAAGCTTCTTATCTTTGTGCAATTTCTCGGGAGTTTGAGCAATCGATACTTCATTTAAAGCCAATGATAAATAATAGGTAAATAAAGCGACAAAAAATGGGAAAGCAAATAAATATTCATTACGGTATTTAATTAAGAACGCGGAAATAAAAAACATCGATATTAACGCATAACAAAACATCGATACCATCAAACTTTGCTCGGTATAAAAACGGAATGATTTGCGATATTTGCCAATGGTATCTAACTGCTTTTGGCTTTTAATAAAACGAAACTCTGCCAATCGTTTAGCGGCCATCAAATACGCACCGCCAAACCAATATAAAATAAATAAACTCGTCGGTGCAATGGTATCAGGGCTAACCATTGTCCACCCCATCATCAAACGCAATGGATTATTCACAGACTCGCTTAATACATCCATGAATACCTTATCTTTCAAACGAATAGGCTCAACATTATATAAAACACCCATGATCAACAATAACACCGAGGTTATTGTGAACAATACATTGACCTGCCACGAAAAAAATAATCCCAAACTAATTAATAAAGCATATTCAACATAAACCCATTGTGCTTTGATATTTCCGCTCACAGCAGGTCTATTCTTCTTAATCGGGTGAAAACTATCAAACTTTGCATCAAGCCATTCATTGATCACATAATTCGCTGATGCAATCATACAGGCCGCGGCAAAACCCCATAGAATTGTCCAGGGAAATGTCGATTGAGGTTTATCAACGAGCAACAAGGCCAACGCGATACCTGGAAGAATAAAAATATGCTTAACCCAATGATCAGGTCTGGCAATTGCAATATACCCCTTAAGCGTGTTCATATAATGCCATTGCCCCCTTTTCACGTTTGATGCTGTTCAATTGTTGCATGGCTTCTTTGGGAGCAAGCTTCTTAAACATTCCTGGAAAAAAATAGAGTAATCGTAATTTCATCACTTTAAACAATGACATTTCCATCTTTGTTTCAAAACGGCCTGACACTAAACCACTAATTTCACGAATCACTTTCAACGGATGAAGTAATTTAAATAAAAAGAATGTGCCATACATTCTATACCGGTACCATTGAATTTCTTTATAATCGGCCCGCCACGTGGGTGAATGTGTCAATTGGGAATAATGTGTATACCCTTTAATAGCTTCCGACAAGGCGGCACCCGGCAATGGCGTAAAAATCGTGACAGCAATTTCATCAACACCTGCCCGTATCAATTGTTTGACATATTCAATACTAAGGCGACGATCTTCTTCATCTTCACCAGGAACTCCCGCGATAAAACACGATTGAATGCGAATGCCCAATTGATGCATTTTACGGGCCATGCGTAAGCCATGGGCATGGTCAAAAGGTTTATTCATAATCTTTAATAATTTCGTCGAACCTGTTTCCGGAGAAAAAGAAATAAAACGACACCCTGCTTTGGCCATTAATTCCAATGTTTCTTCATTCTTAATCGTTTCAATCTTAGTCCCTTGAGCTAATTTCCAGGTAATGGGCAATTGGCGTCGAATAAGTTCTTCGCAAATGGCACGCGTGCGTTTATCATCCACGGTTGGGTCAAGATCAGACACGTGAAAATCAACCACATTCATCCGTCGATAAAAATACTCCATTTCATCGACAACACTTTTCGCTCCCCGTCCTCGCCATTTTGGATTTAAACCGGGCGAAATACAAAATGTGCAGCGGTAAGGACAGCCACGTGATGTCAATAAAGGCAAGAATCGGTATTTACCGACGGGCGCATGAGCAAAACCCGCTTGCCAATACCCTTCTAAAGGAAATTTTTCCCATAAGGGAAAAGCCAACTCATCTAAGTGTTTGTCAAATGGCTCATCGGGAGTTACGACTAACTCGCCCTTCGCATTCAAGAATGCAATGCCTGGAATTTGATTCAGATCTCTATTTGCTAATAATGCTTCCGTAATGACGTGAGCGCGACGCTCGGGCTCACCTAAAATAGCAGCACAAGCCCCCTTGGCAAAAAGATCCATCACAATATGTCTTAATGAAAATGAATTCACTGTTTGAATATTTTCAAACAGGCAAATTTTTAGCGTAGGTCTTTGCGCATGAATAGCTTCAACAAGTCTTTCACTTGAAATAAAATCTTCGACGGTACGGCAATATAAATAGACAATTTTTACGTTAGGATCAAGCTGATCTACAACCCATTTCTCATCAACACCCATGATCATAAACTCATCAATGATTTGTCGATGATGCGGATCTAATCCAAAACAGTCAATGACCTGAACATCATACCCGGCATAGTCCAATGCCCCTGCCATATGAGCAGCCATATGAGGCATAAATGGAATGCCTGTGTGCGGATCAAGATTATGTGCCACAACGGCCGGAACTATGACTGCTGTTTTAATACTCATACGTGATGCCTTTGTTTTAATTGGCGTAATCTAGATGATGCTAAAACGTACAAACTAATCACAATGAATGCGGCAATACATGTCGTGACATAGGATGCTATCACGGTAGTTCGATAGGCCGCATCACCGGGGGTATCATAAATCATCGTTTTATAAACATAAGTGGCATCAAGCGATGTCGGTATGTGATGACTTTCTGTCTGTGCAACGCTCCACCCATACGCATGAATGACTAGCACTACCAATAAACTCATCAGGACGCCATATTGCATATAGCGTCGTAGCGGTGTGGCAATCGACACAAAGAGACGATCGAATCCCACAGCCGCCAATAACAATACGGCGTAAAATGGATAAATCATTAAACGACTCGGCAATCGATCAATACAAGGCAAAGAGACAAATTTCGTCGCTAATGCAAAGGCATAATAGAGTACCGATGAACTTGCCATTACAATCACAATCAACATCGGCATAAATAATTGATGGCGTCGTACCTGCTCAAATCCTCGTTGTCGAATAGCCATCACGACGCCACCACCTAAAAGTCCAAGTCCAAACACACTGATATAAAGACTGTATTCCCATGCTGCATCGACGGCCGCTGTAAAAGGAGCTGTCATGGCTTCCCATAAATGAGGAAACACATTCAATGGTTTTAAAATGGAGAGTTGCGTTTTAATTAATGGGATACCGACTTCACCCGACTGACACCCATATCCTCCCATGATATACCGTGCGGCCATGTCATAAGGACCATACAAGGCATTAGGCCAAATCATGTAGCTTGCTAAAATAACCGTTGTGACAATTGCCCCTAAATACCACAGCATCCATCGTGGTGAAAATAGCACGATCAAAAATCCCACAATAATCATCTGATGTACGGTATGTAATGATCCTTGCAATAAACAAAAGAATAAGAATAACGCTAAGCCTAAGGCGTGTTTGGCATGCGCTATCCAATAACCTCGAGGCGACTGTTGAATGAACTGATACATCAGCCATAAAAAAGTTGGTATCACTAAATACCCTGTATTTTGAATATGCCCAACACCCATGCGCGCCACAATAGCCCCATTGAATGTGACGATCATCCATACGAATACTGTGGCGGGAATAGAAAGTTGTAACTTTTTAATCCATTGGCACATTCCCCAAAAGCCAATCGTATACATCATCACGATTTGCACGGTGAGAAAGGCGGGAACAGATAATACTTTTAATAAAATAATTTGAGGTGACGCTATCACAAAAGGAATCGCTAAGAACCGTGTTCCCCACTCAAATTTTCCTGTTTCAAATTCACCAAGATAAAGACTGGCATGAAAAGGAATTTTACCTTGCACCAATGCTTGTTTGATCACATCAACCCATTGATGAATATAACGCCAATCATAAAACGTATACGATGGATGGCCATAATACATAAACGCAAGCCAGAACATAACGCCCAAACAATAACACCCTAGAAGCACATGTCCGCGTTGACTCACTTGCTTAAACATGAGCCTCCTTCGTTAAAATCCCGGACATGAATTCTTTTTCATACGACGATGATAATTGATCAAGCACCGCTAAAGCAGGCGCAGTCGCCGCCTTCTCTGCCCAACCGCGTCTGATAGACAGCTCTTCACGCTCACTGGATGTTTGTGCTTTTTGCCAACCATAATATTTGTAGAGTTTCGAGTTAATGCCATTGGCAATCATGGTGCGAGGGACTTTCTGTCTCGCAATTGCCCGACGGGTATTATCATCAATGGCAACACCCATGGCCTCTGCCAATTGATTCATCCATGGCCAAGGATCTAATACAAATTGCTCGAAAGGAATCGTGATCCGTTTTACCTTACTCGTCATAGATTTTTTCTTCATCGCTTCCGTCATCTGCCAACAGGCCTGCATGGCATAAATACTGCGATCCATGCTGTTTGCAGATACATACTTATCTTTCCAAGACTCAGCCCAAAATGGAATTTCCTGATCTTGATAGCGCATATACACGGTAAAATCACGGGGATTATTTAATAATCGCTGGTTATTTAAATCCTGCTGTTTAATTTGGTACAGTGGATGACGGATAATCTCAACAAAAATGAGTCGTTCACCTAAAGCATCAAATACAGGCTGAGCAATTCCTAATAAATTATGCGTTGTAAGATTCAATATGGGTTGCTGCTCACGGATGCGCTGATCAAGTGCTTCATGACTCGGCATCATCATGCGTTGAATATAACGCCACGGGTTGGGATTCATCCAAATTCCTGATAAATCACCCGGACGCACATTGACTTCACGACCCAACATATTGTTATACAATTGTAAATCCGTATACATGCGCACTAAGGCAATCGCTGCATCTGCATCAATTTTTTCAAAATGAGCCAACGCACACGTATATTCGATAGGATAGGCATAATTGAGTAACTCAACCTTAGGCATGGCTGCAATGATTGGCCCAAATAATGTTTTACCACAGCCCGGCTGACCGTCGACAATCACAATCCGAGGAGCCAAAAATGGTGTTCGTCTAATTTCAATCTTATCCATGTCTTTTTCTAATAGCCTCAATCACACGTTGTTGTTGGGACTCGGTTAAACTCACTGAGGAGGGCAAACTAATGGCCTGGTCATATAATTGATTGGCCACTTCAACATGATATTGATCACACTGTTGAAATGGTTTTAATTGCGTGAGAGGACGCCATAAAGGCCTGGTTTGAATGCCTTGATTACGTAATTGCTCCATCAATTCCCTATTCGATGCACCAAAACGGTGTTGATCAATGCAAACTGTATATAACCAAATAAATGCCTGCGCCCACGATGCTTGTTTGGGTAATTGAATGCCTGGAATATGCGCTAAGCCTTGTTCATATGTTGTTTGAATACGGTGTTTGACGTCTATATAGTGGGGCAATGCTTCCATTTGTGCGACACCTAATGCCGCTTGAATATTGGATAAACGGTAATTAAAACCAATCTCATGGTGAATATATTCGAATTCATCGTCTTTGGCTTGGGTTGTCAAATACCTGGCACGTTTGGCATACGCTGCATTATTGGTCACCAACATCCCGCCACCGCCGGCGGTGATAATCTTATTGCCATTAAAACTAAAACAACCCATGTGGCCAATATTACCTAAGTTTTGATTCTTGTATTTAGCCCCAATACTTTCTGCAACATCCTCAATCACCGTCAATCCAAATTCATGCGCTAATGCCATCACCGCATCCATGTCGCAGGGATGTCCTAATAAATGCACCGGAATAATGGCTTTAATTTGTCGCTTGGTACGATTATTGATGAGTTTGTGATTATGGTAGGAACATTGTGTCTTCAAGAAATCTTTTAATTTAAGCGGATCAATTTGCCAAAAATCTTTTTCCACATCCATAAACACTGGATAAGCGCCGGTATAACGCACGGCACTCGCTGGAGCAATAAATGTTAATGCAGGAATAATGACTTCATCATTGGCTTCAATACCAGCGACCATCAATGCCGTATGTAAGGCACTTGTTCCATTAACACAGGCCACCGCATGCGTGCTCTTAACACATGCTGCAATCGATGCCTCAAAACGATCAACGTAGCTACCCACCGATGATACCCAACCACTATCTAAGCAGTCTTTAATATATTCCCATTCCTTGCCTTGCAAATAGGGTTCACATAATCCAATGCGTTCGAGAGAATTTTTCATACTGCTGTCCATCCTCCGTCGACCATTAATGATGTCCCTGTAATATAGGCAGATGCATCCGAGGCTAGGAATAAAATAGCACTTGCCACCTCATGCGGTTGTGCCATGCGACGCAACGGAACATGTTGATTATATTTTGCCAAGAACTTGGGATCTTGATGATCGAATACCCCGCCGGGACAAACCGTATTGATGCGGATATTATATTTTCCCCAATAGGACGCCATTGCCCGGGCCAAATTAACAAGCCCTCCCTTAACTGCGGCATAAATCATTGATACGGGCTTAACCACCGTATTTTCATATAAGGGAAAGTTTGCTCCAACAGTCCCATAAATAGATCCTAAATTAATAATACTACCACCCTTAGATTTCATGGCTTCGGCCACATACGCGCAACATAATGCCACAGCATTTAATTGCATATCCACATTGGTGCGCCATGACTTTACCGTCATTGTTTCAATCGACGCGCCCCAATCTTCCGTTCTTGGATAAGCGGTGTTAACCCACACATCAATACGTTTTAATTTCTTAACAAGTCTCTGAATATTTTCTTGAAGCTGATCAATGTCTGTGCAATCTACATATTCAAAAGAGACATTCAACTTTAATTTCTTTAGTGATGCCACTAATTTAGTGGCGGCCGTGGTGTTCACATCAACAATCACCACTTTTGCCCCAGCTTGAGCTAAGGCTTGCACGCTTGCTTGTCCAATTAATCCACAGCCCCCGACAACAACCGCCGTCTTGCCTTTGAGCATCATCTGAGCCACATAATTTTTCATAATCGGACAAACCCTTTCGTGGTCAAAAATTCAATAAACTGAAAATCTTCTTCTGTATCAATATCAAAAGCACTGTGTTCATCCATGACCCACGCTAACGTGCGGCCGCTGATAGCCGTTGTATGACGTTCATCACGCAAAAATTGTGTGGCGTATACATAAATTGATGCATTCATATCAAAAACTCGAGGGGCATCTTGACGTCGTAAGAATTTTCCTTCAGCCTCTTTCACCAATTTCACCGTCCCGTCTTGAGTTAATTCAAGCATATTAAAATAGGGATTTTTTCGGCATGGTGTGACACTAACAACTGCATCTGGACTTTGGTTAAGAAACAATTGAAACGATCCTTCAATATCATCAACTTTCCGAATGGGTGCCGTTGCATCCAAATCAATCAGCACATCATAATGCTCATTGGAATATTCCTCCACTGTGTGTAAAGCATGCCTCAACACTCCAATTTTTCCTGCTGTATCTGTGGCTAGAAGCGCTGGACGCATAAATGGCACTTCAGCGCCGTATTGGCGTGCCACCACAGCAATCTCTTCTGAATCCGTCGAACAAATAATTCTATCCGCTTTCCCCCATTGCTTAGCCTGATTGATCGTGTGAGCAATTAATGGCAACTGACACAATGGACGAATGTTTTTATTAACAACCCCTTTGGATCCACCCCGCGCAGCAATCGTCAGTAAAACTTTTGGCTTTGTCATGAACGAAACTCGATGAGTTGGGTTAGAAGCATGCGTGCTTCATTTAAATTATTCATCAACGAAGACGTATTATTTAAATGTTGGAAAAAATAGTCGGTTTGAGCATGCATCCACTGATCTCTATTAACAGGTATATCCATCACCTGATGACCCTGCGCATTATCAATGACTATTTGTCCATTT
>CAYZPQ010000015.1:11228-21660 GCA_964480185.1 uncultured Planctomycetales bacterium | reverse complement strand
TTCGATCATGACTTGGCAATCATGTTCCCAAGCGATTTTGGTAAGTTCACCTAAAGTTTTTAATTCGCCAAGTTGAGCTTCATCATTGGCGTCAGCAATTGATCCTGGACGCAAGCCATCACCCAAAGAAAACGCTACGTCATATTGTTTTAAGATCTCACAAATTTCAGCGAAATGTGTGTACAAGAAATTTTCTTTGTGATGCGACAAACACCATTTTGCCATAATTGAACCGCCGCGCGAAACGATGCCAGTCACACGATGGGCAGTTAGTGGAACATATTGCAAACGCACACCAGCGTGAATGGTGAAATAATCCACACCTTGCTCAGCTTGTTCAATTAAAGTATCGCGGTAAATTTCCCAGGTTAAATCTTCGGCTTTACCGTTTACTTTTTCAAGCGCTTGATAAATCGGCACAGTCCCAATCGGTACAGGTGAATTACGTAAGATCCATTCACGGGTTTCATGAATGTTTTTTCCCGTCGATAAATCCATGACTGTATCGCCACCCCAACGGATAGACCAGGTCATTTTTTCGACTTCTTCGGCAATAGATGAAGATACCGCGGAATTACCAATGTTGGCATTGATCTTCACTAAAAAGTTACGCCCAATAATCATGGGTTCAATTTCAGGGTGATTAATATTAGATGGTATAATCGCGCGACCACGGGCTACTTCTTGACGGACGAAATCCGCATCAACACCTTCACGTACAGCAATATATTCCATTTCCGGTGTGATAATACCCTTCTTGGCATAATGCATTTGACTGACATTCTGACCGGCTTTAGCTTTTAAAGGCTTACGTAATGAAGGAAAACGAATCGGTGCTAAATCAATATCATTCTCGCGTTCTTTGCGATATGTCGACGATGATTCGGGTAAATACTCCACATCACCACGATCTAAAATCCATTGCTTACGCAATTCAGTCAAGCCTTGGGTAATATCGACTTTAACAGAAGGATCTGTATAAGGACCCGATGTATCATAAAGACGAATGGGTGCATTCTTTTCAATAGAACCTTTTGGTCCATGTGTATCTGATAAAGCGACTTCGCGAAATGGAACTTTTAAAAATGGAAAACGTTTGCTCGTCTCATAAATTTTTTTAGAACCAGGCAAATGTTCATAAGCGAGTAAATTCGCATCAGGAAGTTTTTCCTTCTTGGGCGTTTTCAAGAGATCAGGAGACATAACATTTCTTTCTTTGTATTAATGAGGACGAATTTAACTAAATGAGGTACCACAACCGCATGAGGATTTGGCATTAGGATTGCTATACTTAAATCCACTTTCACGCAAGGTGTCGACGTAATCAATCTGCACACCCTTCACAAATTCCACACTTTCCTCGTTAATAATAACCTTTAAACCCTTTTGATCAAAGGTAATATCATTATCATAAGGATTCTTTTGAAATTTCATTTCATAAGACAAACCCGCACACCCACCGGTTGTCACCCCAAAACGCAAGGCATAATCGGTTTTTCCTTCCTTGGCCATCATCGATTTGATCTTCTCGGCCGCGGCGTCTGTGACTGTAACTATGGGTGTTTGTGTGTCTTGTGTCATAATGTCTCGTATACAAATGGTGATGAAGCTAGTGAAGCTTCATCCATAGTTCTACTATAGCATAGGTGGGTTATTTAATCAATATAGGGTACTGTCCCCTATTTTGAACCAATAATCTTCCCAATTTGCGTTTGTTGTACTTCTGTTAAAGGACCAATGATCGATAAATTGAGACGATGCTCAGTTAAAATATTCTTGGCAACCCTTGTGACGTCTGCGGGCGTTACCGCTTTGATTCTTTTAATGACATCGGCATAGGTCTTTGAGGCATCACGGCTAAGCACAACGGCACCAAGCCAAATCATATGCTCTAAGGTATCCTCAAGACCTAATTGAAATTGACCTAAGAAATATTCTTTGGCACGGTTAAATTCATCTTGTTTAATGCCTTTGGAAATTCCGTATAAGACTTTCAGAATTAATTCTAATGCAGGGATAATTTTGGAATTATCAACACCTGCACGGACGATGAAGCACCCTGTATCGTCTAAGCTTTTCATCCCACTTGAAACAGAATACGCTAAGCCTCGTTTTTCACGGACTTCATTAAATAAACGGCTCGACATATTGCCGCCTAAGATAATGCTTAATAAGCCTAAGGCATAATAGTCAGGGTGATTATTTTCATAGGCTAAATAGCCAAGGGCCACGTGCATTTGTTCGGTTTGCTTATGATGCAAGCAGACACCAGGCTTATCTTGATCACGACGGGCTGAGACATAATTAACAGCCTCTTGGGCTTTAAGTCCACCGAATTTCTTTTTTGTCCACCCTAATAATTGCTGATGATCAATGTTACCACAGGCAGAAACGACAATATTTGATGTTGTATATTGCTCGCGGTGAAAGGTCTTTAAATCTTTGACACTCATATGGCTGACTGTATGAGGTGTGCCTGCCAAGTTTTCACCTAAGGGATGATTGGGCCATAGCAATCCCTGCAACAATTCAGCGACGTGGTATTGGGGTAAATCTAAATACATTTTAATTTCTTCTAAAATGACGGTGCGTTCTTTTTTTAAGTCCGCTGTTGCCATCTTTGGATACAATGTAATATCCGAGAGAACATCAAAAGTTTTTGCTAAATGTTTGGCAGGAACTTTGGCGTAATAGCAGGTTTCTTCTTCACCTGTGAAGGCATTTAAATTGCCCCCTACCCCTTCGACCAATTGTTTAATTTCATCGCAGCTATATTTTTCTGACCCCTTAAAAGCCATGTGCTCGATAAAATGTGCGGCACCTTTATTGTGTTCGTTTTCAAAACGACCACCACTGCCTACCCAAATACCAATGGAAGCACTGTCGCGGTCTTTTAAATGTTGGGTGACTAAACGGATATTATTATTTAAGGTCGTTAATTGACGCATTAGCGTATCGCTTTCACAAGTGAGCTGACAAATTTGCCAACATTTTTAAGTAAGTCTTTCTTTCCCACATTCTTTTCAATTTCTTTAATAATCGCACTACCGACAATAACACCGTCGGCAAATTTGGCGATATCACGGGCTTGTTGGGCATTGTTAATACCAAAACCGGCACAAATGGGTTTATCCGTATAACGTTTAGCACGATTGATATGTTTGACTACATCATTGGCCACAGCATATTTGACACCAGTGACACCCGTTAATGACACATAATAAATAAAACCCGTCGCTGCTTTCGTATTTAACTTAATACGTGCATCTGTCGTCGTAGGTGCGATAAAGAATATTGTTGAGATATCGTGCTTAACAGCCGCTGCTCTTAATGCCTTGGCTTCTTCTGGAGGCAAATCAGGAACGATAACACCGTCCACACCCACCTCACGGCACATCCTAATAAAGCGTTCATCCCCGTAAGAAAACACAGGGTTGTAATAGGTCATCAACACGATTGGAATGGATGTCTTTTGGCGCAGGCGCTTCACTAAAGCAAAAATCTTAACCAAGGTTGTGCCTTTGGCCAATGAACGATGGGATGCGGCTTGGATGGTTGTCCCATCAGCCATGGGATCTGAAAAAGGCACACCGAGTTCAATAATATCAACACCTGCTTTTTCTAAGGCGGGTACTAAGACTTCGGTTGTCGCTAAATCAGGATCTCCGGCGGTGATAAAGGCGATAAATGCTTTTTGTTTGGCTTTTTTTAATTGCTGAAACTTTTGATCAATTCTATTCACTGGTTTTAAACCTCATTAAAGTTTAACAAATTGAGAAATTTGATTCATATCCTTATCACCACGACCGGATAAGCACACAATAACGGTTGAATTCTTTTTGGCTTTCTTGGCCAAAGTTTCTAAGTAAGCAATCGCATGCGATGTTTCAAGCGCAGGGATAATGCCTTCGGTCTTGGATAATAAACGCAAGCCTTCAATCGCTGCTTTGTCGTCGATCGCCACATAACTGGCACGACCACTCGCTTGGTAAAATGAATGCTCGGGCCCAACGCCTGGGTAATCAAGACCGGCGGCTAAGGAATGCGCAATTTGCACTTGGCCATCATTGTCTTGAAGCAATAAACTCTTACTACCATGCAACACACCCACACGACCTTTGGTCAATGTGGCGGAATGCTCTTGAGTATGCACGCCATGCCCTGCGGCTTCAACACCGATGATGTTCACCGATTTATCATTGTAAAAGGCGTGAAATAAACCCATGGCATTGCTACCCCCACCGACGCACGCGACGAGGTAATTAGGCAATTTCTTCTCTACCGCCATAAATTGCTTACGGGCTTCGCGTCCGATAATCGCTTGAAAATCACGCACCATGACAGGATAAGGATGAAACCCTGCGACGGAGCCGATGATATAAAATGTATTGTCAACATTCGTAACCCAATCACGCACTGCTTCATTCATCGCATCTTTCAATGTCTTTGAACCGCTTTCAACAGGCACAACTTCCGCGCCCATTAATTTCATACGCACCACATTTAACGACTGACGTTTTACATCTTCAGCACCCATGTAAATGCGGCATGGCATGCCAAATAAAGCGCAGGCTGTGGCGGTGGCAACGCCATGCTGGCCAGCACCAGTCTCAGCAATGATACGCGTCTTGCCCATCCGACGAGCAACAAGGATTTGACCCAACGTATTATTAATCTTGTGAGCACCGGTATGAAGCAAATCTTCGCGCTTTAAATAGACTCTTAATGTCTTTAAATATTTGCTTAAGCGTTTGGCTTCATACAATAATGTCGGGCGACCGGCAAAGTTCTTTAATAAATCGGCAAACTCGGCTTGAAATGTTTTATCTTTTTTAATCTTGGTGTACTGCAATTCTAAATCACTTAACAAAGCCATCAATGTTTCCGGCGCATAACGCCCGCCGAATTCGCCAAAGTGGCCATGTTTATCTGGGTAATTCATAAGTATAAATCCTTTTATTCTGCACTTACTTTTGTTAAAAGCATTGTGGTATTGGCTATCCCGACTGCCCCACCAATACGCAGCGGTAAACGTTCTGGACTTTGATCAAACCAAATCTTATATTTTGACGGATTACTTTGCAGGTAAAGACTCTCATATTCTCGACCAGCAGCTTTAAGTTTAGTAGGCTTCACCACTTTAATCGAGAGCTGCATCGTCGGTAAACGAATCTCAACGATTTCACCTACTTTAAATTCACCAGTCTTGCGGTAGCGGTAAATGAAGCCGTAAATATTATCGACATCGCCTTCATGAGCTAAAGTATCAGTGGTGGTCTTGTCTTTAGCTGTCTTTGTAATGACAACCTTACCTGCTTCATAAACTTCACTAATCTTTTCTTTAGCACCAAAGATATTTAAGTTTCTTTCCACAAAACGAGGACGATACGTTGTTGGATCTACATAAATTAATTCTTCATCAAGAAAATTAAACCCATCCGCTTTAAATTCAATGAGAACTAATTTCTCGCCCTTATATTCGACTTCGCCTTTAGAAGACAATGTAGCATCCCCTGCTTTAACACCCATTTGTGAAATAGAATAATGGAATGTTTCAGCAAAAGCCAAAGAAGGCAAACAGAGTAAAATAAAGAGAAATACTTTTAGCATTTGGCGTCATACTCTTTAATGTATTCTTCTAAAACCTGAGCGCCATGATGCAAAGTCTTAATGACGGCATATTCATCATTAGCATGAATGACCCCATGTGCTCCCCACCCCGTCGAGAACGCTGGAATGCCATAATCTTGGAAGAAGCTGATTACTGTTGCGCCTTGACTTCCGGTTAATTTTGCATCAGCCCCCATGCGTTTGCAAACATCCATGTAGGTTTTAACAAAAGGATGTTTAGGGTCAATATTGTAAGGCTTCTGCGCATCATCGATAAAAATCTTAAAGTTCTTCGTTTCTTTTTTAATGATAGAGGTTACTTCTTTTAACACCCCATCAGCAGTCATGCCTGGCATAAAACGAATATCTAAGGCAAACTCGCAGAAATCAGCAACCATGTTGACTTTATCGCCACCTTTAATTGTCCCAATATTTTTCGTCGGTGGAACTAGTAAAGGATGCTTCTTGAATTTAAACTGATGTTTTAATAAGCGGTTAATGATGCGCGCTGCGATTTCAATAGAATTAATACCGCGCCAATTATAAGCACCATGTGCCTTCTTTCCAAAAATCTGCACGCGGCAATGGAACAAACCTTTTTGAGCAATGACACAATCAAATTCTTCGGAGTCTGTAATCAAAGCGACTTTGGGTTTTAAATAGCGCTTTTGCAATAAAGGACGAATGCCTTGATGACTACCGGTTTCTTCATCGACGGTCGCTGCAAAAATAATATCGCGTTTTGGTCTAAAGCCATCTTCCATCAATGAATGCAATGCTTCCATTCCAACGGCGCAGTTGCCTTTATCATCACTCGCCCCACGACCATAAATCTTTCCACTGCTGATTTGCCCACCCGTTGGATTAAATTTCCAACCTGTACCAAAAGGCACGGTGTCAATATGTGGGGTAATCAACATGGCTTCTTTAGCCGCTTTCGCACGAAGCCATGAACCTTTAAATGTCGCGATCACATTAGGACGGCGTTTAGCATATTCAACAAGCTTCACATCAAATCCCCAGGCTTTCATTTCACGGGCAATATATTGGGATACATCCCACTCATTACCAGGAGGATTCACCGAATTAAATTGAATTAATTTCTGCGTTAATTTAATAAGTCTATCTTTATTAATCATTCTAAAATCCCCCTCGCCTTTTCTTCACCTTCAGCTTTTTTAAAATCATCATAGTCAATAAACAGGATCTGCGGTCTTTCGTGCATGATCTTTTGAATTTTGGGTAAATGGTCTCTTACATTCTGGAAAGCCATATACTTAAACTCATTTCCACAGCCCGGACAAGTCAATGCATCTAACTTAATATCTAGCTCTTTACACTGGGCACACGTCCCCGACAAAGCCCCATAGGTCATCAAATGGGCTTTGATTTCATCGATATAAAATTTCTTATAAATACGGATTAAACGTTCGCTCATAAGACGACCATTATACGGTGAGGTTAGGGTTAATTCAATTAAATATGTGGCATACTGCCACGCAGGATGGGCTCAAGAATAATTTGACAAATAAACAGCCACAGGATATATTTAAAGCAAGTTGGATGCCTTAGTGATCATCGCTCGTTATTGACGATTTTAGCTAAGGATTATCTCCCTTAAACGAGAGATCTCCAACCGTCTTTATTTTCCCCTCAATATAACAATCTCAATATATCTTTAGCAGTTACAATCAGATCTGCTTCTTCATTTCCTCTATAAACATTTATTGCTGCTTTATGTGCATTGCTCCATTTTCCAATGTAATCAAATCGAATTTGTGGAACATTCTTTCCATTCTTACTTAATAATTGAATAATTATCCCTTTGATAGTTGCTTCATGCCCCACATACTCATGATCAATAACTATAGAATCAATATTCTCGTCAACCAACAAAACGTATACCAATGCAGCAAAAATTTTATAGATATAGTTTCTTTTGGGGAAATCAAGCTCTCTCATTACCTTCAAAAGCTTTTGTTTTTCTGCGCTACCTATCTTTACGCTCTTGCTTCGCCCATTCGCATAGGCGACCACTGTTAATTTATTAGTATCTTCGACTTTGCCTGATTGGTCAATTTGATATGTCATAGAAACACCTCTCCCTTTAAAGTTATTACGGGGAATGTTTATGACACTGCACCGATTGGGGAAATCGGTTTATCGATATTTAACAAATAATATCAATTCTCACTCTTAAAAACAATATTTTTTAAATCCTGATGGTCGATAAAATTGCTGTAATGAAAGACAGAACATCCTCTAATCGATAATGCTTTGCAGACATCATATTGTTCTTTAAAGCTAGCTGGCTTATCTAAGAATTTATATGCTCCTACCGCGATGTTAGCTTTAGATAAATCCTTCACATGAGCCTTAACCTCGGCAATGTTTTTCTCAAAAGCAGGTAAATCCGGTGGATAGCTCATGACGGTGACAAAATCTGTGATGCCGGAATTGATCCACCGTGGCCAGTCTTGAAATGCTTCTTCCATGGCTCTCATATAAGATACGCAGCCAGTAGTAGATACTTGTATCGTCGACCGTGTTGCTCTTGAGCGTTCTGTCAATGCTTTGACTAAATCTGTGACACGATCTCTTTTCCATTGATGCCAGCGTGGGTCTTTGTCGTCGATTTCTGTGACATGCATGGCCTTTTTAAATTTGGCCTTGTTTAAAGGAGAATGACCGTAAAAAGGATGCACGTCGGGATATCGAATATAATCAAATTGCACACCATCAAGCTTAGGGTATCCTTTGATTAAATCAGTAACGATCATCAATAATTCCTGACGCACATGCGGATCAGTTGGTTCAAGGAAGTATTGATTATCGATTAAATAATCTCCTAGTTGTTGTTTAGGTTCTTTGTTCGTCGTTAAAATCTTGGTACCGTATTTCTTTAAGATCGGGGCGTCAATATTCTTACTTAAACTTAAAAGATTAAGCCACGCATGCACTTCGATGCCATTAGCATGCGCCTGTTTAATTAAATATTCCAAAGGGTCTTGTTTTAAATTCTGTTGAGCTTTTGTATAGGGAGAGCTATCTGCGGCGGCTTTTGTTTTAAACCAGGCTTTATTAGCCCGGTAAACTTGAACGAATAAAACTTTCACATGAGCTTGTTTGGAAAATTCAATAAGATCGTCGATACCTTGGCGTGATTCAATGACAGGAGTTTTATCTAAGACAGAAACAAAGAGACTAGTGGCATTTGTTTCTTGGGCATTTACCAGATTGAAATTTAATACAAAGACCACTACGAAGACAATGACTCTAATCATAAACACACCCTCTTTTGTATGTTAACGACGCACCATCTTGGAACGGATTAATTCAAAATTTGCTTCGGTTGTAATTAAATAAGGCTCTTTTAATTTCCAGGCAGTTGCCCCCTGCTCAAAAAGATCTGCTTGAACACGGTCCATCAGCTTTCCGTCGGAAAGGCGACGAAAATCAAATCCTGCTTTTTGAACAATAGGCCAACTTCCAGCTATGTCCCATAAATTGCAGCGTTGATAACAGCCAATCCCTCGTCCAATTGTTGGCCAACATAAATTGACGACCGCACAGGGAACGCCCATGATATTAAAATCTTCGTCATTAAAATAATATTTCTTTAAGACCGTAGCATCGCAATAGAACAGAGACTTAGGTGAAACAACTTCCGTATTTAAGCGCAGTGGTGTTTTAATTTCTTGAGGCGTAAAGGCGTTTTGGACAAAGAATGCCTCATCGCCATCACAGTAAAATAATTCATTCATCATCGGAAAATAGACAACGCCTAACCAGGGTTTTAAATGACGAATTAAGCCGAGCGACACGCCGAATAAAGGCATGCGATTGGCATACAGTCTTGTGCCATCAATGGGATCGATGGACCATAAAAATTCCGTCTTATCGAGCATGTCTTGATTAAGATACGATGACATTTTTGGATCTTCTTCATCAAGCAAGAAATGTTCAGGTGATGATAAAAATTTGGCTAAACGCTCACGGGTTAAATCGGAAATGGCGCGGTCTGCTTTGGTGATGACGGATTGATCGACTTTGAGGTCGGGGGTGCTGTCGTGGATGAAATCTAAAGACATTTGGCCGGCTTCTTTGGCGATAGAGAGCATGATATCTAGGTATTGTTTTGATTGGTTAGGCATATTAAGGTCCTTAAAACGGGAGGACATCCGCCTTCGCTGAAATGCTTTCGCGTTCAGCTTCGGCGGACACGCGAGGTCCTCCCCTACACATATACATATCGAGTGTGGTTCTTAAATTATTTTTCTTTTGGGTAAAATAGGGCCATGCTATTGGTGAAACCGTGTAGGAAGTTTTTACCGCCGATGGGTCCGATTTCGCCGGAACAAAAGAAACCAGCGGCGGGTACAAGTCCGACATGGTGTTGAATCACACTAATATCATGATGCTCATCTTTAAATAAATCCATACCCCGCCCATTACAGGAAAATACTAAAGCTCCGACGGGATTCTGATTAGGCATGCGCAATTTATGCGCTTTTAATAATTCATGCATGTCTTGGGTAGCGGCTTTGGCATCTCTTAAATGAAACTGCACCATTTGACCAGGCTTTATAATATCCCCAATCACCCCAGCACCCTTCTCAGGATCAATGCCCATGACGGAACGAATTAAAAAATCACCGCGTTGGTATTTCTCTTTATACTCGTCGATGACAAGCCCAATAAAAATAGCTTCATTGGCCAATTGTTGATCATAGGCATTACTTTGCTTTAACAATTCTTCTAAAACAGATAAAAAAGGACGACCGGCTAATTCTAAAATAACATTGTCATACCCTTTAGTAAT
>CAYZPQ010000015.1:0-11218 GCA_964480185.1 uncultured Planctomycetales bacterium | reverse complement strand
GTACGTTTCACCAATGGGACGACAGCCTTGAGATACAACAGTCTCAACCGTCACGTTTCCGCGCAAACAAAAACCAATCGCACCCTCTTGATAAATCTGTGAATCTAAGATTAATGTATTACCTCCAGCGGCTGATGCTGAACTCGCCAACCCACCAATCACAGCACAACCTGGATAAGATTTATTTAATCCGTCGAGCATTTGCTGCATGGTTAAATTAAAAGGGTCAGGAAAAAAGAAAAATGATGGTTTTTCATTAGGATAAATATCGAGGTATTCATACCAGGCTTCTGGCGTATTCAATTGATCTAAGGTTACTTGATTTAAATAGACCGGATCAATATTTACGCCAGGTAATCGCGCTAAGATCAAGGAAGCTCCGCCATGACCTTCAATTTCGCTATTTGTTCCAATAATACCGGCGGCAGTGCACAGCAATAAATGCCGCACACGCAATTGATGCCTTAAGGCTTGATATAAAATAGTGGGATTATACGCATTCTCTGGACAAACAAAGACAATGCCTAAGTCAAATTCCCCTTCGAGGGATTCGGTAAGTTCTTGAATGCTTTGGTCAGAATCAAATGCTTTTGTAATACGGCTGACAAATTCCATGGAGGCCATTATAGGATCTTGTCATAAAAAAGCAAGCAGGCCTATGATTTTGATGGCTGACGGATCATCAGTATCGGAATCTCCGTTTTATGACGTAGATCACTCGCCACCGACCCTAAAATGACATCCTTAACAAATTGATGCCCATGTGTTGCCATCGCAATCAAATCACAACCTTCTGAACTGACTAAAGATAAAATGCCATCCACAGGTTCTTTGCCTTGCACTAAGACGGCTCTCACATTAAACCCTTGTTGACGTAATAAATTCGCTTGTTTGTCTAAATAACTTTGATCGTCTTTGATTTCTGCGGAGTCTTCTAAATTTAATTGATTTTGAAGACGGGCGCCAAAACCATCAGCCACATGCACGAGAATAAGCTCGGCTTTGGTTAATTGCGCTAATGGCTTAATATGTGAAAGAATCGTTTCATCAGTCTGAGAATTATCCAATGGAATTAAAATACGTTTATACATGATTAAGCTCCCTTCACTGCGTTTAATGCGGTCATCACAAGTAAATAGACATTCAGACATACAATGACAACAGTAATACCCCATGCCATTATTTTCAACCAGATCGGATTAGCGAATTGACCCATCTTATCACGATCACCGGTAAACAACACCAACGGAATAACAGCAAAACTTAATTGCAGTGACAAGATAACTTGCGATAAAACCAATAATTCCCCTACACCCTTCTCGCCATAGAGCGCTGCCACAATAACAGCAGGAACAATCGCTACTAAACGCGTTAATAAACGACGCATCCAAGGACGTAGACGGATATTTAAGAAACCTTCCATGACAATTTGACCTGCTAATGTGCCGGTCAATGTGGAGTTTTGACCTGAAGCCAGTAAAGCCACGGCAAATAATGTACTCGCTAAGGATGCACCAAGCACGGGTGTTAATAAATTATACGCATCTTTAATGTCGGCGACATGTTGATTGGCTGTGCCATGAAAAGCTGCGGCACTTAAAATCAAAATGGCGGCATTGATAAAAAAGGCACAGAGTAATGCGGCCGTTGAGTCAATGGTCGCAAACTTAATGGCCATTTTCTTTCCTGTTTCATTACGTTCAAATGCACGTGTTTGCACAATACTCGAATGTAAATACAAGTTATGTGGCATAACTGTCGCACCTAAAATACCAATAGCGATATAAAGCATGGCAGGATTCGTGACAATTTCTGGCTTGGGTAATAAATTAGCGACGATTAATGGCAATGATGGATGAGACACGATCATTTCATAGGCAAAACAACCACCAATTAACACGATCAAGCCTGCGACTAAACATTCAAGGACACGAAATCCTTTATGCTGTAAGAATAAAATGAGCATGACGTCAAAGGCGGTAAGTAGAACACCAACGACTAATGGCAAACCAAAAAGCAAATTAAGCGCAATGGCCGAACCAATCACCTCTGCTAAATCGCAGGCAGCGATGGCGATTTCACACATGACCCATAAACAAAATGAGACAGGCTTACTGTAATGATCACGGCATGCTTGAGCTAAATCACGTCCTGTGACAATACCAAGTTTTAATGACAAATGCTGTAAGATGATTGCCATTAAATTTGAAATTAGAATAACAGATAGTAAGGTGTATCCAAACTGGGCCCCACCTGCTAAATCGGTCGCCCAATTACCAGGGTCCATGTAACCGACAGCGACCATGAGACCTGGGCCGACGAAGGCTAGCATTTTGCGCCAGAATTTGGCATCCGGTGGAACACGGATGGATGAATAGACTTCGGGTAAACTTGGGTTGGTTAAATCTCGACGCCAGACTGCCATATAATCTCCTTAAATTTATGTCATCCCCGAATGTCTTTGTCGGGGATCCAGCTCATGGATTCCCGACTAAAACATTCGGGAATGACAGATCTTATTTCTGACAATCTTTACAAAGACCATAAAAATGCATTTCGTGGCCTATGATTTTAAAACCGTGTTTCTTTAAGATTGGATGATAGCGTTCATCTTCTCCCAAATCTGGAAATTCAATAAATTGATGACAGCGCACGCATTGGGCGTGATGATGTTTTTTTTCGTCGTATAAATGTTCAAAGTGCTGATGCTTATCTCCAAAGGCGGTGGCGCGTATGACACCGGCTTCTTGTAATTCATGCAATGCACGATAAACCGTAGCGCGTGATACAGCAGGCTTAGAATTTGAACAGACTTTTGCTACTTCTTCTGCCGTGAAATGACCATGCGTATGTATCGCTTGATTAAAAACAATACGACGGCCTCGACTTAAACGTAAGTCATGGACCTTGAGATAATCTTCGTATTTGGTGAGTTCTTGCTGAACGGCTTTTAACATAATGAGATACTGTCTCATAATGCAAAGTGAAATGCAAGGGAAATTTTGTATATGGTTAATTGCGTAAAAGAATCTTACGTAGGGGCCGATCTTGTGTCGGCCCGTTATAATATTGCGAATAAATTGTCGTGTGTGATTTGATAACGGGCGGACACCCTCCTTCGCTAAAATACAGCTACGGCGGGCAGGCAAGGTCCGCCCCTACATTAGAATCTATTTAGACACACCATACTGTAATTTATTTCTTATAACCGCAGCAGTGATCGCCGGGCCAGGTGGCATGAAGGATGGTTTTGATTGGGACGCAATTGATGGTGTTGCCTTTGATGGTCTTTTGGGGGCCGAAGCGAGTATCATAGATGGAACAGAAATATTTGTGATCACTGCCCTGCCTTAAATGTTCACAGGGATCTCCGTCGAATGCACCGCAACAGGCACCACAGCGACCGCATTTAGACTCCCAGCGGTCATCCTCTTCTTTAAGACGAGCCTGATAACGTTCATCATCACTATTAGTCATATTTGATGTAATTAGTAAAATAATTGGTGACAGCTACCAATTAATTAATTGGTAGCTGTCACCAATTATTAATTATCTTAAGACTGGCTCTTCCATTTAATGGAACAACCCATGGAAGGCTTTTGTTTGGGTTCGATGGGACGACCAGCGGCCATATTGTTCATGGCTTCTTTTAATTCTTCGCGGGTCACCGCATCTTCATCTTTCCAATTATCATCTATGCGGCCATGATAGACGAGTTCTTTATTCTTATTAAAGAGATAAATATCTGGGGTACATTGAGCTTTAAAACTTTCGGCCACACCTTGAGTTTCATCAACGAGGTATGGGAATTCAATGCCTAATTCTTTGATCTTAACGATCATTTTATCTGGGGCATCATCGGGGAAATCTGGATTAATATTTGGATTGATGGCGACGGTATTCACACGCATGCCTTTGCCATAATTAGCTAAAGCAATAACACGTGGCCATACAGCAATGGCATAAGGGCAATGATTACATGTAAACACAACTAATAAACCGCGTTCACCGAATAGACTATCAGATGTATAAGATTTTCCAAGCGCATCATTTAACTTGAAGGCAGGAATTGGTGTTCCTAATGGAATTTTAACGGATTCTAATAAAGCCATTTGCATCCCTTTCGTTAATCATTTATATTAAACGCATCGTTCATTGAACCCCATTATAATTTGGAGACTCTTGATGTCAAGGTTACTCATTGCCCAATACGAATTAGGCCCTATTAATAATTTCCTTTATTTACTTGGCTGCCCCACGACGAAAAAAATGGCAGTTGTTGACCCTGCCTGGGATCCGGATTTTTTAAGTAAAGAAGCCACACGTTTAGGCTACACCATTACAGATATTTATTTAACCCATGCCCACCCTGATCACGTCAATGGTTTAGCGCGCATGCAAGAATTACATCCCAATGCACCAACTTATATCTCCAAACATGAAGCTCCCTTCTTAACAAAGAAATTAAATAAACTCACAGCCATCGACGATAAAGCGAAGCTCCAACTTGGCGACATTACCTTTGATGTCTTACTTAACCCAGGCCACACCCCAGGCTGCCAATCGTTCTTAGCCCAAGGGCAATTTATTTGTGGGGACCTTTTATTTATCAATGCCTGCGGGCGTTGTGATTTGCCGGGTGGAGATCCACGCGTGATGTATGAATCTCTAAATAATGTTGTTAAAAAACTTCCAGATGAAACCGTCGTTTGGCCTGGGCATAATTATGGGCCTACACCAAACGATACTGTCGGTAATCAAAAACATACTAATCCTTATTTACTTTGTGAGTCTCTTGAGGAATTCTTAGGCGACCGGATGAGCTTCTAAACACTAATGTTTCAATGTGGCGGGTCTTAGGAAAGAAATCAAAAGGAATTATACGACGGACTTGCCAGCGTGATGACATCGCTTTTAAATTACGCGCCAAGGATTGAGGCTGGCAGGATAAATAGAGTAAATGTTTTACCCCCTGCAATTGATTAATCCACGCAACAGCCTCTTTTGTTAGCCCTGCCCGCGGTGGATCAACCATCACAATCTTTGGACCATCACCGTAATATTTAAAGAGCTTGGGCAACACAAACTCTACATCCCCATCGTATAAATCAAAATTTTCAATATGATTATAATCTTTATTATAGGAGGCCACGTATACCGACGCCGTATTCTGTTCAATTAAGGCCACCCGTTTAACCAAAGGACTTAAACCAATGCCAAATAAACCCACCCCTCCGTATAAATCAAAAAATAATGCATCCGGCGACCAAATGGGTAAATCATAGAGCACATCAAATACTTTAGGGAGTATCGATAAATTAGCTTGAAAAAATGTTTCGAGGGAATAGTGAATGCGAAACCCTTGAATGGTTGTCCAAAAATAATCTTGCGATGGCTGGCGCAATGACCCTTCCCCTATACCACCCCATGCTGGATTCTTTCCATCACCCGTACGTATAACCAAATTGGCTTGTTTATAACGAGGCCTAAATCGCTTAAGCGCCTCACCCTTCACATCATCCAAATACGCATTAATATCAGGACTTGCAATGGGGCATTCCTTGACGGGCACTACATGCTTAATCCCTTCAGGGAAAAAGCCAATTTTAATATCTTCATTCTTAAATCGATTAATCCTTAAATCAAGACGATTGCGATAATAATACTCCAACGGTGAAGGGATAATAGGCTCAATCATACCTCCATTAATAACCTTGGCTAAGCATTCCTGCAAATACGCTGTCTTGGCTTTTAATTCGTCGGTATAGGAAAGATGTTGATACTGGCACCCACCACAGGTTTGGTAAATTTCACAACGAGGCTCAACGGAATAGGTCATAGAAATTGAAACGAGGAAACAACTTCATCAATCTGTGTTTTCCAAAGCGGGTATTTTTCTAAACGGCCCATGTACGTAATGACAAAGGCTTTATCTTTCTTAATAACCCAGGCAATCACAGATTTTAACGCCTGAGGCTCAGGTGTTTCAAACACCATCTTATGCCCCGTGCGTCCACCAATAATAAAATCAACATCCTCGATAATCTTGATGTTCGATTGAAACACGGCTTTCATTTGTTTTGTAATGGTGCCACTGAAGGTTTTCAAACTTGCCAAATGATCAGGTACCACTTGAACGGAAATATTGATATTCTCTTGGAATACGTCCAAGGCTGTTTCTTTAGGCGACTGAAACACAACCGCAATACCAATATCAGGCTGCGGGATCATTTTCCAAGTTGTGGGGTACTTGACCGTAAACCCATTGGCCGCATCTTTGTAGAGATTAAACTGCATTTTATAATAAATAAACCATCCCGCTGCAGCGACACAAATTGATGCGGCAATAATTAAACAGCCGAATAATAAATTTCTCTTTAATCCACTATCCATGAAACCCTTTATTGCTCGATGCTAATTGCTGTAAATATTTAGACGGTTTAAAACGCTCCCCATTGGGTTTTGCTGACCATTCATTTAAACGATCCACAATATTCTTAAGGCCTACCTTATCGGCATAACGCAATAAGCCCCCATGAAATGGCGGGAAGCCCGTACCCATAATCATCCCTAAATCAACGGCATCAGCACTATCGACGACACCTTCTTCTAAAATCATCGCGGCTTCATTAACCATCACATAAATCATGCGTTCTAATGCTTCTTTTTCACCGACCCAGCGACCACCCTTTACCATAGACTGAACTTGGGGATTTACGGTACGCTGTGTTTTACCATGAATATAAAATCCTTTGCCAGCCTTCTTACCTAATAATTTTAACTCACTAATTTGATTAAAGATAGTGGTTGTCTTAAAGCGCGCTCCTAAACCAGCTTCGAGAATATGCAATACTTTTACCCCGACGTCAAGACCAACTTCATCGGATAACGTAAATGGCCCCATGGGTAAACCAAAATCAGTGACAATTTTATCAATTGCTTCAATCGATCCACCTTCTTCTAAAATACGGCTAGCTTCATTGATATAGCCTAAGAGCACGCGATTGACTAAAAAGCCTGGTGCATCTTTGACGATAATGGGCATTTTACCTAATTTCTTAGCAAATTCCAATGTTGTCACTAAGGTCTCGGTACTTGTTTGAGGGGTGGTGATAATTTCAATCAAAGGCATGCGATGCACGGGATTGAAAAAATGGAAGCCAATTATCTTGGTTGGATCAGGAACAGCTTTACCCATTTCCGTGACAGATAAGGACGATGTATTTGAGGCTAAAATAGTTTTAGGTGATACATTCGCGGCTAATTCCGCAAACACTTTTTTCTTCACATCAATATTTTCAACAACAGCTTCAATGACAATGTCACAATTATGAAATCCTTCATAGTTGATACTTCCAGAAATCATCGCCATCTTCGCTGTTAATTCATGAGGCTTCATGCGACGACGTTTAACGGCACTTTGATTGACGTCATACGCGGCTTTTAACCCCTTGGCAATAGCATCCCAATTAATATCTTTAAGCCTTACCCATACCCCACGCCCACTTAATAATTGAGCAATACCTCCACCCATAATCCCCGCACCCAATACACCACCTTTGGTAATAGGCGCAGGCTTAATCGCTTCGGTACCTGGTATCGTTAATTTCTTAAACTTCTCCGTTAAAAAAAAGACTTTCACTAAACTCTTTGACGTCGATGTAATGGCTAATTGCGCAAACGCGGTTGATTCAATATCTAAGGCTTGCTCTCTTTTTAAATAAGCGGTCTTACGGATGACTTCAACCGCTTTTAATGGCGCTGGATAAAAACCTTTGGTCGCTCTGACAACAGCTTGATTTGTTTGTCGGTAAAGTATGGATTGGCCAAAAGGATTTTTTTGTAAGAATGCATCAAATCCTTTAGGTTGGGGACCTTTGAAAATACGGTGTTCAGGATTTTGGAGAATTTCTTTTAAGAATTCTTGAATATTAGCTTCGATCGATACTTGAGGATAAAGACGATCAACTAAACCACATTTAAATGCTGCCGTTGAAGCAATAGGATTTCCCGAGGTGATTAACTTAATCGCTTGCAATAAACCCACCACTTTAGGCAAACGGTAGGTGCCACCAAAACCTGGCACAAAACCTAAATTCACTTCTGGCAAACCAATGCGAATGCGTTCATTGAATGTGGCAATGCGGTAACGACATGCTAAGGCAAGCTCACATCCTCCCCCTAAAGCGGCACCTTCGATGACAGCAATGGTTGGATAAGGCAAATCTTCGAGTTTATTAAAAACAAATTGGCCCGCTTGCGCTTTCTTTTTCCCATCAGCTTCTTCGACGATATTTTCAATTTCTTTAATGTCTGCACCAGCAATGAAAATATCTTTCTTGGCCGAGAGAATAACCAAAGCCTTGAGAGGTTTATTTTTAATCTCATCAAGGATTTTATCTAAAGCCACAAGTGTGGTTGAATTTAAAACATTAACTTTGGAATCCGGTTGATCGAACGTTAAATAACCAATCGCTTCGGATTCTTTAAAATAGACAGACATGGATGCATCTCCTCAATTGTCCACATGTGCGTGGACATGATGTTTAACGTTCCAAAACAACCGCAGCGCCTTGACCACCACCGATACATAATGAGACTAAACCGGTATTTAAATTCTCACGCTTTAAATGCTTAAGCATGGTTAAAATTAATCGTGCTCCTGTTGTCCCAACCGGATGCCCCAATGCAATGGCACCGCCATGAATATTCAATTTCGCTGGATCAATCTCGCCGGTAAACCCTTCATAACCAAATTGCTTGGTAAACTGATCACTGGCCAATGCTTTGGTACACGCTAATACCTGAGCTGCAAAAGCTTCATTAATTTCAAAGGCTTGAATATCACTAAAACGCAGGCCACCCTTCTTTAAGGCTTTTGGAATAGCATGTGCCGGACCAATGCCCATGCGATTTGGCTCAACACCCGCAAAAGCAAAACTCTTGATATACCCTAATGGGGTATACCCTAATTCTTTCGCACGTGATTCTGTCATGACTAATAAAGCACAAGCCCCGTCGGTAATCTGAGATGAATTACCTGCGGTGACTGTCCCTGTTCCTTTTTCGAAGAAAGGTTTTAATTTTGCTAATGCTTCAATGGTTTGCCCTTCACGAGGCCCATTATCATCAATCATGGCGTCTTTATATTTTGGACTTGGAATAACCGACACCAATTCTTCACGTAATATTGGACGAGACACAATGGCGCGTTGATGACTGGTTAAGGAGAAAAGATCTTGATCGCGTCGGGATATGCCAAATTCTTTGGCCAATACTTCAGCGGTTTGTCCCATATTTAATCCGCACACTGGATCAGTTAATCCTAATTGTAGACCAATACGAGGAGCGAAATTAGACAAACGGAATTTCAGCAATGTTTGAATACGCGCTAAAGGCGTTTTCGCACGACTCAATTCAGAAAAAATCTCTTGGGTAGCTTTGGAAAAATAAAACGGAATATTACTCATTGATTCTGTTCCACCAGCGAGAAAACATTGCCCTTCCCCCGCTTGAATCTTAATCGCCGCATTCACTACCGCTTCAATACCAGATGCACAATTACGGTGCACTGTAATCGCAGGTGTTGTATAGGGAATACCCGCATATAAAGCAATAACACGGGCAATATTCGCCGCATCAGCAGGCTGCCCCACACAACCAAAAATAACTTCATCAATGACTTTCACGTCTAAGGAAGTGCGTTCGATTAATTCACGCGTTGCAATACATCCTAACTCCTGAGCAGAAATATAATTAAAATTTGTGCCCATTTTAGCAAATGGGGTACGGATCCCATCAACTATCGCGATACGTTGCATATATTATCCTTTCGGTCTTAAATCCAATATCCGCTTTTCTTTATTAGCTGTTTCAAGCTCGAGGCGTTTAATCATGTCACACAAGGGAATAGTGATGATTTCATTGGGAGATACTTCGGTTGATCCAACAACTTTTTCTTTAATCGCAACTAAGAGCGTACTTTCATTCACATCTTTACGCGGCGTTACATAGATAATGACCTCGTCGACATCAAAAGGATCATTATTGTGTTTACGGATTTCAATCTGCCATTCTTCAATTTCTAACATATCATTTAAGACGCTACCAAAATGACTTAAATTAACCAAAGTCCCTTTGACCTTGGATAATTGCAAATCTTTCGTATCAGATAATCGGGAAATATCACTCGATAAACGCATGCACACGCGTTTGCAAAAAGGACATTCACCATACGTCACGCCACCTTTGACAAAATCACCGGTGCGATAACGCAAGACAACACTGGCCCGTGCATCTAAAGATGTATAGACAATTTCGCCATCTTCACCAGGACCTTTAACTTCACCGGTTTCTGGGTCGATGATTTCAATAATTTCTTTATCAGGATATAAATGATAACCACTTGATTCATGATGTTGTGCCGGACATTCAGCCCAGGCACTGCGCGCTTCGGTAAAACCATACGTCCCAAAAATCTTTACATCCGTCGCCCCTTGCTCTTTTAACATGTCGGCTAATTTTTGTTTATAGGCAACCGTGACTTTTGCCGCACCTAAAACAATTTTCTTAATAAACGAAAGATCATGATTTTTTTGCTGAGCAAAACGGATTAAATGATAAATATAACTAGGTACACCTAAAATGACCGACGGCTTAATGCGCATCATCGCCGTCATATTGCCTTCTGTTCCTAAGACTTTTCCACCACCTGTACTTAAAGCAAAAACATTGGCTTGCACCGCACCAAAGAACACTTGCCAAAAGGCCAAGTGTGGCGCAAATGGAAATATATTCATGATACGTTCATCTTCAGCAATATCAAATAGCCTCACCATACGGCTGCCTGATATATTCAAATTATCTATATCATGACGGCTATAAACAAAAGGCACAGGTGAATTGGTTGTGCCTGTTGTAAAGGTCATAAAAATCGGACGGTATTCACGGTTCATCGCATCTTTGACAGACTCGGAACCATTAAATATTTTCTTAGCCAATAATGCTATCAATTTACCCTTTGGCCAAAATTGTTTAATCAATTTTTCATCAGGCTGCAGGATAAAATCACGGTATTGTTGAGGATTATTAGGGTTAATAAAATCAGTTTTACTGACAAAAGGAATGCGCTTTAAATCAGCAATAGTTTTAATGTCATTGGGATTGATCCCCTTTTGATCAAAAAGACGACGGTAAAATGGGCTAAATGGGTAGACAT
>CAYZPQ010000014.1:17226-22067 GCA_964480185.1 uncultured Planctomycetales bacterium | reverse complement strand
AAGCCTTGGTATATATTCCTTTGATTGTCCCCGTCTATCAACTTGGACTTATTGTCTTTGGAACATTGCTTGGACAGTTTCCTTTTTTCTGGGAAAAGGAAAAGAAGCTGGTGAAGTTTTTACTGGGCCGGAAAAATATAAAGCATTAAGTAAACAATCACACCTGTAATCGACACGTAGACCCACGTCGGATATAACCAACGCGTAATCTTGACATGTTTATCAAACTTGCCCTTATACGCATACCATAATGCCATGAGAATAAATGGCACAATCAGTGTGGCTAATGGTGTATGTGTCCCTAACACAATAAAATACGCTGTTCTTAATAAACCTGTTCCTTTGTACCTCGTGATCCCTGCAGAGGTAAAATGATAATACAAATAGGATACTAAGAATAATGTCGACGATGTAAACGCGGCAATCATAAACTTTTTATGCAATTCTCGCTTACCTTGCTTAATCGCAATCCATCCACAAAACAATAATATTCCCGCTAAAGCATTTAAACTGGCATTAAGAGTGGGCAAAAATGGCGGGTTCATTTATTTCTCCATAATAACAGCACGAATATCTTTGGCGATCTTTTGCAAATTATCTTTATCAACACCGTCGTAATACCCACGTATCATCCCCTGACGGTCAACTAATGCAAAATAGGAACTGTGAAAAATAGGCTCTTTGATATCCCCTAATTTAAATGAGTTCACTGCGACATTGGTTAATTCTTCACGAGATCCTGTTAAAAAATACCATGAATCCGTATTGGCATTAAACTTTTTCGCATACTTCTTTAAGACTTCGGGTTGATCATTTTCGGGGTTTACACTAAATGACACCATCTTCACATCGTCGAACATTTGATAGGATTTATGAATTTGACTCATATTCTTTGTCATCATGGGACAAATATTACCGCAGGTTGTAAACATAAAATCCGCAAGCCAAACCTTACCCATTAAATCTTTCAGACCAATTGTTCTACCTTCACTATCAATTAAAGCAAAGTCTTGCACTTGACCTAAACGTGGTAATTGAGGCTTAGGCGCAGCAAACTTCATCACCACAATAAAGGCAATGAAGATAATGACAATACTCTGAAGGATAAGGAATTTTTTAGAAAACATCGACGTTAGAAAGAGACATCCATGGCAATTAATAATAACAACAATGGTAAATAAATCACTGATGCTTTAAGCAATTGTTTGGCATCTCCCACACTCTGGGTTCTATATAAATTAAATGCCAATAGCAACATCCAAAAACCTAAAACCAATGCCCCCATTAAATAAATACGGCCTGACATGCCAATCATGGACGGCATCATGGAGACAGCAATTAATAAAAATGAAAATAAAATAATTTGAAGGAAGGTTAGTTTTCCGTCGGGATAAACGCAGGGAAGCATTTTATAACCACCTTTGGTGTAATCTTCTTTGTACATCCAGGCAATGGCAAAAAAATGTGGATGTTGCCAGGCAAATAAAATTAAGAACAATACCCATGCTTCTAGACCCAATTCCCCTCGGGCTGCCGCCCACCCACCCATTGGTGGAATTGCACCTGGTATAGCCCCAATTGTGGTATTTAACCAACTCAATTTTTTGATGGGCGTATAAACTAAGACATATAAAAATGCTGTTAATAAACTTAAGAATGCCGTTAGTAAATTAACTTGGCTGCATAAAACAATTAAACCGATGAGAATTGTGATAATACCAAACGCTAATGCGTGATGAGGCTCTATCACTCCCATAGGGATTGGACGACGCTTGGTTCGATTCATTAATGCATCGCTATCACGCTCTACATATTGATTTAAGGCTGATGCCCCCGCACAGGTCAACGCAGTACCCAATAATGCCCAACATAAGAGAATAGGATTCTTAATGCCATGTTGGGCAAAATAAAAACCCAAACCTGTGGTTGTTAAGACGAGCATTAAAATACTCATCTTGGATAATTCAATATAGGCGTTTAATATTTTCATGGTCATGATTTTATCTGGCTCTTAAATTGGCTGCACGTGAATGGCGCACAGCGTAGTAATAATAAAAATGAAATCCCTAATACAAGAGCACCGCAGGCAACATGAAATGTCGTCGTGATAGGTTCTTTTTGAAAAAGCACGGTTGATATGCCCAACATGATTTGCATAATAAGGGCTAAATTTAACAAAAACACAGTCTTAACAATTAAGGGACGATTTAAATACTCCTTATAAACAATCATATTGATATATAACAACTTTGCCAAGATTAAAAATGCCCAGATGCGATGGGTTAAGTGCAAATGAACTTGCCCCATGGTGACTAAATCATGATTATGTTCAAACTGCCATTGATTAATTCCCGCCAGCCATTCTTTGGAGAACGATGGCCATAATGCCCCACCCATGGTTGGAAAATCAGGAATAGCTAAACCTGATTCGGTATGGCGCATTAAATTACCTAAAATCAATTGAATATACACCATTCCAAGAAAGATGAAGGCAAAACGCAATAACTTCCCTTGGGCCCCTTTATCTTCAACGGTGACGCGCTCTCGTCGTTCAACTGATAAACCGTAAGCAATCATGATGAGCACTAAGAAAAATGTTTGAGCTAAGACGCCATGCATGGACGATAACCAAAAAGGTAAAAAGAATTTTACCGTAAGGCCACCTAATACCCCTTGGGCCACAACTAAAATTACCGCCCAAACACCTAAGCGTTTAATCCATGTGTCAACGGGAGATTTGATTAACCACCCGCATAATATGAGTGTCAGTAAACCCACAATGGAAGCAAGCATACGATGAGTATGTTCATACTTAATCCCTCCAACCATTTGGTCTAAGGGAAAAGCAAACATGAAGTGACCGTAAGTAGTTGGCCAATCTGGTACAGATAAACCTGATTCTGTACTTTTAACCAAACCACCTAGGAAAATAAGCGCAAATGTGAAGAAACACACCCACTTGCTAAAGATACGCAAGTAAGGCGATACTACAGAGGTCATAGGATTTTAGTTCCAGAAGGAATCAGCATCGTCGCCAGAACCACCAGCTGTGGGTTGATTAGCGAGCCAATCATCAAAATCTTTCTCAGAATGGACGGTGTAAAAAGCCTTCATCCGATAATGCCCAATCCCGCATAATTGAGCACAGACAATCTCACCATTAATAATTTTCGTCGGTGTAAACCATGTTTGAATACTCATCCCTGGCAAAGCATCTTGCTTCACACGCATTAATGGCAATGACAAACTATGGATAACATCTTTAGTCGATAAATGAATAATGACGGGACGCCCAACAGCCAAATGCAATTGATTGACCGTTGTCACATCATCTTTAGCATGAGGATCAGTTAAATCAAGGCCCATCGGATTACTTTGTGGATCAATCAATTTAGGGCTTGATTTACCAAATATCCCATCTTTCCCCGGATAATGAATATTCCAGGCAAATTGTTCTGCTAAAATTCTCACCTCGAGCGCATCAGGACGATTTGGCTTAGAATCAATTTGTTTAACCCAAAACGGAATAGATAAAAATACTAATAAGACAACTTCAATGACAACGACAGCAACTTCAATGTAGCTTGTAATATGGCTTTGAACGCCAGCATAATTCGCTTTAGGGTTTACACGACGATTAAACTTAATCAAGGCGATGATAAAATAAATCCCCCAGCCTACAGCTAAGACCAACATTAAGGCATGCACCAAGTAAATCATTTGATCAATTTCATGCCCAGCTGCAGAAGCGTTAATCGGTAAATTTAATAAATTGTGCATAAGAATCCCCAAAAATTTTAACTAACAGATACCTGCTTAAACTTTTTTGATCGTTGCCGAATTGCCAGAAACAACGCCGCAAAACCTAATAGAATCACACATAAAACACCTAACATCAAAAATATGCCATTGTTCAACCCTTGCACCATTGGAGACACAGGGTCACCAAAACACACGGCGCACGGTAAACCGTTTTTAGACATTTGCTTTAGTTTTTTTAATAAAATTGATTCCATAAATCACCAAAGCGACGGCGAGCACAAAAGACACCCCACCTAATGCTGCATAATTATTATTTAATCACCAAAAACCAAAAACAACCGCAATAATGGCGGAACAAAAAATTAATCCAATATGTATATTCTTAATGCCCACTGGCTGGCTCCTCAGTTTTTTCGGCTGTCTTTTCTTCAGCTTTTTCGCTATGAGCTGCACCATGATGCTCTTGCGGTGGATTTTCTAAAGCATATTGTTTGCTAATATCCACTGTACCCGTTAAATGATTATTGGCATTAAAGGCAGGCAATAATAACAACGCAATAAAAAATATAATGGTTAAGCCAAATAATATAATCAAACTGTATTTGCCATTTAAGAGAGGTTTGAATGTTTTATAAACAATGCCTGATTTTACGACGATGATGGCCAAGGCCAAACCAATGGCAATCACCGGTGGGATATGAAGGAATGTAATACCTATTCCTACCCCTGTAATGATGACTAAAATAAGAAATAATTTCTTATATAAATTAATTGTTTCCGTTGTATTTTGATGGCTCATAAATTCTCATCCTTATAAAAGGTACAACACCGGGAATAATAAAATAATCCAAAGTAAATCAACAAAATGCCAATAAATACCAGCAATTTCCACACGATGGGTAAAATGATGTGGATCAGTTTTGAACATCTTTGACCCTGGGCCTAATAAATAGGCATTAACGACCAATCCCCCAATAATGTGAATCCCATGCAATGCGGTTAACACAAAATATAACCCTAAGAAGTTATTGCTCGACGGAAAATGACCATGAGCAAATTTGGCTTTGTATTCAAATGTC
>CAYZPQ010000014.1:14203-17216 GCA_964480185.1 uncultured Planctomycetales bacterium | reverse complement strand
TAAGAAAATCAAACCGCCTAAAATTGATAAAGCCATATTCTTTTTATACTTACCTAAATTTCCTTCTTTAAGACCAGCCCAGGCTAAGATAATGAAAATACTCGATGCCACGAGAATAAATGTATTGAGTGTTCCGATCGGCACATTCACCACCGATGCGGCCACAGGCCATTGCGCTGCCCCTGTTCTTAACATCACATACGACGAAAATAAACCGCCAAATAACATGATTTCCGATGCTAAAAAAAGCCAAATACCTAATGTCGCATTATTTAAACCTGTATCAGGTCTTTCTTCGACAATATAGGGAATTAATTCATCATTATTGCTCATAGACACCTTTCAGGTCATTTTTCAAATTGTGGACTATAATCTTTTGGAGCTCCCGGAACACTGTATTCATAAGGATCCCGGTAAACAATAATTTCATGGGTAAAGTTTCCATGACCGGGCACATTGGGTGCAGCCCATTCAACGGTTGTTGCTTCCCATGGATTATCACTTGTCTCTTTTTTACCTGCCAATAATGTCCAGATCACATTAATAATAAAGATCAATTGCACAGCGCCCATGATAAAGGCCGCAATTGAAATCACTTCATTCAAATACAATACGGGTTGTGTATGCGCATAACTGGCACCCCCATCGTACATCCGTCGATTCATCCCTGCTAAACCTTGAATCAACATCGGAAAGAAAATAAAATTCATGCAAATTAAACTTGGCCAAAAATGCAAATGGCCTAAGAATTCATTAAGCTTTTTGCCTGTGGCTTTGGGAAACCAAAAATAAATCCCTGCAAATAAGGCAAAGATTGTACCTGGGGCCACCACATAATGGAAATGGCCAATGACATAATACGTATCATGAAAATAAATATCAGGGCTCGATAAACCTAAAGGTAAACCAGTTAAACCACCTAAACCAAACATTGGTAAAAATGCGATAGCAAATAACATGGGTGTATTAAAACGAATAGACCCTCCCCATAAGGAAATAAATAAACATGTCAGAATAATAACAGAGGGAATAGAAATCATCATAGTTGTGGCTTGAAAAAAGCTACTAATGGCTGTTCCCATGTTTGTTAAATACATGTGATGCGCCCAAACAATAAATGATAAGAACCCTAAACCAATAATCGAATAAATCATGGTCTTTAAACCCCAAATGGGTTTACGGATATTATTGGCAATAATTTCTGTGACAATACCGAGGGCAGGTAAAATCAAGACATACACTTCAGGGTGAGCTAAGAACCAAAATAAATGCTGCCATAATAAAACACTTCCCCCACCCGCATAATCCGTCAATAAATGTCCGGACACAACTAAACCTGACGGCATAAAGAAACTGGTATGAAAAACGCGATCTGCTAATTGCAATACAGAAGCGGCTTCAAGTGGTGGAAATGCTAAGAGAAGTAAAAAACCTGTGACTAATTGGGCCCAGACAAAAAATGGTAAACGAAACCATGTCATCCCCGGAGCACGCAATTGAAAAATAGTAACGATGGTATTCACCGACCCTAAAAGCGACGATGTGATTAAAAAAACCATTCCCAAAATCCACACCGTTTGACCAATACCTGCTAAATTTGCTAATGGTGGATATGCTGTCCATCCTGATTGAGCGGCACCACCTGGTAAAAAGAAACTTCCAAGCATAACCACCCCGCCTACAAAATACGACCAATAACTCGCCGCATTTAATTTAGGAAACGCCATATCCTTTGCACCAATTTGTAAAGGAACTAAATAATTTCCAAAGGCACCCACAGCTAAAGGCACAACGCCCAAAAACACCATGATGGTCCCATGCATGGCCCCGAGTTCATTATAAAACTCTGGCAACATGATGCCACCGGGCATACGGTTTTCTCCCAACCATTTACCGACGACTGGAAGCTCAACCCCAGGATAAGCAAGCTGCCATCTCATTAATAACACTAAACAAAAACCAAATAAAAGGAAGAATAATGCGGTGATCCCATACTGCAACCCAATAACTTTATGGTCGGTGGAAAAGATATATTTACGCCAAAAAGGTAAATCATGGTGTTCGTGATCGTGTGACATATGTTTCTTCCTTAACCTAGCAGTGATTTATTTAGCTTTTTTTCGGCGCAGCAAAACTGAAATCAGCAACTTGAGCAGCCCCACCCTCAATCTTGACGGAGGTTGTCTTTGTTCCTAATTTTTCATGCCATGCTTCAATTTCATACGTTCCGTCAGGTAAATCTTTTAATTCAAATTTACCATTGGCATCGGTCACAACTGTAAACGCATTATCGCTGACCGTTACCCATGCTGTCATCCAAGGATGGACGTCGCATTTTAAGGCAAAAATAGATTCTGGTTTTTCAAAAACTTTTTCGATTTCTGTACGGAACTTCGGCATGGCCACATTAAACTCAGGATTGACTTTGCTCATCGCATGGACATTGTGCAATGTGCCATCAGGATTTAAAATCTTTACTTTTTGACCAGCACGGATGACTGCAACATGAGGATGATAATTGCATCCTTTTTGATCAATGACTAAAGGTTCAGCAGGAACAGGGCTATCAACTTTAGGTGCATTTTTAATACGGACAATCACATTACCCATCCCATTACCTTCACCTAATGCTAAGGTTTGAGGAAAAACTGGTTCTGTATGATGTGATAAACAAACTGGGTCTGCGTCCATTTTGATTTCTTTAAATTTAGGCGCTTCTCCGTCGAACTTGACTGTTCCTGTGATTGTACCTGCCGCATAAACCACACCTGTCATACTGATCATGACAGCCACCATTAAAATGCCTAATAATTTTTCTTTCATCGTACTCCCCTTTTCTTTAAATAAACTTATTAAAATAATAAGTGATGTTTAAAATAGAAATCTTATTCTACTAGCTTACTGCATGCTTTTTTTGATGTCAAGAAAGGTCACAATTTTTATATGCTTATCGGTACTTATCATATTTAAGGCCAATATGATGCATAAAAGGTTTGAAGCGGTTTTGGGTGTC
>CAYZPQ010000014.1:4759-14193 GCA_964480185.1 uncultured Planctomycetales bacterium | reverse complement strand
ATTCCGTCCCACAGCGGTAACATGCCACCAGTCGAGAAACGCGCTTATAAATGATCCAATCAATTAAGGCAAAAACCGGAAGACTTAATCCGTAGGTAAATGGGACTAAAACAATACCTACTCCCATCACCGCAAAACCAATCACTTGATTAAAATCTTTATCGGTATAAAACTGCCGGCATGTACAGACCGGGCATCGATCAAATATCTGTTCAATGGAAGAAACCGTGCCCCACTCTTGGTGGCAATGAATGCATTTTAATGCAACAGCCTCACTTACGGTACTCAGTGTATATTTGCGACACTTATCACAAAAACGCGCCATCGTTGGCATAGGCAAACCATTTACATATAAATTGAATACTTTAACCAAAAATACTTATACGCCAAATCACCTAATAATACTGCTGAGACCAACACATAAACAATACCGGTGGTGGCTTGGGTATTTCTTAACTTCAATGTACCAAACGCAAAATAGCTCGCCCCCAGAGGCATAATCGTTCCAAAGAAAACAGCCACCCAAATTAAAAACCCATCCATCCTCATACTAAAAGACCACACGGATATTTCTTCACCTTGATAAATGAGTGTCCCGTTTACTAAATATAAAATATTCCAAAATAATCGACATGCCAAAATGACCGTAAACGCAATCGTGGCTATTTTAAAATGATTCACATTCAAGCCATGCACATTTAAATAAAAATGGCCCAAATTCATAGCGTAAAACGCGCTGGTTAATAAGAAGCCCGATAATAAACCTGCGACTAAAGAAAATATGCCTGGGCCCACTAATAATTGATGCACCGGAGCTACAATTAAAATCCCTGCGACGCTTATTAAGACAATACCGACAGTATTTGGAAATTCTTTATTCCACGATAACCCTGTTATGGCTAAGGCCGCAATTAGCCACCCCAATAAACTAATTTTGAGGGCGTCAGGTATAGATGGTTGTAAAAGTAATGCGACAATTGCTAATCCAGCGACAATGACAGGACACGCTAATTGAAAACGATGAAAATTGTGTTTAATGGGATCTTTGGCGCAAAGACATAAAAATAACGGGTAACATACACCAAAACTTAAACAACTAATTAATGGTATCGTTAGCAGCATTATTTTTCAACTGCAGGAGATTCCGCTTTCTTTGGCTCTGCCTTGACTTCTGCTTTGACTTCGACTGGAGGCATGTTGGAGGTGATTGTTAATAAATAATCACGCAATGCACGGATTTGACGATGCTCATCCCCACCTAAAAGATCTGGCGGGCCTGAATTTTCAAAGTCGTTTGGATCAAAATAGGTTGGCATCTTGGTGCTTGGTAATAATGCGGCTGGATTCTTTAACCATGTGACAATCCATTCTGGCTTCAAGCGTTTTTCAGCTAAGGCAAAGTTAGGCGCCCATCCATCGGGTGAACCACTTGGCATTTGATTACCCACAATATGACATTGAGCACAACCAAAGACTTCTTTAGAGAACATCTTTTGAGCAGCATCCAACTCTTCTTTATTCATTTGTGGATGATAAATATCTGTAAACGGAAAAACTTGATCGTCTAAATAATTGAAATACTTAATAAGTCCATTTAAATCATCACCATGATAATTATAGGTTGGCATACGGACAGATAACCATGGACGAATCGCAATAGGACTATGTAAAAATTCAAACAACCATTGCGCTTGAACTTTTGCCCCTTCTCCCACTAAATTCGGAGGTGAATACGATAACATGGTGGCTTTGGCATCATTGGCATCTTTACCTTGATACGTAACGAGCCAATCTTTGACAGAAGATTGAATGGAACCACCGTCACCTTCAATAATATGGCACCCTTGGCAATTAAATTGACGGATTAATTTCTGACCATCATTAACAAATGTATCTTTAACACCTTGGCTGGCTAATTTATTGGTATTAGGACGGTCTTTAACAAAACCAAGCAATGCTGTTGTAATGGCATCGGTTTCATCGTCGGTAAAATGAAAGTTTGGCATTTTATTTTTATCTAAATGCTCCAAAGACTTGCCCTTGTCAAAAATACGTGGGTCAGCTAATTTTTGCTTAAACCACGCATTTTTCGTATGATCAATGTGGATAAATCCAAAATCTAAACGCTCAATGCTTTTTGATCCTTCTTCGGTTAATTCAGGACCAATCGGTTTTTCATTTTCAAAACCGGTGATTTTATGGCAAGAGAAACATCCATATTCACGGATCAATTTTTCACCGATGAAGACCAATTTCTCGTCAGTTTTCATGGCTGCAATCTTGGCACGGGCATTACCGAGCGTGTCTCTTTTCTTGATAAAATCAAAAGCAATCGCATCCACGATTTTTTCATCAATGGCAGGAACAACTTTTTTAGACAAATCTGTTTTATCTTGAACTAAATAAGATGCAATATCGGCAGCTTCCTGGTCGGAAAGACGCAAGGAAGGCATTTTAGTTTCAGGGTGATAACGATTAGGGTTCTTTAACCAATCTGCTAACCATTTCACATCTGTTTTTGTGCCTAAGCCAATTAAATTAGGACCAAATTCACGGTGCAAACTATCACGGGTACGTACTGTTTTGGTAGGCTCAGGAGATACTTGATGGCACGCCATACACCCAAGTGAGGCTACCAATTCTTTACCCTTGAGCGCATCACCAGGAATATCCGCAGCTTCAGGCTTGTACGGTTTACTTGATTTGAATAAATATTTGACAATGGCCAAGACTTCTTGTTGATTACGTTTAATGGATTCGGCATCATTATTATTGCTTTGATTAAAGTACGAAGGCATCCAAGTATTATGACGAATGGATTTAGGATCCCATATCCATTGATAGGCCCATTTCTCATTAATTTTGCTGGCAATGTATTCTAAGGAAGGACCAGATTTAGGCCATTTCTTATATTTAGCAATATCATGGCAGCCATAACAACCAGCTCTTTCAATTAAATTTAAACCTAAATTTAAACGCTCAGCTCCCTTGACTACTTCTTGACCTTCATGGCATTTAAAACACCCTGCTTGCGTAAATTGAGCAGGCAACATCGGTTGTTCCCAATGAGCCATGGGTGCCCAATTGTATTTGCGGACCCATTCTTTGCGCTGTTCTTCATTTTTAGGAGTGTGCGCTGCTGAAATGAAATCAGTGGCGCGTCCACGTCCCATGTGGCATGACGTACAGGCAAATTCTTCGACGGGATGTGGAGAATTCTTGGCAATAAATAAATCTAAGTTTGGATGTGATCTAAATGGTTGGGCGGCATTTTTATAATCAGGATTATCAATACCCAAATGGCATGTGGTGCAACGGTCCACGCGTTGGACTTTCATGAAATTTACATCTTCTGGAATATCTTTGATGACAATTTGTTTAATGCGGTAATTGGAATTGGCCAACTCTACTAATGGTAAATCGCGCACAACATCCGCGACTTGATTGGCAATACTCATTTTTTCAGGATCTATGCGATTTAATTTGCGTTCTAAAATATCGCTTTTCTTGGCAATCCCTGCTCTCTTTTTCTCAAGCTCTTTAGCCTGTGCTCCAACTGCATTTAAAGCAGCCGTTTTATCCGCGACATTCTTTTGCTCTGTTTCGATTTTTAATCTTAAATCATTAACCGTTGTATTTAACTTATCTAATTTTTCTTTCAATGCATGCGCATGGGATTCTCCCAAGGAATTGGCATGATCATATTTATAACGCACAGCGTCGAGTTCTGCTTTAGCAAATTGTGATTTTTGAATATAGAGTTTTTCAACAGCAAAGGCAGCCTCTATTTGTTTTTTAAGCATGGTTGTTTGAGACTTTTTCTTTTTTAACTCATCTTCAGCTGTCTTTAATTGCTTGAGCAATTCTTGATATTCTTCATTCTTGCCCAATTCCACACTTTGAATATCCGCCTTCACACGTGTTTTTTCTAATTCAAGTGCTTTAAATTGCTTTTGATATTCTTTCCATTGCTTCGCATAATCTTTGGCAAAAATACCTAATAAAGCAGCCAATAAAATTAATGCAATGATCGCAAAAATTTTATCGAGTTTTTTTGGATTATAATGTGATTCTGGAGGAAGTTGGGGTTTGTTTGCGTTATCAGCCATAAATTTTTTTAGATATTAAAGAAAAACTCCGGTATTGCAATAATGTATTTAATATTAAAGAACCAACGCAAGTACATCTTGATTGGTAATAATAAAGCTAATAAAAAAAGTACGGCAAAAATAGAAAAGCGTACTGGCCCTACTTTATTATAAAGGTCTTTAAAGAAGGTCTTGGCAAACACCAACGGCATCACACCAAAATACAGCGCTGTCACAATAAAGCCAGGTAATTCTCTTAAGAAAATGTTGCTAGGCATTCCTTGTTTTAAACCAATCATATAAACAAGTTCAGATAAATTAATATTGTTAAGTGCTTCGAGCTTGTGATGATCCCAATATTCAAATGGTCCAAAGAAGTTCCAGTTTGGTCCTCTTAAGAAAGTACCGACGATGATAAGGAATACCCATAACACCAACCAGAAAAACATGAAAATATTAATGGCTGTTTTACGATCTTGGTAGGTGTAATACCCTAAGCCTTTACGATTCTTATCAATATAAGGAATGGCCATCATCCCAACGAGAATTGCTGATGGGAAAAGCACACCGGCAAGCCATGGATCAAAATACACAAGCATTTCCTGTAACCCTAAAAAGTACCAAGGGGCTTTGGATGGATTTGGTGATACGGTTGGATTAGCTGGTCCTTCCAGTGGCGCTGGTAAAAATGTTGCCCAGACTGCTAATAAAGCTAAAGCAGCTAAAATTGCCATTAATTCGATGTACACTAAATCAGGCCAAACTAAAACTTTTTCTCTAGACTCGGCCCACTCTTTTGGCTTTCCACCTTGAGCAATAGCAATATCATTTTCACGCGCTTGCGTTAAAGCCAACCACAAAAAATACGCAACAACGAAAATCAAGGCGACAATGGGAAGATTATCTGGCTTTAAGACAATAAGACGGAAATTCTCATCAGTTAAACCAAAGACAAAAAATAAAATAATGGTGGAGAAAATAAGAATGCCACCTTTTTTCGTCCATAATTTACCCACACCCAAGGCATCATGAATGCGTTGAAGAAATGGGATTGGAGGAAAAACTATTAAGTAGCCTAATACCACCAAACTAAAAAGAATTTTAGGTGATGCGATTAAATTAATAAAATGTTTGATATTTTCGATCATAGTTTCTAACTAATTATTATGTTGGACCAGATATCCCGCCATCTTTGCGCACACGCCAAAAATGGATAATCATAAAAATCATAATGACAAAAGGCAAACCAATGCAATGCAAGACATAAAAGCGTAATAAGGCTGATTCTCCGACGAAACGCCCACCTAACATGGCAAAACGTGCGTCCGACACAGATGTCACAAAGTTCACATCACCAATCGCTAATAATGATGCGCCTGGACCACCTGTTCCTAAAAATGGTGTTGCCCCTGCCATGTTTGAACCGACTGCGATAGCCCAAACAGCTAATTGATCCCATGGTAATAAATAACCTGTAAAACTCATGAGCATGGTTAAGACTAAAAGAATAACACCAATCGCCCAGTTAAATTCACGCGGTGGTTTATAAGAACCTGTCATAAAAACACGGAACATATGTAACCACACCGTAATAACCATTAAGTGCGCACCCCAACGGTGTATTTCGCGCATAATACCCAAAGGAACTTGTTGGCTTAAATCTGTGACGTCCCCGTACGCATACTCGACGGTTGGGCGATAATAAAACATTAAAAGAATTCCGGTAACAGTCAATACGAGGAAAATAAAGAAGGATAAACCACCCATACACCAGGTGTATTTGACTTTGACAGCATGCTTGGGCAAACGCACAGGATGTAAATGCAAAAACACATTGTTTAACATCACCATCATGCGTTGGCGATGTGTTTCAACGGGAAGACCGGTACGAAACACAGAACGGTAAAATTGTGTTTTCTTAAAACTATCCCACAATGACGGTTTATTAGATGGTTGGCTCATAATGTTTAGACGGCAATGAACGAATCAGGATCTGTCCATTCCCCTTTTTCACCTTGGTATTTTTTAGTTTTATCGACAATGATTTCACCTTCATCAGACAAGGCAATTTTAAAACGTTCTAAAGGACGTGGTGCTGGGCCTTCGAAATTAACACCGGTGGTATAAAAACCGCTCCCATGGCAGGGGCATTTAAATTTACTATCCGCGGGCATCCAATTAGGAGTACACCCTAAATGCGTACATACCGTCGATAAGGCATAAATTTCTTCTTTATCCCGGACAATCCAAACGCCATGTTGATCTTTAAAGCGTTCCGAAACACCGAGTTCATATTCTTCAGGTAAGCCGGCATTAAATGTTTGCACAGGTTCAAATAATACATTGGGGAAAAGATAGCGAACAACCATTGACCCATACCCACCCATGACCGCGGCAAAAGCAGACCAGCCTACCAAAGACCATTTAATAAAAGAACGACGTTCAGGATCTTGCGCAGTTTGAGGGGATTGTGGTGTTATTGGTGGTTTTTGTTCTGACATAGGATCTTTAAAATATTAGTTTAATTTCTTACTCTCTAAAACTCTCTTGGCGATTGCGCGCACGTTCATATTTTTATCAGAGGCAAATAACTCTTCTAACTTCAAATCAAATTCTGGATCTTGCCAAGAGGCTGTCGTTTGAATAACGACTTGCATAATTTTACTTTGTTCTAATGAATCAACTTCAGGAAACTGATTAAGGTAATTCTTATCTAACAGTTTTAATAAAATTGTTCTTCCTGATGTGTCCCCTATTTTTGCCAAAGCCACCGCAGCATCCCAGGTGATATTTGGTTCAGGGTCATTGAGCATTTGTTTTAAAGGCTCAACGGTTTTTTCATCAGCAATATTTCCAAGAGCAACAACTGTCGCTAAACGCACACGCTCATTACTATCTTCTAAATATGGAAGCAATGCATTAACAGCTTTATTGGATTTTAGTATACCAAGCGATGTAATTGTTGCATACAAGTTTTCATCTTTTTCTTGGGACAAATTCTTCAGAAGCTCGTCGACAAATTCAACACGTCCGGATTTAGCCATAGCCAGTATCAAATATTGCCGCACACGCGCATCATCACCCACTGATTTTTGATACGCACTAATCATTTCCGTGATGAATTTATCATCTTGGGGAATACTGGCTTTGTTAGATAACATGCGTGACAATTCAAATGCGGATTGCCAACGCTTTGTTAAGCCCCCTTCTCTGACATCATCAATGTAATCGTACACGGACTTTTTTTCCATCGTCAAAATGCGTACGCCGACAAAGAACAAAACACTAAAAACAGCCAACAAAAACGGCACTACAAAAAATGAATGAACAATGACCCCAAAAAAAGATTGCTTCTCTTGTGGGGAATTCACATTAGGCTCTGACATGGAAACTTTCAAGATTTTATATCACTTGCCAATTCAGTGAGAATTGTGCATTGATGTTCATGATTGACTTCAAACACACCTTCACTGATTTGATATTTTATTTCGGTGGAGTTTTGGCGTATACGAACAGGGCCTGCTTTTAATTGATATAAAATGGGCTCATGTCCTGTTAAGACTTCAAACTGGCCTCGCTCACCGGGCGCCACGACTGAGTCAATGGACCCGTTAAATGCTTCACCAACTGGCGTTAAAATAATTAAGTTAAAACTCATACAAGTGTTTTCGCCTTTGCAATCACTTCATCGATATTACCGACCATGTAAAATGCTTGCTCAGGGATTTGATCATGTTTTCCCTCGAGGATTTCTTTGAAGGAACGGATTGTGTCTTCGAGTTGAACATACTTACCCTTAATCCCTGTAAATTGCTCGGCGACGTTAAAGGGTTGTGATAAAAATTTCTGAATTTTACGGGCACGATCAACAGTACGGCGATCTTCTTCAGATAATTCATCCATCCCTAAAATCGCGATGATATCTTGCAATTCTTTATAGCGCTGCAAAATTTCTTGAACACCACGGGCAACGGCATAATGTTCTTTACCGACGATTTCTGGTGCTAAGATTGTTGAAGAAGAACTTAATGGATCGACAGCCGGATAAATCCCTAACTCGGCAATTGGACGAGACAACTCAGTGGTTGCATCCAAGTGAGCGAATGTTGTTGCTGGAGCTGGATCTGTATAATCGTCAGCAGGAACATAAATCGCTTGAATGGATGTAATAGAACCATTTTTGGTGGATGTAATACGTTCTTGCAAACCACCCATGTCTGTCCCTAATGTTGGCTGGTAACCGACGGCAGATGGAATACGACCGAGCAAAGCAGATAACTCAGAACCCGCTTGGGTGAAACGGAAAATATTATCAATGAATAACAATACATCTTGATTCATGCCATCACGGAAATGTTCAGCGACGGTTAAAGCCGATAAAGCAACGCGTGCACGTGCACCTGGGGGTTCATTCATTTGACCATACACTAAAGCTGTTTTATCAATAACGCCGGCTTCTTTCATTTCTTTATAAAGGGCGGTACCTTCACGTGTACGCTCACCGACCCCTGCAAACACAGAATAACCACCATGCTCTTTGGCCACATTGTTAATCAATTCTTGAATCAAAACGGTTTTACCTACCCCTGCACCACCGAATAAACCAATTTTTCCACCCTTTTTATAAGGAGCTAATAAATCAATAACCTTAATCCCGGTAACAAGCACGCCGATGGATGTATCTTGTTGATCAACATCGGGGGCTTGACGGAAAATGGGCATGTATTTCTCAGCTTTGACTGGGCCAGCCTCATCAATTGGCTCACCTAATAAATTTAATACGCGTCCTAATGTTCCAACACCAACGGGCATGGTCAACCCTTCGCCCATATTATCCACATCTTGGCCACGTACTAAACCATCCGTATTATCCAAAGCAATGGCGCGCACAACATTGTTTCCTAAATGTTGGGCTACTTCCAATGTCAAATTATTCGCCGCATTACTAATAATTTTATTGCTTGTTTTAAGAGCATTGCCGATGGCAGGTAATGTGCCTGCTTCAAATACCACATCAACAACAGCCCCTAGAACTTGAGAAACTTTACCTTTAGGATGATTTGCCATACATAACCTTTCTTAACCCTTATTTAAGAGCTTCTGCTCCGGAAATAATCTCAATTAATTCTGTTGTAATCGCTGCTTGACGTGCACGATTACGTAACAATGTATTCTTTTCAATTAACTCAGACGTATTTTGTGATGCTTTATCCATTGCGGTCATACGCGCCCCATGCTCCCCGGCAGCGTTTTCAAGCAATGTGTAGAAAATTTTAAAATTTAAATATTTATCAATTAAAAATGCAATCAGCAATTCTTCTTCGGGCTCATACTTATATTCGATAT
>CAYZPQ010000014.1:0-4749 GCA_964480185.1 uncultured Planctomycetales bacterium | reverse complement strand
CGGTGGACATTAATACTTTTGGATCCAAAGGCAATACTTTTTCAATGACCGGCGTTTGGCTCATTGGATTATTAAATTTATTGTAAGCCAAATACACTTCATCGACTTCTTTACTTAAAAATGCTTTGCGTATATCTTCGGCGAGCTTAAGCGCATCTTCAATATTGGGTTTGGCTGTAATATTTTCATAATAGTGCGCCACTGTGACATGACGATTCAACGCGGCATAACCTTTGCGGCCACAAAATGAAAAAAGAATTTGCTCGTACTTGCTTTGGTATTCCTTCAGCCAAGCCTTGATATAACGGATCAAATAATTATTAAATCCACCGGCCATCCCTTTATCAGATGTAACGACTATAAAAAGAATTTTCTTCGCTTGAGATTTTGTGGCAAAAAAAGGATGGACTCCACCATTGGCAGCGGCTGCGGCTAAACGCCCCATCAATTCTTTGATTTTACGGGCATACACCATGGCACTACTTTGGGCTTTATACGCACGCTTAAACTTACTGGCTGAAACCATTTTCATGGTTTTCGTCATTTTGCGTGTATTTTTTAATGAAACGAGCTTTTTATTGAATTCTTTAATACTAAGCACGGTGTACCCTTAGATTTTAAAAGTCGATTTAGTTTCGTCGAGAATTTTCTTTAATTCAGCCTTCACATCATCGGTCATGGCTTTTTTCGTATTAAATAATTCAACAAACTTGCCATACTTTGTATCGAGCATGGTGTTTAAGTAAGCTTCAAAGGCACGCACTTTATCAACTGGGATATCATCTAAATACCCATTGGTCCCGGCAAAAATTAAGGAAACTTGCTTAACGACTGACAAAGGCTCATGAATGTCTTGTTTGATAATTTGCATCAACCGTTTACCACGGTCTAATTGCTTACGTGTGGCATTATCCAAATCGGAAGCAAATTGAGAGAAGGCAGCCAATTCACGGTACTGAGCTAATTCCAAACGCATGGAACCGGCTGTTTGTTTCATCGCTTTAATTTGGGCATCACCACCGACGCGGGAAACAGAAATACCTGGGTTAATGGCAGGTCTTTGTCCTGAATTGAATAAATCTGTTTCCAAGAAAATCTGACCATCAGTGATGGAAATAACGTTGGTTGGAATATAGGCTGAAACGTCGCCTGCTTGTGTTTCAATAATAGGAAGTGCCGTTAAACTACCGCCACCTTTTTTCTCACTTAATTTCGCAGCACGTTCCAATAAACGGCTATGTAAATAGAAAATATCCCCAGGATAAGCTTCACGACCCGGTGGACGACGTAAAAGCAAAGAAAGTTGACGATAGGCTTGAGCTTGTTTAGTTAAATCGTCGAAAATAATCAAGGCATGTTTGCCATTATCGCGGTAATACTCGGCCATGGCTGTTGCAGCAAAAGGCGCAATGAATTGCATTGGTGCTGGATCTGAAGCGGTTGCAGCGACGATAACGGTATAATCCATGGCCCCGTATTTGCGTAATGTTTCATACACATTCACGACCGTCGATCTTTTCTGACCAATGGCCACATAAAAACACATGACATTTTGGCCTTTTTGATTAATGATCGCATCAATGGCTAAGGTGGTCTTCCCTGTTTTACGGTCACCAATAATTAACTCACGCTGACCACGACCAATGGGGGTCAAGGCATCAATAACTTTAATCCCAGTTTGCATGGGCTCATTAACGTTGGCACGGTCAATAATCCCAGGGGCTTTGACTTCAATTTGACGATGTTCAACTGGCTTAATGGCAGGTTTTCCATCAATACCTGCACCTAAAGCATCAACGATACGGCCTAATAAATCATCACCAACACCGACGGAAGCAATTTGACCGGTGCGCTTAACTTCATCGCCTTCTTTGATACTAGAATCACTGCCAAAAATAGCAACCCCAACATTGTCTTCTTCAAGGTTTAAGGCCATCCCTTTAATACCACCAGCAAATTCAACTAATTCCCCGGCCATAACATTGGACAATCCATGCACGCGCGCAATACCATCCCCGACATTAAGCACTGTTCCAATTTCATAGGTTTGGACCTTGCTCTCAAATTGGGCAAGTTCTTGTTTTAAGATGGCTGCAACTTCGTCATGTTTTAATTGTTGTGACATAATTTCCTCGTTAACAATAGCCGCTAAAGTGATGCGGACGTTGAAAAAATATGCTGCTTGAATTGTTCTAATTGATAATTAAAGCTGTAATCGTATAACTTTCCTTCAATAATAACCCTAAATCCGCCAATTAATGAACGATTAATATTCCATTGCGCCAATACTTTTCGACCTGATTTCTGAGAAAGTTTATCGACGATGCTCTGTTTTTGATCTTCGGTTAAAGGTAATGCCGTTTGTATCACAGCCCTGATCTGCCCATGAAATTTCAAATAGATTTCATCAAAAGCGACCACAATCTCATCTAAACAATACAAACGTTCTTTTTGATTCAGGAAATTAATAAACTTCATCGTTAAGGGATGAACTTTTCCTTGAAAAAGCTTATTGATAATCTTTTCACGCTGGGGCAATGAAAATAAAGGATTATTGACAAAACCGGATAACTCAGGAATTGAGGCAATCAAGCCATTTAATTCTTGCATGTCCGCGTAAACAGCCTCGAGCTCACCTGACTGTTGAGCAGACATATATAAAGCTCTCGCATAGCGTTGGCCTATGGCGTATTGACTCATATTTCCTTTAATGCCGATTCAATAAGACGACGATTTTTATCCGTGTCCATATTTTCTTTAAGGATCTTTGATGCTAACTCAACTGCTGCAGCGGCACTTTCTTTTTGCAATTGACGGGATTTTTGTTGGTACTCCCCTTCAATCTGAGCTTGCGCGGTATCACGGATTGATTGCGCATGTTCTTTCGCTTTAGTTTCAATGTCGACGGCAACAGCACGCGCTGTTTCTCTGGACTGATGAATAATTTGAGCGGCTTGTGTTTTAGCTTCTTCCAAGATACCTTGCTTACGTTTTTCGACTTCAGCCAATTCTTGCTTGATCGTATCAGCATCTTTTAATGATTGCTGAATATAATTCTCACGTTGTTGCAAATTATCTAAAATAGGCTTCCACGCAAATTTCTTTAAAATGACAAGCAACAAGACAAATGTAACCCATGTCAAAATGACCATTGTCAAATCAGGCGTGAATATACCTGGCTGTTGATGCGCTACAGCGGCTGTTGCGACTTCAGAGGTAGTTGGTTCCATACTATCCTTAATCAGTTATGGTTATTTATTTAAAGCCATAAAGCACAATACAGCGCAGAATAAAGCAACCCCTTCAATCAAGGCCGCACCGATAAACATGACTGTTTGAATTTTACCAGCTGCTTCGGGTTGACGTGCAATACCATCTAAGGCGGCAGCGACAACGCGTCCAACACCAAGACCTACACCGATTGCAACTAAACCTGCCCCAATACCTGCAGATAAAGCACCAACATTTAATGTTCCTATTTCATTAGCTCCCATATGACAACCTTTCTGTTAATGTTCTGGATGATACATTTGACCTATAAATACCGCTGCTAACAACGTAAAAATAAACGCTTGGAGGAATGCCACAAGCACTTCCAATGTATAAATACCTAATGCTAATATAATCGACGGTGTAGCCACATAACCAATGGTCACAACCAAACCTAATAATGATAAAATAACCATGTGGCCTGCCAGCATGTTAGCAAACAAACGCACCATTAAGGCAAAGCTTTTAATAAAAATACCAAGGAATTCTAAAAGAAAAATAACAGGGAGAATTAAAATCGGTACTCCCGAAGGAATAAATGCATGAAAAAAACCACCAATACCATTACGTTTAATCGCCCCCACCGTCAAAAAGGAAAAGATAACCAGCGCTAAAGCCCCTGTCACATTCACATTGGCTGTGGCTGTTGAAAATAACGGGACTAAGCCCAACATGTTTAATGTCAAAATAAAGACAAAAAGTGTACAGAGCAACGGTGTAAATTTAACACCATCTTCTTTGCCGAGCGATGGCAAGGCAATGTGATCACGGATAAAAAGCACAATGATTTCAAAAACATTGGTCATCCCTGTTGGGACACGCTGATTTTTATTGTAAAGCGTGGTTGCCAACACAATAAGCACTACCGCAGCAATCATAACCATAACGGCATGAAGACTTAAGGGCTCTGGCAAATGGATGGTTGGTAAAAAAGGAATTTTCCACTCTTGCGAGTTGAGTACGTGATGCATGATGTACTCGTCAAGTTTAAACTCGTGGGCATTTGGGCTAGACATTATTATAAATATTTTTCCGGTTAATTTATTTTAAGTTGCTTCATATTAATAAAGAAACAAACAAGATGCAACAAAAAGCGGAAAAATATTTAATGATTTTCGTTGCAGCGATAAATCATAAAAAACACCCTTATAATCAGGCTGATGCTTTATAAAAATGGATCAAATTATAAAATAAACACGCACTAACTAGTTAAAGTTATATAATCACCAAACCAAAAAGTTTATTTACCACTATTTTTATTGAGAAAAACTTACTTTGATTACCATATGTACTCTACCTGAATAGACATTTTATAACTTTTCGCACAAAATCTTTAAATCTTCTAAATCTTGCATTGCAGTTACAAGAATTTCCCTCGATACATCTCTTCCCTCCAAAAGTCTTTCGAAAACAGTCAAAGACAATTGAAGTTTATTACGCATATCTGCTTTTAATTCAATTTTTATTTTCTTCATAAGT
>CAYZPQ010000013.1:22166-23308 GCA_964480185.1 uncultured Planctomycetales bacterium | reverse complement strand
GTGGTTGTTTGAGAAGTAAACCATAACCCTTTAGGTTGAACTGAAGAACCTAAGAAAAGTTCTACAGGATTTAGAATAGGTTTGTAGTCGATAATTTGAAAATCAAACCCTTGAAATGCGTTCAGAGAAAAATTTGATTTGCCTGATGATGAGATTTCTTCTGCGTCGTTGATATGAAGAATATCAGATGTTCCTACAAAACTAATCCCTCCTACTTTTTTATAACGCGCAAGTTCATTATCCGCAACAGCACCGGCAATGTGAAAAAACACTTCGGACTTGGAGTAAGGTAAAGAAGAATTTATTTTGATCGCTTTCTGAGCAATTTGATTAAGGTGAGCATAAAATTCTGCCAATTCTCTTCTAACGCTTGTTCGTCCTCCCATATCTTTCCAGCGTATGCGTTTTAAAGCATATTCATTCACTTCGGTCGCTATGTGTTCGTCATAAACATTACCCATAATCATCGGAACAAATAAGTCTGATGTCAGACGCAGTGTTAGTTTTTCCCATAAATGATGTTTATTTAAGTAGTCGGCCATTTGAGAAAAAACGTTCACAGCATCAGGACCAATTAAATAAATGCCATTTAATACTGGGTATTGATTGAGTGATGGGTTATGCAAATTAAAATGATCTTTGATAAAAGTGAGTAATTTTCCAACGCGTGGTCTTGTTTTTTGATTAGCTTGCAGTGAATTAAGATCAACCCCCTCGAGAAGTTCAATAACTTCCCTTTGCCCCGTACTATTAACGCGGGCATTGATTAAACTAGCTTCACTTAAGACACGGCTATTCACGCGTGATGTTAACATGGTGATGCCTGAATTAGGAAATTCAGGGATAGGGCCAAAGTAGGCATCACGCGTGTTGATCATAATGTGCCCTGCTTTATGCGTTACATTATCGGGTATGGATCCATTGCGTGCGGCACGGTAGCCATTACTAATACCTAAATCAAGTAATGAATTTTGTACACTGCTTTCTTTCGAGGCGTGTGTTCCATGAAGCACAACCATGATCCGTAATTCATTCCAGGGTCTTAAATTAGGGTAACGTTCTTTATACGTTGCATAATTGGTTTTAAGTTGTTGCATGATATCCATATACGCATTGGCACTGCCTTGATAGTCAGATGCCAT
>CAYZPQ010000013.1:17084-22114 GCA_964480185.1 uncultured Planctomycetales bacterium | reverse complement strand
CTAAAGAAATAATGTCGGCGTCTTTATCTTTAGTGATGACCTGATTTCCTGAAGGGTTAAGCATGTCTGTAAGATCTTTTCTTAATTTATTGATGACAGAGGCCATTTCACTATTCCATTTCATCTTCATTACATCGAGATGAGGATGCCAATAGGCCCCGTATGACATGCCGAGGGTAACAAGACCTAATAATGAAAGCCCTCCGACTGTTATGCCAGGAACTCCCAATAATAAGCACACGGCTGTAACAACAGTTGCTCCCAAACCTAGTAACGACAACGATCGACTGTAAAAACTACGCATACGGTATTTAATACGGTCATCCCGTGATACAGGGTCATAGCTGGTTCTCCCATTATCCGTTACATTTTTGAGGAGTTGAACGCTATCATTCACTAGCTGGGAAGGTTTTTCGTAGAGGCCATCAATGAGAGCATTTCCCTCTTCTAATAATTTAGGTAGTTCATTCATAAGCTGCTGTTGAGATTTATTCCAGAGGTACTTATATAATAAAATAGCCCTGGATAAAGGATAAAGCATCGTCCTCTCGGTCCAATGATTATTCGGAAATTTATAACTCATAACTTTTTCAATATTCCCCCGATACGCTAAAATGCGTGAGAACCTCGAGGAATAATTGATATTATCAAATAGAACATCAATATCATCTTCTAATTTTAACCGTTGAAAACGGGTTAATTTATCTGATTGAATGCGTTTCTTAAGAACAGAGAGTGTTGTTAGTGCGAGTACATTGAAATAAGAAAATGTTTTTTGATAAAGATCATTCTTAGGGGCCTCTTTGCCTTCACTCCACATTAAATCGGGTGAATACGGCATATCATTCAAAACCTCCTCGGCGTAATTTAGAATAGTATTAAAATCATTTAAAATTGTTTCAATGGGTAGATTTTCTTGTTTCTCCCAATTTGATACCAATTGATACCAATTTTTTAATAAATCTTCAGTTGAATTATAGACCCTGTTTGGAGGAGGAATAATTAATGTGCGTGGCCTGTCTTCTCCGTCTAATAATTTATTATAGAGTTCTTTAATTAAAGCCTCTTCGCTGGCACGACGTAGCCACACGCGATAATGCAATCCTTTAAAAAAGAATCCCAATGGAATTAAAGCTAGCGCAGGAAGTGTTCCTAATAAAACTAAAGGAAATTTGGGAACAGTTTGATCATTGCTTTTAATATTCTTTGCAATGATGTCTCGTGTTGTAATTAGGTCTTCAAGCATTTCTTTGGTTTTGCCATCATTTGTACGTGCCAATTGATTCGTGATATGGGCATTAATCTTGAGCGGGTCTATTTCATAGTCAAGCAATGTAATGATATTCGATAATTCTTGTTTTTCCCGAGGGGTTTGTAATGCCTGACCAGCATAAAATATTGCTTTATAATGCAAACGTTCTTGAACAACATTAAGTGCAACGCGTGTTGCAGCTACATTAATTTGTGCATCACGATAATTATCTCCCCGAGGATCTTTTACTACATGTAATTCAGGAGCTGAAAATGTTGCCAAGCGCATATTTAACGCCCACTCGGCTTGTGTTCGAGCGTAAAGTTTTTCTAATGCCAAACGGCATGTGAGCGTATTGGCTGAATCGTTTATTGATCGAATGTCTCCTCTTAATGTATCTTTCCAAGACCTCGATTCAATAAGTTGTAAAAGTCGTGCGTCAGTAGAATTGAGGTATGTTGTTAAGACGAGCATGCGTCCTTGAGGTGATGCCATTAAGCGATCAATGATCGCCGCACGCTGGGGAGTTTGCAGTGTAAGTATACGGGCTAATTCAGGAAGATTGCGCGATGATGAAATATATTGGTGTTGGGCATCACTACCAAGTGAATTGAAATAATCTAGTTCCTGAGCTAATGTTCTCTGCCCTGAAAGTTCATATAATGGGGATGTTGATTCTGAAGACCGTTGATTTAAAGTAAGTTTATCCGCTGCTTGCTTTGCCTCTTTATAAAGTTTTGGATAAATATAATTACCCATTTGTTGCCATTGGGCTGATTTAGTTAGAAAGTCTCTATTTTGAGTGGCATTCTCACCAATCTCTACATACGTGATAATATCTCTATCAGAAACAATCTTGCCAAGTTCTTTAAACCAACCTGGGCGAAATATTTCATCGATGCTGGATATAGCCTCCTTGCGAACAATGGAATCATAAATTAATGTTAGTAATCCATTGAGATGACTATCGCCTGGATGAGTATTAATATAGGAACTTAATGCATGATGAATCTGTGTTAAATCATCAGTGTCCCAGAAATCACTTTGAATGAACTTTGCTTTTGCAGCAGAATTATCCGGCTCTTTAGCTAAGAATGTTAAGAACACTTTATTGGCTATTTCAGGATTATCTGGCAATAATCCTCGAAGAGATTGTGGATTGAGGGTAAGTGTATCCGCTAATGACTGAAAACCTAAATCCATGAGCACTTGATGATGACTTGTTGCGGCATGATGAATCGTTTGAATAATAAAATTTAGTCCCTGGTCCTCACGCTCTCCCATGAATCTTAATATTTTCCACATCACATCGCTGTAGGCTGTATGCAAGACAATGTCATGTACTGCCGTCATAAAATTTGTATCATTTTGATATTCATTAAAAAAATGATTAAGGGCATCGGCACGTACAAAGATATTGGGGTCTTCAATGAGAATGCGTTTGAGGCTCGTTAAAGAATCTATCGTTGATCCTTCGGGAGTATTCTGCATTAAAGCCCAGGTGCTTGCGGTGTCTTGTGTTAATTGATAGCTAACTTCTCCCGTTGACATAAAACGATTAGGCGCATTTTCTTTGTATTCTTCGGTGTTAAGAGAAGCTATAGGCTGATTAATGAATGTATCTGGCAATGCCTGTGTTGATGTTACTGTAAGTGAACTGAGTGTGTTACTTGGTGCGGCTTGTTCGGGTCCTAATAGCCCCATTTTTCTTAACCGCGCTTCTTCTTTAAAATAACGTGCTTTTAAATCAATAAGGCTTTGTCCTAACTTAATCATTTCAATGCGTTCATCAATGGATTGATACGGTAAGAATATATCAAGACGTTTTGCCTTAGCTTGCCATACTTGGGTTGCTTGTTCATAAGCTACTTGTGTTTGTTGTATTTGAGCGCTTAAATTTCTTAAACTACCAATGGCTTCCCCTAATTCTTGGGATAGTTCTCCCTCGGTTTTTTCCTGATTCAGTTGACCTTTCTTTTGCTCTAAGGCCATTAATGCTGCTTTTGTTTTAATCGTCGAGTCGAATAAAGGAATTTCAATGTTTGCCAGTGAATTTCCTCCACCAGTTAATGTGGATGTGCGTAGCAGCGATTCATTGGGGGAAAAATTATAAAGAGGATTGTATCCTCCTCCATCACTGACGTATAAACTCGCCAAATTAAGGTCGGGCAATTGATTTAATCCCTGTAACTTCACCGTCATATCAATCGCTTTACTTGCGGCTATGCTTTCCTTCATGCGGGAATTAGGACTATTGGTACTCGTGAGTGTTGTTCTTAATTGTGCTTCGGTTGTTTCATCAATGGCTGTGAATGGTTTATTCCATGGTAATTGAGCACCGATCGTTTGATGAAGATTCGTCGTTGAATTGCCAACGGCAAAGTTTAAAGCAATGGTGAGTTTGTCTTTCTTGCCTTCTAAATCAGCCAGTTTGCTTTTTGTTTCTTGAATGTGACGTTCTAATTGATCCTCATCCGTTTTTAAACTAAACCCTGTTTCTTGACGGGCTTTGATCACATCACGGGATTTCTCTAAATCACGTAATAATTCTTTGATTTGATCGATCTTTTGTTGAGCTGCTCCTAAATCGATTAGGATGCCCTGCGTCTCATTGACCTGACGGTATACTTCTGTTTCCATATGATGATAGGCGATTTGGGTCATTTGTACTGCTAAGGCGGTTTGTTTATTGACCTTACCCGAGACGAGATCAATGATGTTCCCTGCAATCTGATAAACAACTGGTATCGCTGAACCAATGGCATTGCCAGATTGAATGCCTCCTCCTACCATATTATTAACCATACCCTTAAAGCCGCCACCAAAGACCAACTTACCTTCCTTCATCCATACTCCACCATTAAGGCTAAAACGTGTAGCACGAGGTAAATTCTCTTCTTGTTTCTTCTTAAGGACTTCAATGGCTTCGAAGCCTGTGACGAGTTGATTGCTATGAACTAAGCGATCAACATCGGATAAGGCTAAAGATAATTGATAGGTATTAGTCTGTGTTGCTAAAGGTGTTGACACTAATGACGTCGGTGCAACTAAAGATGTGTGTTGAAGTGTTGCGTTTTTAGCTGGTGGCGGTGGAAGACTTGGTATGGCAACATAGCTTTGTTCTTTATAAACTAAAGCTAAGGCATCATTAATAAGAGTTCTTTCAGTATCATTGCTTGGTAAAATAATCTGGGTTGGTAAATTAGGTTGTAAAATGCCCTGTTGATCATAAGCAATAACTTCAATGGCTTGAAAGCCACTTAAATTTAATGAATCACTATAAGGAGCTTGATTAACAGCGACGACCTTGGCGGGTAAACGAATTCCTTGAGGAGTTTGAATAAGTATGGGATCCCCTACTTTAATATTCAATGTATTAGGAAAAAGAATAGGATTCTTAATGCCTTTGATATCACCAATAAAGGCAGTGCCTGTTGAGATGCGTAAGAGTTCATCTTGGCTTTGAAATACCCTGGAGCCATGCGCGGATAAATGACTGACGATTCCATTACTTGGGGCGCGAATTGATAATCGTTGAATTACCTCTTTAAGATTAGCAAGTCGTGATACAAAAGCAGCCCGTTCAATTGATAAACGGTCAAGCTCCTCACGGGTGATCAGTTGAACACCTGTTGTATCTTTTGCCTGAGCAATTTGTATATCAATATTTTTGATCGCTAAACGAATGCCTTCATATTCTTGATCATAATGTGTATGGTCAATGACAGCGACAACTTGACCTTGTTTAACAACTTGCCCTTCACGGACGAGAAACTTT
>CAYZPQ010000013.1:9493-17074 GCA_964480185.1 uncultured Planctomycetales bacterium | reverse complement strand
CAGGTCCATCGCTAGGGGCCTTAAGGGCATGGTGTTGCACTTCACGCACAGAGGCTAGTGTTTGACTATTACCGACGATAGTTTGCAAATTTGTGTAAGGAATTTGAGGCGCTAAGATTTCCCCTTTTAATTGAGCATCTTGATTTAAAGGAATGGCTGTTGATGAAATAGCAACAGCACTCACCTGTGCCCCTTGTTGCAATGGATCAAACGACCAATCAAGATTAATAATATTCAATACGGCTTGGCCATTAAGTGTTAAACCTTCCATTCTATTAAAATAATTAACTGTTGTCGGTACTTTGAAATTAAGACGAATGCGTTGCATATCGTAATACCCAAAAACAGCGTCTCCTTTAACAACTTTCATTCCATTGACGATGCGCAGGTCTTTGATACGCAGATCATGCGGGGCGATCACGACATTGGCACTTTGTTCTTGATTAGCTTTGGCGAGTTTTTGAGTGATATCATCAACATGATGTTGAGCTTTAACAATTTCTTGAGCGCTTGCGGCCTGACTATTAAATAATTTCTTTAAATCATCTAATTGGCGTTGTCGAATACCAAGCTCTATACGTAATGCCTCGATACGGCCATTTAATTCAGGATCTAGAATAAAACAAATATTTTCCCCGACTTTGTATTCTTTCTTAGTAGGATCAAGACCTGTGATAATTCCTGTGTTCCTCGCAACAACTTGATCTTCGACAGCAATAGGCATGACCGATGTTGATAAAGAATAGGGTTGGATTTTAGAATCCTCTAACACATTTGTCGCCGATACTGCTGGAGGCATTACATTAGCGCTCGGTATTGGTGTTGAAGCAATTGGAGGGATCGGCAGTGTTTCTAATTTAATAGGGGATGGTGTCGGTATATTGATAGGGATTAAATTTGGTAATGGAACATTTGGTGGTGTCGGTTTGAGAGTTGCTTTGACCAATTGAGTCGGAATTGTATTTGAGATTGTTGGTTTTAAGGGTTCTTGTACAGGTGTCGCATTAGTTGCAGGTTGTACGAAAGGAATAATTGTTTCTGGCTTTTGCGGCATGGGATTACCTAAAACAATACGCAATTCTTTAATGGCTTTATCAACAGCAAGACGTGATGGAGATTTTGTAAAAACATGTGCTCCTTTGCTACTAAATTGGTTACGTGCATCGATATTCGATTGAAAGAATTGAGGATCAAGAATAGCTTTACGTAATTGTTGGACTGGGGCTTGTAAATAGGACTCTTGAGGTAAGGCTTCCAATGCATCCAGCAAACTGCGTAAGCGTTCGTAACCAACAGCATCGGGATGATTACCTAGAATATTATTAAGATTATTATCAATATTATTTAATGTTGCTTGCACACGTTGTATTTTCATCTTTGATAAAGGAGTCATTGGTAGAGTTGCTACCACAGGCTGTGGGGTTGTTGAAGAATTGGCAAGAACATTGCTTCCTCCTCCTATCGTCATCAAAGCCCCTGCCATTAAACCCATCAAATTTGATTTTGTCATGCCTCGCGGATTTAACAGAACTGTAATGCCATACATCTTTCTTTTTAAATTATCAATCTGACGAGAAATACCTCCTAAATTAGAAGCTGGTAAGAAATTAACCTGCATGGCGGCATCTACAAATGAAAAACCACCAGAGAAATATTTACGGGGAACTTGTTGTTGTAAACTTTCATCATAATCTTCACGGACAAAGTTATAGGCACCTTTTTTTAAGGCCATCAAATATTGTCTGTAAATCTTCTCTTTGATTTGAGTTTCGTTTAAATTAATTCCTGATATTTTTTTCTTATTCACATAGACTTGATTAACCAAATGTGTTTTGTAACGTTTTTTAAACCAAATGGCTAAAATTAAGGCATTGTACATTTGGCGCAATGATGAAAAATATTCCCCTTCATTCACTTCGCGTTCTAATTCAGGAATGATGATTTCACGGGTTATTTCAGTTGATACGTGGTCAATCTGTTGTTGCGTTGATTGTGTTTTATTTTTCTCAATGCTTAAATAATCTTCTTCCGTTAAAACCTTTAATCGGCTTTCCGCAATAAATGCAGATCCATTTTCTTCATAGACTGTGGCCTTATCTGGGACTACCCAGACTTTATTAAAACTAGTGACAGGAATATTATTACTTCCATATTCCGCTTTCACGCGTTTAAAGACTTTACTCCAAAATGCTTTGCCAAGTTTATGGTCGGGGTATGTTAAAGACGCGGCTAGCTGCTTAAGCATATAATCTTGAATAAGCATGTCACGCCCTGCATTGGTCTTCTCAAATTGAGGGGCAATGATATGGTCTTTCTCATAGGGAGAAAGATTAACCCAAAGGTCTTTTTCTGGGAGGGTTAAAAAACTTAAGAAATACTTAACAAGAAGATTCACCTGCCCTTGATCAATGTTATCTAATTTGCTTTGGTCTTGGGTATCCACAATAAAATTGATCTTAAAGGGATCTTTGGGGTCGATAGAAATGGCTTTAAGGGTAGGTAAAGAATAGATGGCCGAGGACGCCATCAGTGTCCCGGGAGGAAGCATAATGGCATTGTGAGGCTCCGACAAAGCCTGAGCCATATCAGCACAAATCAAATGCCCACTAAAGGTCAAAAGGACACTTAAGCACAGCGCTCTAAACCAGCCATAACGTCGAGGGCTGATCAGAACACCCGTTTTAATACCATATAATACTCTTTTCATTAAACAGAGTATATATGGGCAATATTAAACTTGGGTTATGGGTATGTTAATTTCTCGTTAAGATAGAGCTAATGGAGCCACTAGCCTTGCCTATCTTCAGGCTTTAAATACATGTACAGATTCTCGACTTTGGCGCGTGCCCAGGGGGTTTTGCGTAAGAATGTGAGGCTGGATTTAATACTGGGATTGGTGGCAAAACAATTGATTTTGATACGGCTATGCAAGCCCTCCCACCCGTGTTTCTTAAGTAAACGGGTTAGAATCGTTTCAAGGTTAACGCCATGCAAAATATCTTTATGTTGTTGTTCGTCGACCATTAGTTTAAGTAAGGCTTAATGTTACGGTATACACGTTCAGCGACGCGTTTATAGCCTTCATTATTAGGATGAATATCATCGAACATGAATTTCTGATTCTGTTCAATATCATTAATAATATCGGCAATCAGTAAAACGTGTTTTTCTTTAGCAAGTTTTCTAAAATTAATAAAATAATCCTGCATCGCTTGAGGTTCAAATGTCACTAAGACAACCATGGCCCCATGATTTTGGATTTGATCAAACATTGCTGCTAAATTTTTTAAAGAGTCTTCTTGGGAAATCTGTTTTTTAAAATCATTGGCTCTTTGAGTAATGATGACTATTTTAGGGTTATGAGCCAAAACATCTTGAGGCAAACGCGCTAATTCCTGAGGTGTTGTATTCCCATTAACACCTGCATTGATAACAGGTATATTGACCATTTTACTTAATTGAGATGGATAATCATATCCTGGGTCAGCCCCCTTACCTAAAGTGACGCTTCCTCCAAGACAGACAATGGTGGCACCATTTGAATGACTGTTAATAATATCTTGTTTGCAGCCAGTGATTAAAATGATACCGCTGATGATTAAAAATTTTGAAATAAATCTAGTAGTCACGTTTAGATAAAATTTTTAGTTTGTTAGAATGAAATATTAGGGGCATTCTATCATTATGTAAAATAAAATATAGGGAATCAGTAAAAAGAATTTTAAAAATAGACTATAGAGATTACATCACGCTACGCCATTCATTGATAAATATTTGTGGCTGATGTGTTTCTACTTATAAACTCTTCCCATCAAATTGAGTAATTTTAAACTTACTCGAATCGAAATTATCCAAACATCGTACATTTACAGCTGCGATCTTGGTATTGTCTTTCGGATTTATTCCCTCACCAAAAGGACCACAGCCACATTTAGCACAAAAATGATGTTGAATAACCTTCTTATTAAATACATAGGTAGAAATATTTGCTTCAGGTTTTAAGTTTTAATTGTGCGCGTGGGACAAACCAAAGTGTATGACCACGTCGACGGCATATAGAACAATTGCATTCCATTAAGCCTTCTACTTCTCCTTCAACATCAAAAGCAATATTGCCGCAGTGACAGCTTCCGTGATAGATCATTGTTAATCTCCTTGATAATGAAACGCTATTTTATTTCCATCAAATAACTAATGAGCTGTTTGATTTTACCGGATTGCATGATAAAAACATCACAGAAAGCAAGATTCAAATACTCCCCGCTTTTCTTTTGGGCGCGAACTTTGCCTTCGGCGACGACAATATCAGACTCTTCGACTAATCGAGTAAGTGTAATTACGGGTTTACCTGTAAAAGTATCATTCTCGATTTCTTTATCAAAGGCTGCTTTTCCAATTACATGAAACATTCCTGGAATATCCCAGACTACATCATCAGTAAGGCATGACAAAATCTGGGCGTGATCCAATTTATTGAATCCATCCATGTATTTTTCGACAGTTTGTTTATTGATAGACATACACGTATGTTTCACTAGGTAATTTAACGATGCGAACAACCAGGCCAACAGCAGGGCCTACGTTTCCCCTCTTGAAGATTTGAACAACCCCATTCAATGCGCTTGATTCGTGTCTCTTGTCTTTTAGCAGAGGTAAGCCAACATATCCATTCATTGCGAGCAAGTGGTGTAATATCTTCCCAGGTTGCTAACGCTTTGGGATTAGAGGCTAATGCTTTTTTAAGATCTAGAGGCAGTTTATGAACTGTCCCACCTGATATTTTTTCTTTTGTCATACAATTGAGTATAATAAATGAAGAATGATCTTATCGAACTGCTAACTCAGTGAGTATATCCCAGATTTCACTACTATAATCAACAGCCTCAGGACGTCCGCGCCACCCTAATTCATGCTCCGCAGCAGCTAAAAGGTAATACATTTTTGATTGGCTTAGACGAGGCACAATTTTAGCTTCTTCTCCCAATTTAATTGTCGTAATAAGTGTCTTCAATTTCTTGGTGTCTTTTAATTGACTAAAATAAGAATGATTAAGCAATGATTGTCGTAATTCTCTTGTAGAGATTCTTTTTAGATTTAGCTGCGTGACTAAACGTTCTGCCTTGGCCTCTTTATTGGCTTCCCAAAGTGCGGTTAATAGTTTGAGAGGCTTTATGAAGAATTTCCATAATATCCATAAGCAAAAACAAAAAAGCAAAATACCGCTAATTATACTCAGGATGATTTCAATATTCGAATTTTGCATAAAATAAACAATATTTAACTTTTTTATTATTTACTATAACGCGCCATGCCACCAAAACGGTTATCGCAGTCTTTACGGACTTCATCGATATATTTAAGGTTCGTCTTCTGGATATCTTGCTGTTCTTCTTCATTTAACCATGACAAATAACGTTGAGGTTCATTAGGGTCAGGATCAATGACGGTATCTGTTTTAATCGCAGCTGTCACCGAGGCAATGTCGGCTTTTAGCATACCTAAATCTTCTTGGGTCAATTCTTTGTCCGTCTGTAAGCGCTCATTAAGTTTAGCGACTATCAAACGGTAAAAATACCCTTTAGACTGATGTGTGCAATTGACGATATTGTCCATGCCATTTTGGCACGTCGCAGAATTGGGTCCGGCACAGGTCACCTGAGTTCCCCATTCACCTTTAATCGGATTACTGGTTGGTGTTAATTCAAAATTGCCACTACTTCCATTGGTCTCAGCAGTGACGCTTTTGGAACTTGTCCCCGACTTAGGAAGGGATGATGCCATGCTGTCTACTTGCTGCTTCGCTTGTTTGACCTGATTCGTTTTTTGATTGGCTTCATTGATTTTACTCGTCGTCTGATTGACCACGTCCCAAAGACCTGCGTGGGCAGGAATTGATAATGAACATACACATGCTATAACAATAGCCCTTATCATGAAAACCATATTGATTCTCCTCAATTATAAACCTGATGGTTTGCTGTTACATTCTTTGATAATTTTATTATTAAAATCTAAATGCTGCTTATTAATCGCAGCACGCTCGGCATTGCTTACATAATCATACCAGCGGTAAGGATTATTAGGATCTGGCGGTTCAGCGCTGTCCTTACCTTCTGCGGCAGCCGTACGCCATGCCGCAATGTCTTCTTCCCATTCCTTGCGTTTTTGGTCAGAGACACCTTTAGCAGCTTTCAATTTATTCTCAAGCGTATCCGCAGTGACCTTGGCCAAATGACCTTTAAGTGCATCTGCACATCCCGCATCACGACGCAAGGCTAATAAATTCGTTGAACCTCCACGACCTGCATCAAGATCGGCATACACTTTATCAGTGTTGACCTTAGCCTTTTTATTCGCTGGGGATTTAGATCTATCCACTAATCCGCCGCTCTTAGGTGTTTTTCTCGTTGGGCTTGTCTTTTGACATTCGGCCATCATAGCCTGACTTTGTTTGGAATATTCTGTATTAAGCGCCATTTGATCGTCGGTAGAGAGACGCATCAATGCGCGAGCGGGATTATTCGGATCAACAGGTTTAGGCATCATCGCACCTGATGTGGGTAATTCACGGATAGAGGCAATGTCTGCTTCCCAATCCGCGCGTTCCTTACCCGACGGATTCAAGTCATTCATCTTCTTTTCCATCATGTCAGCCATAATCTTGAAGCGAAGCGCAGTAACACCTTTTAAACAGTTAAATGGCTCTTCTTCTTTTGATTTATTCGCACGATACTGCGCAACAGCTTGTTCACAGGTGAGGGTTTGTTGATCTTGCATCATCTCTGTGCGTTTGCCAGTACCCATATGATCGGCACCCATACATTTATTGTAAATCTTCTTATAAAAAGTTCCATAATCAGCGTTGATACATACTTGGTCTTCCTCGGAAAGGCTCGACGCATTATATTTATCAGATTTATTTTTCTGAGCTTCTCTGACAAGAGCTAACTCTTCTTCCATTTTCTTACGCTTACGATCAGTCAAATGTTCTGTATTTATTTTCTTCTCAATTAAATCGCCTGTTAATTTCATGCGATAGCCTTCAAGTGGAGCCATGCAATTACCTGCTAATTCCATGTAATCCATACACGTCGCACTACGCTTTCCCTCGCAGCTGCCTGTTTTATCATGGTCTTCTAAATGGAGTGGTCGATCAGGATCTTCGGTAGATGATGCTTTTTTTGCTTTGGAGTTTTGAGCAGTATTATTAACAGCCTGTGCAGCGGTTTTAAGGCTATCCATAAAGCCTGCATGGGCGAATGAAATGCTAAACCCCGCATAAACTAAAACAGCCAAACAACAATTCCTGATAAGATTCATTTAATTTAGTCCTTTCTTGTGGCGTATAAAAAAATCAATTTGCTCTCGTCATCCCTGTATTTCTGTCGTTAATAATCTGGTCAACGATCCTTCAGGCCATCCCCACACAAACTCACGCGCTTTTAAGCCAACACGTAATGCTTCTTTGCGATTTTCTTCTCGATCATCAATCACTAGGATTTCAGAAGGTTTATAGCCATATGTCTTCAATCGCTTGATCACATGAGGAAATAAATCTTTTCCGCGTTTACTTTTGCCAAC
>CAYZPQ010000013.1:1916-9483 GCA_964480185.1 uncultured Planctomycetales bacterium | reverse complement strand
GAGCTCAGGTCGCTGAGTTAGAGAAGCTTTATGCTGATGCCGAAAAAATTCGGAAAGAAGGTCTTCCTTACAAAGCTATGAAAAGTTATGAAATTGTTAAAAAATCTGATTTGCCGGATCCTGATCAGTTAAAAGTTAAATCGACAAAAAAAATTAAAATGATTCTTATTAAAGATGCCTGGATATAATCGATTCAATAACTCCTTAAATATCGGTTCATCGCCATGCATACGATCCGTAATTAAGCCTAAATGAATTAAGGGGTGCTGTTTTGAGAAGGATTTGATTTCATCTGCCAAACGTTTTGCCGTTTGAGGACAGGTGTTAAGTCTGTCAGAAAATACTAGCCGATAATATTCTTCCAAACTAAATTGATGGTTGCTTCCATAAGCCTTTAAGGCGCTATTAGCTTCATTAACATATTCCTGCCCCGTCATTGACCCATCTTGCAAACCATCTAATACCCTATTTTTATCGCTTAAATAATAAATCTTCTGATAAAAATCTTCACCCGTGATCGTGATGTTATAGCGTTCTTTGAGAAGAGCGGAAACATCTTGCCAATGGGCACGACTTAAATTTTGTACAAGGACATTGTCGACATCGAAAAGAATGACTTTAATCTTGCTCATGACTTATTCATGTTTGTTTATTAATTTGCCAAATTGTGTAATTCAGAAACGCTGCAAAACTAACCCAAATTAAATATGGTATAAAGAGCGCCCCTGAAACCCAATAAATTGACCAGAAGCTTATCATAGTTAAAACAATAAAAATCCATAGTAAAATAACATCAACAAAAGCCCATCCAGGATTTCGAAGACCAAAGAATATCAATGACCAGAGCGTGTTAAACACTAATTGAATAAAAAATAATACCATCTCAATGCCAAAAACATGCTGCGTTCTCTCCCAAATCATCCATGCTGAGACAGCCATCAATAAATATAGAACAGTCCATACAGGACCAAAAACCTCCTTAGGAGGATTCCATGATGGTTTCTTGATCGTCGGATACCATGTTTTGAGTGACTTATACGTAAAGATTGAACCTATGAAGGCTGATGCGAAGCAGAGAATAATGAAAATGATTAGTGAAAGCATGGATTAGTATAGCATGAGTGTAGTGCATCATTATAAGAAAGTCGGGATGCATCATGCGACATCTTTATTTGTTTTAATTAGTTCTGATAATGTGGTCCGTTAATTACATGAACAACATCCATCATTCTTGATGAAATATCTATTTATAAATCAAAACAAATATTCCTATTAACAAAATAATACCTGAAACAATTCTTTTAAACATACTCTCTGGAATTTTACCAAGCATCCATACCCCGATTTCAGTCCCAATTACGACACCAATAGTTGCGACAGTAATCAAAGGCCATATATTTTGAATGTCTTTCCATTGCGTAATAAAATAAACTGGCATACGGGCACAATCAACAGCAAGAGCTATACCTGTTGCTGTTGCCACAAACGCTTTTCTGTTAAGATCAAATCCAAACATAGCCGCAGAGCGTATTCCTCCTTGATTACCAACGAGACCACCAAAAATTCCTGACAATGCACCCGCTACCCATACAAAAGGACCACTAAAACGCCATTTCTCGGATATGCCCGTCAAACCCGATATCCCAGCAAAAATTAATAAGCAACCAAAAATAATGTTTAAAACAGTATTTTCAAAAATATTATGGAAAATTGCACCGGTAAGACCACCAAGGGCGCTCGTTAAACCAAAACTAAAAAGAACCTGTTTATTGATATATTGTCTCCACTTCCAAAATCGTAAAGCCGTTCCTAAAAAATGAGCTATGGAAACACCCGCAACAGCAATGCTAGTCCCTACTTTTAACGATAAAAATGGGGTTAAAATGCTTCCGATTCCAAAACCAGAAATACAGGCAATGCTACCTGCTAAAATCGAAACAACAAAAAGTATAATACTAAAACTAATCATTGAACCTACTTATTTGACGGACCACTTCTTAGCAATCCTTTAATAGATCTAGACTTAAGCCTAAAGTGTCCCGAATCTTTGTAAGATTAATTTATTAAGCTGCATTTTGGTTATAAATTATCATCGATACTGCGAGGGACACATCATGCGGCATCTTTATTTGTTTCAATTATTTCTGATGATGTGGTCTGATGATTTTACATTTAGTCTTTTATACATATGCAACTCCTTTATCTGCTATGATTTTAACAGATTAAAATTGTTGCATTAGAACCTTGAGCGCGCAGACACTATTTATTCCACAACTTAACCATCACTAGGAATTCAATGTGGCACCACTTTTCCTTTAATGTGTCCCTATTTTTTTCAATTACTTATTGAGATGTGGTCGCGTATTTTAATAAAACTTATTTATGCCCCACCCCTTAACCAAGACGTCACACCATTCTTAATAAAATCACTAAATCCACCCTTAAAGACTGAATATTCTTCTTGAGTACCCTTCACATTATCACAATGGTCTATAATACGTCTTAAAGCGACTGATCCTGTTCCATTATTACCATTCACTATTTTGATTTCCTTTACCTGAGGCATATTATTTTTGATCAAATCTAGTACATCTATATCAAGAGCGCCAAAACCTATACATAAAATTGATTCAGTAGTTTTAAGATCACGCGTAATTATATCAATGTGGTTGTTGTACACTGGTACATATTTTCCCAATGGTGCTGTAACAGCAGGATAATAACCACGTCTAGGATTTACTAAATTGCCATATGATACACTTGCTTTAATTAACTCTATGCTTAACATTTGCTCGAAATGTGAGTCCGCACCTATTGTTCTCATACCATTAGTATCAATATGTTCAGGAATTTGCCTTAACCAATCTATGGATCCATGGGGCTTAGTGTATTTTATTTGCAGTTGATTATCGGGCGTATGTAGTGCCATATACTCATTAAAATCATCAAGGGTGGCTCTAGTAATTTGTTTAATCGCAGAATCAGCCAAGATATCATAATTTAAATTTATCCATAAGATATTCTTAAACCGTGAACCATTTATCCTTTGTAAAAGACTATAATAATTCGACGGGTTTCCCGCTAGACCTGGCAAATATCTTTGGCCTATTGCATTAAATAAATCAAAAAGATATAGCGGAATAGCCCAAAATAAATCATTGGCCTGACTATGATGCACTCCCATTTGTTTTAAATTAGTCAAATATTTCTCTAAACTCTGAGATTCCCCATCCCCCCTCATATAGAACTCATAGCCTGCTTGGTACGCTAAAGGATGATTTTTTAAACATTCAAGCGTATACGGTTTATGAGTTGCTGTTGTTGGCGACCGCTGATAAAGGAATAAATTTTTTGTTAAAGGAGGCTTATACGATAAATCGCATGGAACTTCTTTTGGAACTACGTCATGTGAAGCCCCAGCTCCAGTTATAAGTAATAAATTTGACATAAACAACCTCGAAAAATCATTGTTTTGGGTTTAATGCAACGGTAAAAATATCTTGCCAATTATCCTGAATAGTTGGTTGTAAAGTACTATTGTGGGTTCCTGTTAAGAAACAAATATACTTACATGCAATTTGGTTATATGCTTCTAAGGTTTTCTCCAATTCTTCAAAAGTAAGCTTAACTCTAGTACCTCTTCGGTCTAAATGAGCGTACACTCTATCAACAAGCGTTTCGGCTTTTTTAGAAAGCTTCTTCAATTTTTTTATGTCATCTTCAATAAGTTCGGATGATATTAATCTTCCATCCTTACTTAAAAGTCTAAATGTAGCTTCTTGCCAAACCCATCCTTTTAATGGGTATACTTTTAAGTAAGAATCATAGGTAAAATCCTTGGCACAGTTTTTCATTTGCTCTAAGACTCTAATCAAGGAAATGCTCTGTAAGTTTGATTTAATATGGCGTCTTATTCCAACCGTAGCGGATACACCATAACACGACATAATAAATCGGCAAAAATAAATCCCATTATATTTCTTAACATGTTCTAAATTTTTATTAGCAACGCTAATAAACTCATTATAAATTTGCTGGTGATTCAATAGATTCATTAGATCAATTTTTATTTGATCAATCCAACGAATCCATTTTTTAAATGTTTGTTTGGTATATTTCATATAAAAAAGTCGGGACACATTGAATTTCTGTTTTTTCACTTAAAAGGCCTGCCATATGTTCTTAGGGGCAATATTTTTCTAAAATTTTTTGATTACTTCTTAGGTCTTTTTCTTGGTTAGGTAAAAATACTTTTCTTACCCAATCTTTATGAGGAGGTAAGATCTTTCCATCTTTTACTTTGGCAGAGAACAGCGGTCGAAAGCCTTGCCAATGGGCATGCTTTCCTTTTTCTAAATATTCATGTGCTTTAGTGATGGCGTCTTCAAGATGTTTGATACGATCAAGGATGATTTTTTCTTTTGAGGTCATATTGATTTCTTTATTAAAAAGATTTATAAGTGCTTCATGCGTTTGTTTAATCTTGTTTAACTTTATACGTGTTCCCCCGTTCGGTCATTCACCCGCCTCTGCGGGTTCATTCCCCATAGGGGCTTTGCCCCTCTGGCGCTCGCTTTGCTCGCTGTCACCCCACGGTGGTCTTGCCTTCAGAAGTCATTGGGAGTTAACACCGTTATTGGCACGACTGCGTTTGCTTAGTTCGACGGTCTCTCGTGATCGATCATATAACAAAAAAAGCCATCTCTGAAAAAGAGATGGCTTTTTTTGTTATATGGCTCCCCGGGGTTGACACAAAACGTGTAGTTCGGAAACTGGCGCAACATAATGTGGTTCAACTACTTGTGAAAATGTATAAATATCCGGGAAGAGGCACAACCATCGTTTTTGACCGGCCTTTGGCCGAACGTAAAGCCCCTCCACCCAAACCTCTCAAGAATCTTATCACAGAAGCGATGAATTTCCACGATTATCTAGCTAATGATCCTCAAAGAACATTTTTCGATGCCAGCCGAGAATTTAAAGTCACACGATCATGGGTATCCCAGCTTATGAAGCTAGCCAACAACCTCCCACCCAACTTCCTCAAAGACATGAAATCCTGCACTAACCAAACCATCATCAAACGCTTTTCCGGCAAAACACTGATGCACATTGCTAAACTTAAAACGCCACAGGAGCGGCAAATAATCATCAATAAACTACTAACTGAATCTACTGCTTAATAACCTCCCAATAATCACCCTCTCAGAACAAATCCTTTTTAATGTGTTATTTTAATTTAGCAAGATTATATATAACACCAGCAAGACGTAATCCTATTGATTAAACCAATTCCTTGGCTGTTATTTTGGGATTTTGGCGTATTAACTTTAAAAACTTCTGATTAGTTTTCAGACTACTACCCTCTAACCCTTCAAACGGATCGACTAAATTAAGACCTCTGACAAATATCTATTAACAAGCTCCTAGCAATATCTGCTAGAAAAAAATTTCCCTTTTTCTATTTCTTGATCGTCAATTCTCTTTCTTAAGTTTAATCCATTTCTACTTTCAAAACAAATTACCTTACCCACCAATTTGAAACATTTCTATCTTATGGATTTGACGGTGTTCTTGATGAATTTGTGAACGCAACTCTGAATAACGATCTTGACGATCTTGCCATACCCCACGAATAAACTTTTCCAAAGAATTTTCTTTTGATCCATTTCTTAACTGATATCGCAAATCTGTTCCTTGAGTAGCAAAAAGGCAAGTGTAAATCTTACCCTCTGCCGACAAACGAAGACGATTACAAGTGCCACAAAAAGGATGACTAACAGATGAGATAAACCCTATTTCTCCCCCACCATCTATAAAACGAAATCTTTCTGAAGTCTCACCATCTTCAGTCCCTCCAATCGCCTTCAAGGGAAAGAACTCGTTAATTTCTTTAATAATCTCTTTAGATGATACCACTTGGGTTAAGCCCCAATGATTTTGATTCCCCACATCCATATATTCAATAAAACGAAGCGTATGACCTTCCTTGCGAGCAAACTTAACTAAATCCATAATCGTAGCATCGTTAATGCCACGCTGAATAACAGCATTAATTTTGATAGTTTCAAAACCTGCTGACTTTGCTGCTTGAATACCAGAAAGGACCTGGTTAATATCCCCCTTTGAACCACTTAATGTTCTAAAAACTTGAGGATCAAGAGAATCAAGACTTACCGTCAAACGCTTAAGACCTGCTTTTTCTAATTTAGACGCTTGTTTGGTCAATAACGAGCCATTTGTCGTCAGGGCTAGATCTTTAATTCCATCGATTATTGTAAGTTTCTGGATCAACTGCTCAATGTTGGGCCTTAAAAGCGGTTCACCACCCGTTAATCTTACTTTCTCTACGCCAAGTCCAACAAAAATCTTAACCACTCTTTCGATCTCTTCAAAAGTTAACCACTGTTCTTTTTCAAGGAATTGATAGGAATGATGAAATTGCTCATCAGGCATGCAGTATGGACAACGAAAATTACAGCGATCAATAACGGAGATTCGTAAATCATGTAGAGGACGCTTAAATTGATCCTTAATAATCATATTACTACTCATAGTTCAACTTTACTTAACCATTCCCTAATTCCTAGTGATAGTTTTCAATAGATATTATTCTAATTTCCCATCTGGTCTAGGCAAAATTAAGATAGAAAAATAATCCGGAGCGTGTCTTCACATCCACTTGCACATCTTCTACTTACGGCAGCTGTGTCCTCTTATTGTAACTTAAAAAACAAAAACCTCTGTAACTATTTATTCACAAAGGTTTAATAAATAGGGGCCGAAACTAGACGGAAACTAGAACGTTTCTCTTGACGTTAGAAATACCTTTCTAGATACTTTTTGACGCTGGTATATTTCTAAGAGCTAACCTTGTTGCGCGAAGTAAATGACAAACACACTGGGTGAAGCCAATAATGACTGCACCCAGTGTGTTTTTGCAATCATCAAATCAACTTTTTATTAAGTTCTCCCTCGTTCCATCCTTCCACGAGATGACCATTAACAAAGACGGCAGGGAAGGTCTTAGCACCGCTATTCTTGGCCTCTTGTGCCATTTCAGGATGCGCCTTAATATTCTTACGTTCGTAATCAATACCTTTAGCACTTAAATAGGCTGCAACTTTTTGGCAGTCGGCGCATCCTCCGTCGAAGAAAGTAACTTGTTTTAACATAATTTTAATCTCCTTTTAAATTGGTTTATTTAAACATCTAATGGTAATATAACCTCTAAGTGTACGAATCGTCAATTAGGCACCTTTTGGAAACTGAGCATATGAACAAAAAACAACAATTCGAAAATGTCTTTAAATGCAAGTGGAGCACGGTGGTGCTGGATAAGATTTCCGACGGAATAAAGCAACCCGGACAACTATTACGATCCGTTGTAGGTATCAGCAAGAAAGTCATGTACCAGCGACTTAAGAAACTTGAACGATTTGGTTATATAAGGCGCCGGCTTATTCAAGAGAAACCACTGATTGTCTTTTATACACCGACGGTTCTAGGGCGTAAAGCCTATCGAATTATTAAAATGATTGAGAAGCTATAAGGAGAATTTAAACCT
>CAYZPQ010000013.1:0-1816 GCA_964480185.1 uncultured Planctomycetales bacterium | reverse complement strand
CTGATCGTAAAAATCAAACTTACGATCATATAAATAGCAAACCGTAAGGATTTGTGCTCCACACCGATATCCGTGTTTCTTAGCGCCAAAAAGAAAACAACACCGCATAGTAAGACCAAAATCAATTTAGATATCACAGCCGATTGCCACCATTGCTTAACCTTTATAATCGGTCGCAAGACAATACATATTAAAAAGACCATAAATATAAAATCACAGGCAGCTTTAGGCCATAATGGAACCGATGCTGGCATAAATGCTAAAATGCGAGCCATACTCCAAAATATAAACAACACCAACAAGACTGTCCCGCTAGCCGTCGATAATCCAGTCCAATTAGTCACCGCAGTTAACAAGAAGCCCGCCACGACCGCCATGGTGAATCCAAATATCATTTCATGCCCATGCCAAACTGTTAGTGGCATTGTTACAAAAATATTTCCTCCTAAGGTGTAAAAGAATAGCCAAAAGACCATCGAAATAATGGCATACGCCACCGCCCCAAGAAAGAAAATACGGAAACCTGTTTGCAAAACAACAGGGCAACTTTGTTTTGATTCGTTCACGGTATAACCTTTTCTAAGATTGTGAATTGACAGGTAAGATAAATCGTATGGTTTCGCCTTGAGTAAAGGTGCCCGGTCGCAAAACCTTAGCATATATGCCGCAACGGCCTATAATATCTTCTTTTAAGCGAGGATTAATGGCATCCAAAACATAACAGGGCTTGCGCACCTTGGTCAGCTCCAATCTCACACCATCGCTAAATTCAAGCACCGTCCCCAATGGCAAGGCATTAACGTTTAAACCGCGCACGGTTAAATTCTCACCTGTTGCTCCAAGCCCAAGATTGTAACCTTCTTGAGCAAGCTCTTCTAACTTCTCGATATCCTGCAAGCATACTGCCTGAAGTGGCGTACGGTGCTTCTCATGATTATGCCCATCCCCCTCTAAACCAGTTACTTCAACGCGAATACTAAGCTGAGGCAACTTTGGAATTCCTCCAGAAGAAACATTAATTGAAACAATGTGCGCCAATGACGTGTCCGTTAACATTTTATCCCTGAATTTCTTCTATCGTAATAATACCAATTTAAGCCAAGACAAATCACATAGTACACAGTAAACCCATAGAGAGCATATTCGGCATGCCCTGCTTTAATTTGCTGTCCAAAAATAATGGGAATAATAAATGCTCCGTAAGCGGCAATTGCAGAGGTCCATCCTAAAACTGGGCCTGCTTGTTCTTTAGGAAAAATATAAGGAATACTACGAAATGTAGATCCGTTACCAAGGCCAGTTGCCACAAATAGGATCATGAACAGTGTAAAGAACGGCCACCAATACATTTCTGGTGATGTTGCCGCTTTAGCTTGAACAATATAATAAGCTACTCCAAGAGCTGCCCCCACTTGAACAACCGTGCTCCATGTGGTGACTTTCGAACCGCTATTAATTTTATCAGCCAACCATCCACCAAAAGGACGTATCAAGGCCCCCACCAATGGACCTAAGAAAGCCCAGGTCATGGGATTTGGGGCGTTTGGATTGACCGCACCGCCAGGCAAATAACCAAAAACGTCCTGAATCAATTTTGGAAATGATGCTGAATATCCAATAAAGGAACCGAAGGTCATCACATACAGAATAGTCATGATCCAATTATGCTTATTACTAAAGATCGCAAATTGACGGTCCAGATTACCCTTGATCTCCTTAGGTGACAAGAATTTCATAAGCAATAAGGTTAAGACAATAGTAAAAGGAAGCACAATCCACATATTCAACTTTAAGGCTGTTAACAAATAAGCCCCCA
>CAYZPQ010000012.1:21010-23704 GCA_964480185.1 uncultured Planctomycetales bacterium | reverse complement strand
ATCAATTTTGTAAGATTGCGGGATATCGTGGACAATTTCTTCTTCTAAAGCTGTCCCTAACATTTTAGCTTGATCATCAAGACGCTTCACATCATAACGTGATATCACTTTTGTCCCGGCATCAATTAGAGGAATAACCGCTTCCGAATAACGGCAACTGATCATATCCGACGACACACCTAAAGTAACCGCACTCACCCTCACCCCTGCTTTGGCGGAAACTTCGGCAATAAGACGGGTAATGGTGTGGCCTAATTCACTGATATCATTGATAGATGTTTCTCTAATTCCTATCGAGGGTGATTCGGCAACAGCCAATAAATCCAGATTTTGCTCATCACGTACGCACACCAAAGATGCTTTAATGGTATGTGTACCTAAATCGAGTCCGCAAAAATATTTCATTTGTTTTAATTTTTTTAACATAGGCTTATCCGGTTTGGCTATTCATTCTCAATGGGTTGAGCTGCAATAACTGGTTCTTCAAAACGAAGGTCGATGTAATCCACTAACCTTAAATCAATTTTCTTTTGGGTCAATAATAGATTTAATACATTTAATTTTTTAGCACCATGATCAACGTCGAGAATAATCTTGGCCCTGATATCCGCTAAACTGACAATTATCTTAGCAGGATTAGCAACATCGATGCCAATAAGTTTAAACTTATTCAAGGTATTATTGTCACGCATCAATGTGGCAATAGCCACAGCTTCCGTCAACACACCGCTGACTTTTTGACCTAATTTCAATGGTGTTTTAGTTGATACACCTGTCACAACCACGAGGTTAATCGGCTTAGCGATGTAAATGACTGCCACCCCTTGTGCGTCGACTAATAAATACTTACCTTTTAACCTTACCTGATACAGCATGTCCCGACGTTTCGCTAAGACTTTAATGCGATCAGGCAATTCACGAACGACCCGCAAGTGGGTGATTTGAGGATACTGAGCAGATAATCTTTTCTCAATACGCTCAATATCGACATTAAAGATATTACGGCCTTTAAGCACTTTTAAGGAATTGGTATCAATGAATTGAATGGAAGATTCGACTAAGACATTCTTGACGGTAAAAATAGGATCATTTAAAAGAAAATCACGCAAGCGCACGTATGCCATGAATAAGAGATAGGCGATCGCGATAAAAACAATAATTCGAATGACGGCTATACCGGAAATCTTAACGCCGCTTTTTGGCATATGCTAACTCCAACAATGTCTCACACACTTGCACAAATGAATACCCTGCTGCTTGAGCTGCTTTAGGAAATAAACTTGTTTCGGTAAAACCGGGGATTGTATTAATTTCTAAAATATGCGGCATGTCTTTCTCGTTTAAACGAAAATCAATACGAGCAAAACCAGAACAGCCAATTGTTTGATACGCTTTCAATGCCAAGGCTTGCATCTGTGCGGCCAAACTATCTGGGATTTGAGCGGGGCATGCATATTGAGTCATGCCTTTTTGATATTTCGCATTAAATGAAAAGAAATTTGTTTTAGGGATAATCTCAACAACAGGCAAAGGTGTTTGATCAAAAACACCGACGGTAAATTCACGGCCTTTGATAAATTCTTCAATAATTACATAAGGGCCATAATGAATCGCATCTTTAATGGCTGTTTCCCATTCAGATGGATGGCGCACCACATGCACACCAATTGAAGATCCTTCACAGGCTGCTTTGACAACTAATGGCGTATGGCGAATCACCGCCCACACTGTCTTAAAATCCATGATCGTGCCATCTTTGATTAAGAAATGTTTCGGCACAGGTAAGCCTGCATTTTTGAATGCTGTTTGTGCTAATATTTTATTAAATGCTAACTGGCTTGATTTAACATCAGAGCCTGTATAAGGAATATCTAATTGTTCTAAAATGGTTTGTATATCGCCATCTTCTCCTAAACGACCATGAAGGGCAATAAAGGCAACTTCAATACCCGCTTGTTGAATTTGTGCGGCAATTTTATCTTTATCATCCATGGTAATATCAAGTTGTTTAACAATATACCCGGCTTGAGATAATGCTGTTGCAACGGCTTCACCAGAACGCAAAGAAACGGAACGCTCGGAAGATATTCCTCCCATTAATACACCAATTTGCCCAAAACGATTCACCATAAACTACAACCCTACTTTCAATGCATTCAATGTTTTTCTAATGCCGCTAAGTTTTTAACTAATTCGTCGGAGAAATGATAAATGTCACCAGCGCCTAAGAATAGTACCAAATCACCACTGTGGGTGTGCTGTTCTAAGAATTTAAGAATTTCTTCTTTTTTTAAATAAATGGCTTTGGAACCAATTTTATCTTGGACCTTTTGTAACAATGGTTCAACACCAATACCTTCAGAAGGTTTTTCACTGGCAGCATAAACATCCGTTAAGATAAGCACATCAGGCAATGTCAAGACTTCGACAAATTCATCTAATAAAAACTTTGTCCGTGAATAACGATGCGGTTGAAAGACAACAACTAAACGTGGGCGTTTTAATAAACGTGCCGCTTCAATGGTGGCGCGAAGTTCGGTTGGATGATGACCATAATCATCGACGACCATAACCCCATCCACTTCCCCTTTTAAATGAAAACGGCGTTTAACACCGGTGAATTCTTTCAGCGCCTGCTGCATCATGGCAACCGGAACATCCAAACGCACACCGACGGCAATACAGGCTAAGGCA
>CAYZPQ010000012.1:19576-21000 GCA_964480185.1 uncultured Planctomycetales bacterium | reverse complement strand
CATTAATTTACCGTGGTATAGGAAGTTGTGGAATAAAATCACCAATTTTTTTGCTGCCATGATAACAGGTGAATGTACTGCCAAAACCTTCGACCTTCACATCACGGGCATAAATGTCTAGTTGAGAATTAAAGCCATATAATAAATGCGGTACTTTGCTTTTTGTTACTAAATCTACCAAACGTTTGTCTTCCCCACAAGCAATGACGACACCATCGCTGACGGTATAATCAATAAATTTTGTATAGGCGCTGGTAATCCCTTCCCAGTCTTTGTAAAAATCAACATGTTCAAAATCAATATTGGTAATGACCGATAAATGCGGACGGAAATAGAGGAATGTGCCATCACTTTCATCAACCTCGGCCACAAAATATTTACCTTGGCCTAAGTTGGAACTTGTTTCAGTTTGTTTGACAATACCACCGACGGCAATGGTGGGATTTAATTGAGCGGTTGTGAGCATGCTGGCAATCATGGAACTGGTGGTTGTTTTACCATGCGCCCCTGCGACTGTAATCCCTGTTTGTTCATTCACCAGCTGGGCTAATACTTGGGCCCGTTTTAATAAAGGAATGTTACGGCTAACTGTTTCCATCATCTCGGGATTATTCATTCTCACCGCCGAGGAATACACCACAAAATTGGCTTGCTGCACATTAGCGGCTTGATGGCCAATATAAATGGTGGCACCTTGCTTCTTGAGCTTCGCTGTTATTTCACTTTCCTTTAAATCAGAACCGCTAACTTTATATCCTTTGGCAAGTAATAAGGACGCTAAAGTCCCCATGCCAATGCCGCCGATTCCGATAAGATGATAATGTGCTATCATTAATTCCCTTTCAAATAATTAACCCATGCTTTATTTAATGCATCTAATGATCGAAAACGTAAATAGGTTTTGCTTAAGGCTTGCTCAAAGGGAAGATTTTCTGATAAAGCCTTTAAGAACCAATGAAACTTTTGCGCGCCGAATTCGCTGATTAAATACCCTACAATGCTCGCTGATTGAACATAAAACTGACTGACAACTTTCTCATCAGTGTCTTTATATAATCGCATATTAGATAACTCTGATAAAGGGATAAATTGATCATTTTTAATCAGTTCAAGTACTTTCTTATCACTGCCAAAACGCCGTGCTTTTTCCTGGTACATGGCTACCCCTTCTTCAAACCATATCGGCGCATTGGCCCTTTCACCAATAATTTCTCTTAAGATAATATGCCCCAATTCATGCGGCAATGTTGTATCAAAAAAACCATGCTCTTGCGGATATGTTTGAATAACGCGCACACCGGTCATCGCAATACCATGAGACCATTTATAATTACCGGCATTGGACATATAATCTTCTTCATCGCTATAAATGGTAATCTTCGCACGTTTATCCGAACGCCAATTTTGATACCGGGCGAGTCCCA
>CAYZPQ010000012.1:10012-19566 GCA_964480185.1 uncultured Planctomycetales bacterium | reverse complement strand
TAAAACATTTTCAGCGAAATCGGTTGGCACATCATCACGGTAATAAATGATAAAGTTATCCCCTTTGATTTCCTTAAATTCTGCTTTCGCTGCAGCGACGGGAAATGACCATAAAACAATCGCTAAGAGTAACAATGCCTGTTTCATAAACTCTCTAACGCTTTGGCTAAACGTTGATCTGCATCCATAAATAATACACCATCAACTTGTTCTTGTAACATCGCCGTTGTTTGATGACGATTGACAATTTTGCGTAAGGCTTCATCTAATGTGGCTGTTGTGAATTCATCTTGTTCAATCACAATGGCTGTCCCTAAATCAGCGAGCACTTTGGCATTATAACGTTGATGCCCTCCAGCAAAAGGATAAGGCACAATGACAGCCGGTCTTCCAAGTAAACCAATTTCTGTAATACTGGAAGCACCTGCGCGGGCAATCACCACATCAGCAGCGGCATAAGCATCAATCATATTACTAATAAAGGCGCAGGCATTAACAGGTAAATGTTGATCGATATAAAGTTGATGGAACTTCGCATAATCCTGTTTGCCCGTCATATGAATGGCTTGGCATGTTCTTTCTTTGCCCTGCACCTTCATCCACTCATAAAATACTTCATTGATTTTATGACTGCCTTGGCTTCCACCTAAAATCAATACGGTCCACTTAAAACGGTCTAAGTCAAATTTTGCGCGGGCGTCTTGTTGATTGGGTAATTGCGACGTGACATGGCAAGGGCAACCGGTATGAATAATTTTAGCCGCATCAAAAAAACGAGCACTATCGCGAAAACTCACCGCCACTTGTTGAACAAAGCGTCCCATGAGACGATTTGCTTTACCAGGATAAACATTTTGTTCATGAATCATCATGCGGCATCGGCAAAACCAACCTGCCATGATAATGGGGAAAGACCCATAGCCTCCAAAACCAATCACTTTATCAGGACGCACTTGATGAATAATACCGACGGAACGAATAATAGCTCCGGTCATAAGCCACACAAATTTAATCATTCCTATTAAAGAACGCGGATTAAACCCTTTGGCTTTAATATTAATTAAATCAAATCCTGCGGAGAGAATTTGATCTTCGGCAATACCTAAGACACCGGCAAACATAACCTCATGGCCATGATCGCGTAATAATCGCGCTAATTTCAAGGCAGGAAAAATATGTCCTCCGGTTCCGCCTGTTGCGATTAATACTTTCATCGTCGTTATTTTCCCTGGTGTTTTGAAATATTTAAAATAAGTGCAACGGCAGCCAAGTGAAAGACCAACGCAGATCCACCATAACTAATAAATGGCAATGGAAGACCTTTGGTTGGAAATGCCCCGATGGAAACGCCCACATTGACCATGGCTTGCAACCCTAACATCATGATAATCCCAAAAGCTAGAAAATAACCAAACGATTGATGACATTGACGGATAATGCGTGTGCCCTGCCAGACAAAGAGGCAAAACATAATAATAACGGACAATGTGCCTAATAGCCCTAATTCTTCGCCGATAATGGATAAAATAAAATCTGTATGCGCCGCAGGCAAATAAAATAGTTTTTGTTGGCTATGACCTAAACCAACGCCCGTCAACCCACCTGACCCTAAAGCAATTTGTGATTGTGTGAGCTGAAAACCAATACCCTGACTATCTTGCCATGGATCTAAGAAGGCCACAATACGGGCCATGCGATAAGGTTCTTTAATAACCAAATAAATTAAAACAGGAATGGCTGAACCTAAAATCACGGCCAAATGTCTCAACCGTGCCCCTGCTAACAATAACATGCCCATGGTCACAACAGCCATTTCAAGGGTTGTTCCCAAATCAGGTTGTTTCACCGTCAATAAACAGGCAATCCCCATTACCATGACAGGTGGTAAAAATCCTTTCACAAAATCTTTAACGATGAGTTGTTTACGTGATAGAAAATCAGCCACATAAATAATTAAAGCAAGTTTAACAAATTCGGAAGGTTGAAAATTAAAGACACCGATTTTAAACCAGCGTCGGGCCCCAAAACTTTCTTTACCAATATGAGGGATCAAAACGAGTACTAAAAAGATAATACTTATAAACATCATCGCCCGCGCATGGGGTTGGATTTGACGGTAATCAATCATTAACAGAACATAGGATAATCCTAAACCCATTGATAAAAACAATAAATGACGTTTCAAATAATACATGCTGTCGTGAAAATTCTGCAAAGCATTCACACAGGTCGCACTATAAATCATGACGATCCCTAAACACACCAATGCCAATGTAGTCATGATAAAACCAATACGTTCCTGTTTCATAATGCCCTCACCATCTCTTTAAATACGGAGCCTCGATGCTCATAATTCTTAAACATATCAAAACTCGCACACATGGGAGACAATAAAATGCAATCCCCTGGTCGAGCTACTGCTTTGGCGTGATTAATCCCCTCTTGGAAACTCTGCACCACGTCTAATGGGATTAAATCGGAGAACGTGCGTTGCATCTGCTCTTTCGTTTGACCCAAAGCCACCATGTGTTTGACTTTGTGTTTCACTAAATCTCTTAACGGCGTGTAATCTAAATGTTTATCTGACCCACCACAAATCAATACAATCGGTTTGGTCATGCGTTCCAATGCCCAGCGACCAGCCTCGAGTGTCGTCGATTTAGAATCATTGATATAATCAACACCATTAAGTGAACGGACAAATTCTAAACGGTGCTCCACACCTTTGAATTCAGCAAATACTTGGCGAGCCACATCATCTGTAATCCCTACAGCACGTACAGCATGCAGCGCTGCTAAAAAATTCGGATTATCAATATCTTTTGGATCATTGGCGGTATTAAAGAAATCCACACGGGACTTTAACGTTTTAGCAATCTCCACATGCTCGGGCTGCTTGGCATTTAATACCGTGATATCATTAACATCTTGATTTGCAAAGAGTTTGCACTTGGCTTGAAAATACTCATCGATATCTCTGTGTTGATCTAAATGATTTTGACTAAAATTTGTCCATAAGGCCACTTTAGGGCGAAATGTCGACGTTGTTTGCAATTGAAATGAACTGATCTCAAGCACTACGATATGGTTAGGTGTTAAGTTTAAAACAAATGATGAAAATGGTTCGCCAATATTACCGCATAAACAAACCTGCTTATTGGCTTTACGCAGTATTTGCGCAATTAAATTAACCGTCGTTGTTTTCCCATTTGTCCCGGTGATGGCAATAATTGGGCATGGGCATAAGCGATAGGCTAATTCGATTTCGGAAATAACTTCAATGTGTTTAGCACGCGCCCATTGCAATGGCTTTGCGTCATAGGGAACCCCAGGACTGACGACAATCAGATCACTGTCCTCGATGAAAGCCTGTGTATGCGCAGATGTTTCAAGAGTGACACTGGCACGATTCTTTAATAAGGCTAATTGAGGTTCAAGGTCCGCGGCATTTCTTGCATCAGATATTTTGACCTTGGCTTTTAATGCCCCTAATAAATTAGCGGCCGCAATGCCACTGCGCGCGGCACCAATGATTGTTACTTGTTTCGCTTGAACATCAAACATAATTAACGGATCTTTAATGTGGTCAATGTTAACATGGCTAAAATAATGGCGATGATCCAAAAACGGACAATGATTTTAGTTTCCCGCCAGCCTGATAATTGCAAATGATGATGAAACGGTGACATTTTAAAAATACGTTTCCCTGTTAATTTAAATGACGTCACCTGTAAAATAACAGAGCCTGCTTCGAGAACAAAAATACCTCCGATTAAGATCAATAGAATCTCTTTCTTGATTAATACGGCAATAATACCTAAACTTCCACCTAAGGCCAATGAACCCACATCACCCATAAAAACTTGAGCTGGAAAACAGTTAAACCATAAGAATCCTAAACTCGCACCAATCATCGCTGCACAAAATACCGTAAGCTCTCCTGATCCTGCGACATGAGGAATTAATAAATACTCTGCCATCGTCGCATTACCTGTAATATAACTTAAAGCGGCTAAAGCAAAAGCCACCATTAATGTGCATCCAATTGCCAAGCCATCGAGCCCATCAGTTAAATTAACAGCATTAGAGCTCCCCACAATCACTAAGATAACCCAGAATACAAAAAACGCACCTAAATCAATCGCCGCGGTTTTAAAGAAAGGAATATCCAATGATGTCGAAATATCTGGATGTAGATAGGCAAAAATAGCGACAATGGCTGCAAATAATAATTGCCACATGGCTTTGACACGGGAACTAATACCACGGTGCTTGCCAATGCCTTTGAGCTTAATGTAATCATCAGCAAAACCTAATACCGCTAAACAAAAACAAATGAACATGGTCAATTGCATAAAGGCATTGCCCAAATTACCCCAGATTAATACCGAAATCAAAATACTACCGATGATAAAAATCCCTCCCATCGTCGGAGTTCCTTCTTTAGGCTTTTGAAATTCATCGAGGGCTGGAGCATCATTACGTTTGGCTAATTCACGGATACGGCGCTTCTTTGATTCATTAATAAAAATAGGCCCCAGAATCATACATAAAATAAATGCCGTCACGGCCGCAAGCCCCGCGCGAAACGTGATATAGCGGAAGATGTTTAAAAAACTATGTGTGTCGGCAAATTGTGATAAATAAAACAACATACGCGCTCCCTATACTAATGCTTGAACAACGTGTTCCATTTTCATGGCATGCGACCCTTTGACAAGAACCGCATCGTGTGTATTTAAATGTAAACATAATACTTCAATGGCTTGACTATAATCATTCACCCATAAAACCTGACGCGAGGTGCTTTGAGCTTTCGCTGCTTTCACGGCTTCTTTCATTAAAGGGCCTACGGCAATAACAATATCGATCAACCGCTCCATGGCATATGTCCCAATATGTTGATGACATTGCTTGGCTTTACTGCCCAGCTCGAGCATATCCGCCATGACCATGATCTTACGTCCACCGGTTTTTGACAAATCTAAGGCAGCTAATACATCAATAGCGGCACGCATGGAAATAGGATTGGCATTATAAGCATCATCAATAATAATATTACGACGACGCTTCATAAATTTGCCCCGGCCTTCGGGAAATTCAAAATTATTTAACACCCTTACGCTTGTCGTTAAAGGAATTTTATACGCACTCGCCACAGCAATCACAAGCAACGCATTATTAACTTGATGGGTTCCTGTTGTATTAAGACTTATCTTCTTACCACGAATCGTAAATTCTGTTTTGCCCAAGGATGTAATTTTGACCTCTTTGGCTTGCCAATCAACATTGTTGGATTGCCCAACACTCACTCTATTCTTTGCTTTCATGGAAGCCAATAGTTTGTCGTCGCCATTGATAAAAACATGGCTATTTACAGGCAAGAATTTATTAAGCTGCCATTTTTCTTTTAACACACCGCGACATGTTTTTAATTTTTCTAAATGAGATTCACCGATAATGGTTAATACCGTGGCTGTAGGACGAAGGATGTTCGCTAAATAGGCAATATCGCCGGGTTGATTTGTCCCGCATTCCATGACAACCATATCATGTGTTTTATTGAGCTTAAATAATGTCAATGGCACACCAATGTGATTATTGAAAGAACGCACATTGTATAACACATTAAATTTCTTCTTTAATACTGCGGCCATCATTTCTTTGGTTGTTGTTTTACCTGCACTTCCGGTAATGGCAATAACCGGAATATCAAATTGCTTGCGATGCCAATGGGCCAAGTCGCCTAAAGCTTTTGTTGTGTCTTTTACTCTGATAATCGCAATACTCGACGATTGAATGCGCACCTTATGATGCACGATAATGGCTTTTACGGGTTTTGTTGCAATGTCTTTGATAAAATCATGCCCATCAAATCGATCTCCTTTGATGGCAACAAAAACATCGCCTTCTTGAATATCGCGTGAATCAATACTGACACGTTTAACGGTATCTGTTAATTGCCCTTGAATTAATGTGGCGCGTGTCGCCTCTACGATGTCTTTGATGGTGAACATTTTGTAATAAATTCCATGACAATGTCCCGTTCATTAAACGGAATAGTACCTGTATTTAAAATCTGATATGTTTCATGGCCTTTGCCTGCTAAGAGAATGATTTCACCTTTGCGAGCTAAAGCCAATGCCCGGCCAATTGCTTCCCGTCGATCAATACATACTTCATAATTATCACGCTTACATCCTTTGATAATATCCTCAATGATGGCGTGAGGATTTTCACTGCGTGGATTATCACTCGTGATAATGGCATGGTCTGCTAAATCCGTAACGGCCGCACCCATGCGTGGTCTTTTTGTTTTATCGCGATCTCCGCCGCAACCAAAGACCACGGTGATACGTTGCGTACTAATGTTACGCAAGGCTTGGATCACATTAACCAACCCATCTTCGGTATGCGCATAATCAATAAACACATGAAAATCTTGGGCCCCATCCACTGGCTCTAATCGACCAGGGACATGCGTCAATGACTGTATCCCTTGCACAATGGCATTCATATTAATGCCTTCTGCCCAGGCACACGCAATGGCTGATAGCAAATTGTATAAATTATGTTGCCCAATAAACCGTGATTTTAAATGGACCTTACCTTCTGGGTAAACTAAATCAAAGGCGATGCCCTCGACACTGTACTGAATACCTGCGGCGCTAATCATCGCATTTGATGTAAGCCCATACGTGACAACTCGCGCTTTCGTCAGAGGAATTAATTTCTTCCCATAAGGATCATCGCTGTTAATCACAGCACTCGCTTTAGGCGACAATGCCTTAAACAATAAGGCTTTGGCTTCAAAGTAGGCATCCATCGTCTTGTGATAATCCAAATGATCTTGGGTTAAATTGGTAAATACACCGCTAACAAAATCAATGGTATCAAGACGGCCTTGATGCAAGGCATGCGACGATGTTTCCATGATGCAGTAAGGAATATTGAGTTGTTGCAACTGACGTAAGTAACGTTGATTATCAATTAAACCTGGTGTGGTATTCTTCGATGGAATAATAGTATTGCCAATGCGGTGATTGATCGTACCAATGATGCCACAGCTAAGCCCTGCTTTGGCTAAAATAGATTCCATTAAAAATGTAAATGTGGTTTTCCCATTAGTCCCTGTGACGCCAATAGTACGTACCTGCGCGGAAGGATTGCCAAAAAATCGACGGGTAATGGCACGTAATACTACCGCGGGATTTGCAACAGCGACGACAATAATATCATCAGGAATCACACCATTTGATAATTGACGTGAAGCACTGGCTTTGACGATAACTCTTGCACCTTGTTCAATGGCTTTAAGAATAAAAAGCTCTCCATCGCTCGTGACCCCTTTTAAGGCAACAAATACACCTTGAGCCATTTGTTCACGCGAATCACAGCTAATTGTTGCAATATCGATATCTTGATCAAATGAACGCGGGGTTAACACATCGATATCATTGAAGAGTTCCTTCAATTTCATTGCCTATCCTCATCGACTGAATTGGCTTGGGGCATGGCTTGTTGAGAATCCAAATATTTTAATGAGTTTTCAATGACTTCAGCAAAAACAGGGGCTGCTACTAAACCACCATAATACACTGGATGTGGTTCATCATAAACAACAACAGCGGCCAAGCGCGGATTCTCAACCGGAGCAAAACCTAAGAATGTGGCATCAAAATGTGAATGGGAATAACGGCCATTGACAACTTTCTGCGCTGTCCCTGTCTTCCCACCGACGGTAACTCCTTTAATCTGGGCTTTTTGTGCTGTCCCTTTATCCACAACCCCTTGAAGCATTGAACGCAATTGGGCAGATAATTCATCAGACATGATCTTCTCTACTTCTTCAGGTTTCTTTTCTAAAATAACTTCGCCATTGCTATCCACAATCTTCTTAATCACATAAGGCTTCATATACAACCCATTATTGGCAATCGCACTCACTGCTCCTAATAATTGCATCGGTGTAACGGTGACTTCCTGCCCAATTGGAATAGCGCTAATCGATACCTTTGACCAATTCTTGACAGGCTTTAAATTCCCACGCACTTCACCCGCTAAATCAATTCCTGTTCTAATCCCAAAACGAAATTTATGCGCATAATTGTAAACACGCTGAGGCCCTAAACGCTGGGCAATTTTCACTGTCCCGATATTACTCGATTTTTCAATGACTTGACGAAATGTAAGATGCCCTTCGGGCTCATGGTCATGCAAAATGTGATTCGCGACGCGGTATGCCCCATTTTCGCAGAAAATAATATCGGTTTCTTTAACGACTTTTTCCTGTAAGCCAGCTGCAGCGGTGACCATTTTAAATACAGAACCTGGTTCATAAGTAAAAACCATCGCCCGATTTGTACGGTAAGCGGCCGGGCTATCACCTGGTTTCTCTAAATTATACGTCGGACGATTCGCAAAGGCGAGGATTTCACCGGTCTTGGGGTCCATGACAATAATGGTAGCCCCTTTTGCATTATATTTTTTATACATGCGATCTAAGGCGCGCTCGGCAATAAACTGAATCGTTTCATCTAAAGTTAAAATGACATCAAAACCGTCGGTGGGAGGAATGTAATTGCGTTCGAGTAATAATTCGCGCTGATGCGCATCACGCAAAATAATGGATTGCCCAGGCTTACCCTTAAGATATTTATCCAAATCTCTTTCTAAACCATCTAACCCATTATTATCAATACCTGCAAATCCTATGACGTGGGCTGCTAATTCTTTATTGGGATACGATCTTTTTGTTTCTTTGACAAAACCAATGCCAGGAATCTTTAAGGCTTTTATCTCTTCATACTTTTCTTGGGGCAATTTACGACCAAGCCAGACAAAGTATTTATTCTTTGCTAAACGATCTCTGACAAACTTCTTCTCCACGCCCAAAATAGGAGCAACTTTATCAATAACAAGATTGGTATCATGATGTTTATTAATAGAACGCGCATTCGCAAAGGCGGAATAAACCGTGACATTGCTCGCCAGTGAACGCATATTACGGTCATAAATGGTTCCACGCCGTGGATCAATGGTGATGGAATGTTCATGCTGACGCTGGGCAAGTTTAGCTAAATAATCGGAGCGAAAGATTTGAATGTAGAGTAGAAAAAGGACGGAATAGACAAAACCCGCGAATAATGCGATAAAAATAAACGCGAAACGAAACGGGTATTTACGTAAATACAAGTGATCCTCTTATTTTATTAAACTTTAATTATTCCCCGGCGGTGGCTTCGGGTGTTGTTACCATACTTAATAATTGCCAAAATGAGTTTTGTCCTCGAGCCCCCGTTAGCGGCACTGGACTTTCATAAGGCGGCACAGTATATGTCATCACATTATCCTGTCCCATAAATTTCATCGTACTATCTTTATCCATCAATGTATTTCCTAAATGCTGAGCGGATTTTAAGGCAAGCACATCGTGGGTCAAACGCCCGTAGGTATCTTTTAATTCGTGGATTTTATTTTGTTTGTCTTTGCCTTTATACGCTAATTCAAAAATACGCATTTGCATGTGCGTATATAAAAGCGCAACAATTGTG
>CAYZPQ010000012.1:3492-10002 GCA_964480185.1 uncultured Planctomycetales bacterium | reverse complement strand
TAACATGATTCCTTTAAAATACGTCGCTAAATTCATAAGTGTTTGACCATTTAGGTATTGGTTTTTTGAAGGCCTCTTAATTTGGCACTCCGTGAACGGGAATTAACCGCACACTCTTCTTCTGTTGGTACTAATGGCCTTTTGACAAGTACAGTTGCACGACCTTCCACCTGCAATTGCTTGAAAAAATTCTTCACAATCCTGTCTTCCAGAGAATGAAACGCAATCACAACTAAACGGCCGCCTGGTTTCAGGCAATCAAAAGCTTTGCTGATACCTGTACTTAATACATTTAATTCATCATTAACCGCAATACGTAAAGCTTGAAAACTACGCGTGGCTGGATGAATACGCCCCCGCTGATATGATTTAGGCAATGCCCTTAATAATAAATCGGCCAATTGCTTTGTCGTCGTAATACGTTTCACCGCACGGGCTGTGATAATTGCTTGCGCAAAACGCTTTGAAAACCGCTCTTGGGAATATTCCCAGAAAATCTTTTCAAGTTCACTCGCAGGCCATTCATTGACAATATCAGCCGCTGTTTTCCCCTGACTTCCATCCATGCGCATATCTAAAGGGCCATCATTACTAAACGCAAAACCCCGTTCACCATCATCCAACTGCACACTTGAAATCCCTAAATCCATCAGGATCCCGTCGACAGCGGCAACACCAACTGAGGCAATTAAACGATCAATCTCATTAAAACTTCCTGCTAACAAATCAATCTTTAAGTTCAGTGAGGATAATCGTTCTTTTGCTTTTGCTAATGATGCCCTGTCGCGGTCGATCCCGATTAAATGTCCGCTGTTACCAAGAACGTCTGCCATTAACTGCGCATGTCCTCCCATACCGAGGGTCGCATCGACGGCAATACCCCCGGGGGGCAATGCAATCATCTGCATGACCTCAACGGGCATGACAGAAATATGCGCTGGACTTGTCATAAATCAACTACCTAAATGGATTGAGCTTAATGCTAAAAGCGATGTACTAATTTAGATCCAGCATTGTTTCTGCTGTCTTTTCAAAATCCTGGCTGGTCGTGTTATAGAATTCCTTCCACACGCGTACGTCCCAGATTTCAATACGATTCGACACACCAATGACAATCGTGTCACTCTTAATTCCGGCAAATTCTTTCAAATAATTGGGCACAATAAAACGGCCTTGCTTATCTGGGACAGCATCCACCGCACCTGAGAAAAATAACCGATTAAAGGCACGCGATTGCTGTTTGGTAAAAGACAATGACTTAAAACGATTTTCTTGAGCATGCCATTCGCTTTCGGAGAACATGAAAATACATTTATCCAAACCACGGGTTAAGAAAAACTTCTCTATGCCCTGCTCTTTGGCGACATCACGAAATCGTGCCGGTAAAATCAGTCGACCCTTCGTATCGATGGCATGTTCAAATTCACCGTAAAACAAATGCAAACTCCTCGTTAATAACTTAAATAGGCAAGATAATGGCTTTCAGTGAATCTTCCCCACTTTCCACCACTTTACTCCACTTACGAGCAAGTATATTAAACATCCCTCCAATTGTCAAATATTTAAATGCGATATTATTTATGTGGCCTTATAGCTGTGTGAACTGTTCCGGCTGTGAAATGTTTTCCCCGCACGGACTATTTTTCCCGTGACACTACGGTTTACATAAAAAATCGCTATAGATTGCCCAGGTTATTTGGCGATTTTTTACGTAAATCCTTGGTCACTTTTGGGAAAAAAGTCCTGATTGTGCAGGGAAAACATTTCACAGCCTCCACAGATTTACTTACAACAAATTTGCTTTCATATTCTTTATTTGCTAAAGCGGGTGGCTCGGAGGGGGGTTCCCTATCACCCGGAAGAGCGAGCTTTTCAGCTCTGAGGATGATAGGGTCCCGCAGAGCCAGGACCCGCGCCATGCTAAAAATTCTATAAATATAAAAAGCCAAACTCGATTAAAAAGTTTGGCCAAGCATAAACGAAACCTAAAATTTATTATTTCTTCAGAATAGACCGAGCTTTAAGAATATCCTTCGCAATTTGAGCTTTGAGTAGCTCAATGCTAGCAAAAGGTTTTTCGTCGCGGATTTTGCGGATGAATGAGACGTGGAGAACTTTATTGTAGAGATTTATGTTACGATCAAGAAGATGTACTTCAAGGTGAAGTCCTTCACGTGCAGAGGGAAATGATGGACGAATGCCTAAATTAGCGACGGCATTATACTGTTTCTTATCAAGTTGAACGCGCACCGCATACACACCTTTGGGCGGAATAATATCTGATTCATAGGCGACATTAGCAGTTGGAGTGCCGATAGTACGACCACGTCCATCGCCTTTGATTACTTTTCCTGTGACGCTAACATCCCGTCCAAGCAATCGTTTCGCTTGAGCTAAATTCCCCTCGGTAATTAAACCCCTCACACGTGTACTACTAATAGGACTACCTTGATGCATCAACGCTGATAAGCCAATGAATTCATAGCCATAACGTTCGGATAATTGTTTGAATAAAAAGATATCGCCACTGCGATCCCGGCCAAAACGAAAATCCTCGCCGACAAAAATAGCTTTAGCCTTAAGACGCCCACACAATTGCTGGCCAATAAAATACTCAGGACTAATTGAGGCAAAACGTTTATCGAATTTAATCACAATAACTTGCTCCACACCCAATTTGCTCAATGTCTCTAAACGTTCTTCAAGTGACGCTAAATAAGGTAAGCGTGTTTGTGGGCGTAAGACATGCGCTGGATGTGGATAAAATGTGATGACAGTGCTCACTGCCTTTAATTGACGAGACTTTTGAATCATCTTATTAATCAAATACTGATGACCACGGTGCACACCGTCGAATATACCAATGGCAATGCAGGTATTTTTAGACAATGCTGTCTTGGGTAGACCGAATATGACTTTCATTTGCCTCTTCTAAACTAACAGATTCTTCTAATGTGAAAGGACCAACCTTTGTCCGTTCAATTTGACTAATGCATGCGCCTACACCTAAGACATCACCGACATCATCCGCCAATTGACGTACATAAGTTCCCTTAGAACACGCCATGAAAAACTCAACTTCCGGTAATTGAAAATTCTTGATATATAATTCATCAATACGGACTGAACGTGCTTCACGCTCAACTTCTTTTCCCTGACGGGCTAAGTCGTATAAACGTTGACCTTTGATTTTAACTGCCGATACCATCGGTGGTAATTGCTTGATATCACCGGTAAATTTGGCTAAAGCGTCTTCCACATGTTTTTGAGTAATGTGTGCATAGGGTTGTTCTTTAATAATAGTCCCCATGGTATCTGCCGATGATGTTTTTGTTCCTAGACGCATGGTGGCGCGGTACGCTTTATCAAAGGTAATGAATTGATTGGATAATTTCGTGGCCTTGCCGATAAGTAATACTAAAACGCCCGTGGCCAATGGATCTAAAGTTCCTGCATGACCAATACGTTTTGTTTTTAATTTGCGACGCATGACAGCGACAACATCATGTGACGTATAACCACCTGGTTTATTAATGAGAAGAATTCCGTCTATCATAAAGCCTTCTTAATTAAACGCACCATGGTGGATTGCGCTTTTGTTAATGACATTTTCACTGTAGCGCCTGCTGCTTTAGGGTGTCCTCCCCCTTTAACCTGAGCGGCAATGCGTGCCACATCCAAATCTGACTGGCTACGTAAATTAACGCGCACTAAACCATCATGCAATTCCGAAGAAATCATCACCACATCAATTCCTTCGACGGTGCGTAAAAATGTTAAGACGCGTTCTTTCCAATCAAAACCTTTAGAGAACTTTTGCAATTGGGCACGTGTTAACGCAACACTGTACAAACGGTTCTTTAATAATAATTTGGCCGACGCAATAACCTCAATAAAATGCGCCATATCTTTACCAGGCATGGGTGGATATAAGAGCTGATGCATGCGGGATGGATTTACACCTAACGCTAAACAACGGGCTGCTAAGGCATGTGTTGTATTGCGCGTAATATCATATTTAAATGAACCCGTATCCGTCATAATCCCCGCATACAATAATTGCGCGGTCTGTTTATTCAAGGCATACTTGGCATCATCCAACATCTCGCCAATTAATTCACTTGTCGACGATGCTTTAGGACGGACGATATTGACTGTTCCAAATTTAGGATTGCTAATATGATGGTCGATATTGATAATTGGTTTGCCCTTAAGCAGCAATGCTTTTGTTTTACCTAAACGATCAATATCCCCGCAATCAAGCACAAAGGCACAATCATAGTCGATGGCTTTTAATGAGGATGCTTTCTTTAAAAGCTTAATGCCAGGTAAAAAAGTTAACCACTGCGGCGCTTCATCTTCGTTAACAACAATGACGTTCTTTTTAAGACTTCTTAACCATAAGGCTACGGATAAAGCGGATCCTAAAGCATCCGCATCCGGTGTGTAATGCGTTGTTACTAAAAATGTCTTCGACGACTTCACTAAACGGGTAACACTAGACCACTGGCTCATCGTCGCTGTCCTTTGCTTTTTGCAAGAGTTTAACTTCTTCTAAAGCTTGATCGATTTGTTGGGCATAAATAACCCGTTTGTCATAATAGAATTGAAATTGCGGGGTATAGCGTAAACTCACTTTTTCAGCAATGCGTTTGCGGATAAACCCACTGCAATGATTTAAACCTTCGGTGGCTGCATCAATCACTTTTTGATCATCAGATAAAATGCTAAATCGAACACGGGCATGCTGCAAATCTTTACTCACGTCGACATTCTGTATCGTCACTAAACTTACCCGAGGATCTTTAATCTCACCAAATTGAATCATGATACCGAGCTCACGTTTGATTAATTCATTGACCTTTTCCATGCGTACCATAATTCTACTCCGTAAATGCTTTGGCTAATCGCAGTTGACCAGCCTTGGTTAATTCTTGATGATTGATAGACTGTTGAGTCACATATTCTAACAACCGTTTGACCTGTATGCCTTCTTTTACTCCTAATGTTTTGATGTCATTGCCATCAATTTTCAACGTAAAATTTTTATCCTTGGTGATAAATTGTTTAATGCGTTTTTTGGCAATACCTTGCGCGCGCACGAACGCCATGCATAAAACAGGTGCATAATAACTGTTAAGACGGCGGTACACATCCCATCGACTCATGTGCTTAACCGACAGTGCCCCAATGAGTTTTTCAATCTCTAACGAATGCACCACACTGGTGATATATTCGCGATGAATACCTAGATGCTCTAAGGCAAATAATAAATCATCTGGCCGATGATGCTCATGTAATGAAATTAACCACAATGGCAAAGAGTCAGGAACATCACATGCTTTTGCTAATGGCAATGCTTTCTTTAAGGCATTAATACGCAACAATGAATATTGCATTTGCATCATGGGCACATGAAGTGCGCGCAATTGATGCAATCGCTTAATCGCTATCAAGGCCTTAGGTTCGGCCACCACGCGCATGAATTCTGCAAAATAACGCTGAGGTTTTACGCTTAACCATGCTTTGTGTTGTACCGCTTGTTTAAAGAAAATTACTGTATGCGATTCAAGCTTAAAACCTAGGCGTGCTTCATAACGCACAGCCCTTAATAATCGAGTTGGATCATCAATGAAAGACTGCTCATGCATGACGCGTAAACATTTACGCTTCAAATCATCAACCCCATGATAAGGATCTACAATTAAACCACGACTTTCCTTATTAATAGAACAGGCAATGGCATTAATGGTGAAATCCCGACGGAATAAATCATCGGCAATTGTTGATGCGGTTACGTCAGGCAAAGCCCCTGGCTTACTGTATGTTTCTCGCCGCGCCGTCACAAAGTCTATTGTCATGGATGAAGGCAATGTCACTTGGGCTGTGCCAAACAAAGCATGTTTGACAAGTTGACCTTTATAGAGATGTGCAAATTTCTGTGCAATCTCAAGCGCATTCGCTTCAACAACAATATCTAAGTCTAAACTAGGACGATACAATAATGCATCACGCACAGTCCCTCCGACCACATATGCTTTGATGGAATGCTTATCTGCTATGTCGGCAATCTTTAAAATCCAAGCCCGGACATTTGGTTCAAATGCATTGAAGTTTAAGTGTGTCATTATGTCCTTGGGTGAAATTCTTTATGCACTGCTTTTAAACGCTCACGATCGACGTGTGTGTAAATTTGTGTTGTTGATATATCGGCATGACCTAACATTTCTTGAACACTACGCAAATCAGCACCATGCTCAAGTAAATGCGTTGCAAATGTATGCCTTAATGTGTGCGGCTTAATCACTTTCTTAATCCCTGCTAAACGCGCATAAGATTTAATGATAGTCCACACACTTTGACGACTAATGCGTTTGCCTAAACGGCTTAAGAATAAATATCCTTGATCAGCGCCTTTGGCTACTTTGACACGGGATTTTTCCAAATATAATTTAATCGCCTCTTTAGCTTTAGCCCCGACTGGAATAATTCGCTCTTTACTCCCTTTTC
>CAYZPQ010000012.1:0-3482 GCA_964480185.1 uncultured Planctomycetales bacterium | reverse complement strand
CACAAAACCAATGTCATAATTAATGCTCGTCAATTTCAAATCAGCCAATTCCGACACACGCAACCCACTGGCATAAAATATTTCAATGATCGCTTTATCGCGTATGCCCTGCCATCCTCGGGGAGGACTTACCTTAAGCATGGCTTCTATTTCATTCTGGGTTAACACCGCTGGAATGCGCTTGAGCATCTTCGGTGTTTCAATTAAATTGGTCGGATCATCAGTAGCCAATGATTCTCTAACCAAAAACCGGTGAAACATTTTCACAGCAGCTAAATGACGACTAATCGTCGTTGTTGCCATCCCATCTTTTTTTAACTTCATCATAAAGGATGTCACATGATTGCGTGTCATCACATTCGGATCAGTAACATTTCCAACAAATTCCATATACTTTGCTAAATCACGGCCATAGGCATCTAACGTATTCTTTGCCAGGCCACGTTCAACCGATAAGTAATTAAGAAAATCTTCAATGAAATTATTCATTGGGCGTAGGCGCTATTAAAGAATCCTTCATTAAATCCGGTTTAAAACTACGGCGCAATTGCCGATCAAACTCACGCAAATCACTTTCAATACGTCCTCGATTGCGAAATGCCGGCTCCACTTTAAGTGATTCCTCATAATAAGCTAAAGTGGCTTTGAGTTTATCTAAATTACCTTGAAATTCCGGCTTGATCATTTTGCGCATTTCATCTAAATGTTGCATGACTTGATTATAGGCAAAATAAGAATTCTTGACCGTGCGATGCTCTTGCAGAGGCAACCACAAATCTCGATAGAATACTTTGACCAAAGCATAATGATCTTTGTAATTCGCCATCGGGTCTGTTGTTGGATCTGGGTATTCTTCAGGCTCTAAAACAGGTTGCATACGGACATCTTCAACCTGACTCTTTTTCTTTTTACGGGTGAATTTCTTACGTAAAGGTTCACACCCCGTTGACACAAATGTTAAACATAAAACAAGTGCAAGGCACATCATACGACGTTGTATCATTGTAATTCTCTCCTTAATACTTATAACGATTGAACCATCTTCAGAAACTCCTCTTTCGACAAAGTGGGAATCCCTAATTGTACTGCTTTTTGCTGTTTTGAGCCAGGATTACTCCCGACGACCACAAAACTTGTCTTGGCGCTCACACTATCGACAACTTGGCCACCTTGAGCGATGACCATACTACCCGCTTGTTCACGTGATAAGCCATCAAGCTCACCGGTAAAGACAAATTTCTTTCCCTCTAAGGCATTGCCTTGGGCGGTTTTTGGTTGAGAGGTATTTAATCCATATTTCTTTAATTGTGTCAGTAATTTCTTAGCTTCGCTGCTTTTAAAATAATCTGCCAATGCTTTGGCGGTGACTGGACCAATATCATCAACAGCTAATAATTCCTCGACGGATGCATTCGCTAAATTATCTAAATCACCAAAACGCTTTGCTAATACTTTAGCGGACTTTGATCCAATATTATCAATGCCTAAGGCAAATATAAGACGCTCCAAGGGTTGTTGCTTACTTGTTTCAATAGCTTTAATCACATTCGTTGCTTTTTTCTCGGCAAAGAGTTCAAGCGAAAGAAAGTCTTCCTTGCTCAATCCATAAATGTCCGAAATACGGGACACTTTCTGTGTATCTAATAATTGCTTAATCACCACTTCCCCTAAACCTTCAATATCCATAGCCCCTCGTGAGCAAAAATGAATCAAACTGCGTTCAATTTGCGCAGGACATAAAGGATTAATGCATCGTAATGCGACACCTTCTTCATCTTTAACAACGTCACCTTTACAGACGGGACATGCTTTTGGTTCAGCAAAACTTCCTTTGGAATTCTTCACCACAACCTTCACCACTTTAGGGATAACATCCCCCGCACGTTCAATCAATACATCGTCGCCATTATTAATGCTTAAGCGTTTAATCTCATCAAAATTATGCAAGGTGGCACGGCTAATAGTAACTCCACCACAGGCGACAGGTTTTAAGTCAGCGACGGGGGTTAACACCCCTGTTCTACCGACTTGCACGGTGATTTGAAGCACTGTTGTTGTGGCTTGATATGCCGGAAATTTATAGGCCACTGCCCAGCGAGGACTCTTGGCCGTGTACCCTAAACGTTCTTGAGACTTGAGATCATTAACCTTAATCACAATCCCATCCACATCATAAGGAAGTGAATCACGCTTGCTTAACAGCTCATCGCAATACGCCATTAATTCACTGATATTCTTACAGAGGCGCGTATAGGGATTAACTGGGATGCCATACGACTTTATTGTGTCAAGAAACTGTGACTGTGTTGTCATCATTGTATTTCCCGACGGGACAAATGAATGCGCAAAGAATTTCAAACGGCGTTTAGCCGTGATCGTACTATCTAATAATTTTAATGTGCCGCTGGCTGCATTACGCGGATTGGCAAAAAGCTCTTCGTCTGCTTTCTTACGTTCTTGATTCAGATGTTCAAAATCTTGTTTATCAAAATAGACTTCACCACGTACTTCAACAATATCAGGTGGTTGATTGGCGAGACGTAATGGTAATGTCTGTATGGTTTTAATATTATGAGTTACATCTTCGCCGGTAAAACCATCCCCACGGGTCAATCCATGACTTAGCACACCCTCATTATAAATCAACGAGGCACTAACACCGTCGATCTTTAATTCGGCGGTCATTTCAATGACATCTGTACCAAGCGCCTTGACCATGCGCTGATGCCATTGCTTTAACTCCTCAACATTATAGGTATTATCAAGCGATAACATCGGCACACGATGCTGCACTGTTGGCAAACCCCCTGAGACTTTGGCCCCGACTCTTTGTGTTGGGGAATCAGGCAACATCAGCATCGGAAATTGCTGCTCTAATGCTTGCAATTCCTTGATTAAATGATCATACGCCTCGTCGGCAATAATTGGCTGACTTAAAACATAATAGCGATGATTATGCGCATTGATCTCATCGGTCAATTGCTTTAAGCGTTGTTTAGCTTGGGTTACGTTCATCTTAATAGGTCACACTAAATTCGGTGAATTGACCACGGGGGTCAAGCCAATCTGTATCTGTCTTGGTAATTTGAAATCGAGTGGATAATTTGAATAATAAATGTTCGATTTTAGGCCGAGAGCCTTCAACCATCAGCTCGACCCTGCCATCGGGGAGATTCTTGACCCAACCGGTGAGTTTTTGTTCATTGGCCATGCGTTGCGCCGTAAAGCGAAACCCAACACCTTGAACACGTCCTGAGAAAATTGTATGGGATCGAACCATAGTTATGTCTTTTAAACCAAAATTAACGTCGGCAAGGCGGGATTTCTTCTCACCCGCCCGACATTCGTCGGGCTCCTTCGAAGCCGGCCGGTCTCGCTTGAACCAGTGGCGCTCGACTCGGCTTCAAATCCCGCTTCTAAAATTAACGTCGGGAAGGCGGGATTTGAACCCACGACCTCTTCGTCCCGAACGAAGCGCGCTA
>CAYZPQ010000011.1:10212-25801 GCA_964480185.1 uncultured Planctomycetales bacterium | reverse complement strand
CCAAACAGGTTTAAACTTGGCCATGAAATTGTATGAGCAAGGCATTTTAGCGAAATACAATGTCGAGATGTTGGGCGCTAAATACGATGTGATTAAAAAAGCGGAAGACCGTCGTGAATTCAAAGATGCCTGTATCAAAATCGGTCTTGATGTGCCTAAGAGTGTGAATGCATATAACATGGATGAAGCCCGTCGCTATGTCGAAGAAATTGGATTTCCTTGTATTGTGCGCGCATCATTTACTTTAGGTGGGACAGGTGGTGGTATCGCCAAGAACATGGAAGAGTTTGAGAAGATTGCGTCTTTGGGTATTGAAAGCTCCATGATCCATGAAATTTTAATCGAGGAATCGATTGAGGGTTGGAAAGAATATGAATTAGAAATCATGCGCGATAGCGCTGATAATGTTGTCATCATTTGCTCGATTGAAAATTTAGATCCGATGGGTGTGCATACGGGAGATAGTATTACCGTCGCACCAGCCCAAACATTGACGGACAGCGAATATCAAACCATGCGTGATGCGTCTTTGAAATTGATCCGTGAAATCGGTGTTGAAACCGGTGGGTCGAATATTCAATACGCCATCAATCCTAAAAATGGCCGCATGACTGTCATTGAGATGAATCCGCGTGTCTCTCGTTCTTCCGCCTTGGCGTCGAAAGCCACAGGTTTTCCAATCGCCAAGTTTGCAGCTAAATTAGCCGTAGGGTATAGCTTGGATGAAATTTTAAATGATATTACCAAATTAACCCCTGCGTGTTTTGAGCCAAGTATTGATTATGTCGTCGTCAAAATCCCACGGTTTACATTTGAGAAATTCCCGGAAGCCAAAGATATTCTAGGGATTTCCGTGAAAAGTGTCGGTGAAACCATGGCGATTGGCCGTAATTTTAAAGAAGCGCTTCAAAAAGGGTTACGCGGCCTTGAAATTGATCACATTGGTTTAGATAATAAACAGAATTTTAATGATATCGACGATGAGAAGATCAAGTTACGCTTGTCACAACCCAATGCCTCACGCATTTTCTATATCAAGTATGCGTTACAAAAAGGCTATAGCATTGACGATATTGTCGACCTTTCCAAAATTGATCCTTGGTTCATTGATCAAATTTCCCAAATTTTTGAATTAGAACAAGAGTTATGCAAAGAAATTGAGACGAGCGGCACATTAAGCGTAGCGTCGATGCGTAAAGCCAAAGAATATGGTTTTTCTGATCCTCAATTAGCTGAACTGATGAGTGGGCCTTTAGATGAGCGTGTGGCACTTGATCCTAAAGCCCAGCAAGTCATGAGCGAATTAGATATTCGCACGATGCGTAAGAAAATGGGCATTATCGCGACATTTAAGTCCGTTGATACCTGTGCTGCCGAATTTGAAGCCTATACACCTTACTATTATTCAACGTATGAAACGGAAGATGAAGCGCTTATCAATAATGCGAAGCGTAAGTCGACGAAGAAACGGATCATGATTTTAGGTGGCGGACCCAATCGTATTGGTCAGGGAATAGAATTTGATTATTGCTGCTGCCATGCGTCATTTGCGTTAAAAGAATTAGGTTTTGAAACGATCATGGTTAATTCCAATCCCGAGACCGTATCGACGGATTATGACACATCGGACCGTTTGTATTTTGAACCATTGACGTTTGAAGATGTCATGAATATTTATGATGTGGAAAAACCCGACGGGGTGATTGTGCAATTTGGTGGTCAAACACCATTGAACTTAGCACGCCGTTTGCATCAAGCTGGTTTGCCCATTATTGGTACAACTGTTGATTCAATTGACTTAGCAGAAAACCGCGAGCAATTTTCAAAATTGATTGATACGCTTGGGATTAAACAACCATCGAATGGGTCAACCTGTTCTAAAGATGAAACATTAGTTGTCGCTCAACGCATTGGTTATCCAGTTTTAGTTCGTCCATCATTCGTCTTAGGTGGACGGGCGATGCGCATTGTGTATGATGAAGAATCATTGCGTTCATTTTTAGATGAAGTGCATAGCGTCTCCCGTGGTCATCCGGTATTGATTGATAAATTTTTGGAAGATGCGCAGGAAGTTGATGTCGATGCTATTTGTGACGGGGAGCAAGTGTACGTCGCAGGTGTTATGGAACATATTGAAAATGCAGGGATCCATTCGGGCGATTCTGCGTGCGTACTTCCTCCACACACATTAAGTGAAGGTGTCATTACAACGATTAAGCAGTATACTGAACGTTTGGCCAAGGCGCTTCGCGTCATTGGTTTACTTAATATTCAATTTGCTGTCAAGGGCACAACCGTGTATGTGTTGGAAGTTAATCCACGGGCCTCACGTACAAGTCCATTTGTATCTAAAGCAACCGGTGTTCCTTTAGCAAAGATTGCGGCTCAAATCATGGCGGGTAAGAAACTGAAAGACTTCAAGTTTCCAAATCCCGACGACATGAAATACATTTGTGTTAAAGAATCGGTATTGCCTTTTAGCCGTTTTTCAGGTGTCGATATTATTTTAGGCCCGGAAATGAAATCAACCGGTGAAGTCATGGGCTGTGCGTCGACATTCCCAGCCGCCTTTGCTAAATCACAATTGTGCGCAAATCAGGCTTTACCGACGGAGGGGTCCGTATTTATTAGCGTGAATGAATCAGATAAGCGCGAAGTGGCGTTTATGGCCAAGCAATTATCGGATATGTCTTTTAAAATATTTGCAACCAAAGGAACAGCGAAAGTATTGCGTTCTTCTGGGATTCAAGTCAATGTGCTTGATAAGAATCATGAGAGTGAAAATAATGCCTTAACCTTGGTGAAAAATGGTTCGATTCAATTGATCATTAATACACCGTCGGGTAAAAAGAGCCAGTCAGATATGCGCACCATCCGTGCGGCAGCGATTTTACATCAGGTGCCTTGTATCACAACGATTCAAGGGGCATGGGCTGCTGTGAATGGGATTGAAGCGATGATTAAAGAAGATTTCACTGTGGATTCACTGCAGGAACTCTATAAAGGTAAACAGCCGGAATCTGTGTTAAGCAAACAGAGATAAATATAAGTGTAATACGTGGGATATAAGGTGCATGGCGCGGGTCCTGTCACCGCGCCACCACTGACTTCTGTCAGTGGTACCGCTATTAATTACGAGACATTGCGGCACTCTCCTAATCCTCAGAGCCTTGAAAAACAGGCTCCTCCGGTTGGCAGGGAACTCGGCGCAGTGCCACCCGCGTATTAAGATATAAAATGGTTGTATCGGTTTGTTAGACAATTTGATAAAGATTTACTAATAGCTTAAAGGCAAACTATGTGCGGTATCGTCGGAATTAGTCATCATAAAGAAGCAGCGAAAATGGCGTTTTTAGGCCTGTATGCGTTGCAACATCGCGGGGAAGAAGCTGCTGGGATTGTATCCTACGATGGCAAAGACACCCATGTCTTAAAACGCAGTGGTTTGGCTGTTGATAATTTTGATGAAGAAAATATTTTACGCTTAAAAGGCCATGTGGCGATTGCCCATACACGTTATTCGACGACGGGTGGAAGTCATAATAAGAATGTTCAACCTATTTTAGTTACTCACCGTAAGAAGCCCATTGCTGTTGCGCATAATGGAAATTTGACGAATACCGAGGAGCTTTACGCGAAACTTGAAGATGAAGGCTCGATCTTCCAGACATCGATGGATTCCGAAGTGTTTGTGCATTTATTGGCCAAAGCACCAAAGAGTGAAATGTCGGATTGGTTGGCGCATGTCTTGGTTCAAGTTAAAGGATCTTATTCTGTTGTATTGATGGTCGAAGATACACTTATTGGTGCCCGTGATCCACATGGGTATAGACCATTATGTTTGGGCAAATTAGGTGATGGGTATATTCTAGCGTCGGAAAGTTGCGCATTTGATTTGATGAAAGCAGAATTTATCCGTGAAATTTCACCAGGTGAAATTGTCGTGATTAAGGGCAATAAACTTGAATCGACATTCTTACCAGGTAGCAAAACTACTGCCCAGCAAAAATGTGTTTTTGAAAATATTTATTTTGCCCGTCCAGATAGCCATATTTTTGATGACAATATTTATCAAGTGCGCAAACGTTTAGGCATGCAATTGGCTAAAGAACATCCAGCCAAAGCTGATTTTGTCATGGGTATTCCTGATTCAGGAAATTATGCGGCACTTGGATACGCACAGCAATTAGGCATTCCTTTTGAAATTGGCATGATCCGCAATCACTATATTGGACGCACCTTTATTCAACCGACACAATTCTTACGTGAATTTCGTGTACGGGTTAAGTTAAATCCTATTAGCGATATGATCCGTGGCAAAGAAGTTATTGTCGTCGAAGATTCAATTGTGCGTGGGACAACGAGCCGTACGCGTATTGATGCCTTGCGTGATGCTGGAGCTAAAAAGATTCACATGCGTATTTCCTGTCCACCGATTGTTAGCCCCTGTTTTTATGGTATTGATTTCCCATCAACGAAAGAATTAATCGCCCATAATAAGAGCGTTCAAGAAATTGCTGATTATATTAAAGTTGATTCATTGGGTTACTTGAGTCGTGAAGGGATGTTATCCGTCATGAAGGATGAAGGGTATTGCACATCCTGCTTTACCGGTAAATATCCCGTCGATATTCCAAAAAATGCCAATAAGTTATTATTGGAGTAAGGGACAATGAGTAAATTTATTTTTGTCACAGGTGGGGTTGTATCAAGTTTAGGCAAAGGGATTGCTGCAGCCTCATTGGCCAAGCTCTTGGAAGCCCGTGGACTCACAACCGCCATTATCAAATGTGATCCTTATTTAAATGTTGATCCAGGCACCATGAACCCATTTCAGCATGGTGAAGTCTATGTTACCGACGATGGCGCTGAGACAGATTTGGATTTAGGCCATTATGAACGTTTTACAAATGCGAAATTAAGTGCGGATTCTTCCATTACTGCGGGCAAAGTTTATTATTCCGTCATTACCAAAGAGCGTCGTGGTGATTATTTAGGTAAGACGGTTCAGATCATTCCTCATATTACGGATGAAATCAAAGAACGTATTAAGAAAGTCGCCAAACAACAAGATGTGGATGTGACCATTGTTGAGATTGGCGGCACCGTCGGAGATATTGAGAGCTTACCATTTTTGGAAGCCATTCGTCAATTGCGTTGGGAATTAGGCGAGCATTATGCCATCAATATTCATGTGACATTATTGCCTTATATCAAATCTGCAGGCGAGCAAAAAACAAAACCAACACAGCACAGTGTAGGACGTTTGCGTGAAATCGGGATTATCCCCAATATTTTATTATGCCGTACAGAGAAATCCATTACCCGTGAACAGCGTGAGAAAATTGCTTTATTTTGTAATGTTGATATTGAAGCGGTTATTGAGGCCATTGATGTTAAGCATATTTATGAAGTTCCTTTAGCGTTAAAGAATGAAGGATTGGATGATTTGGTCTTAAAGAAGTTGAATATTAAGTTAGCGGATAAAGGCATTAAGAATTGGGAAGATGGAGTCCTCAAACGTTTACGTAAACCTGCCCGTGAAGTGAAGATCGCTGTCGTCGGTAAATATATTAAATTGCAAGATGCTTATAAATCTATTTATGAAGCTTTGGTGCATGGTGGTATTGCGAATAATGCCAAAATCAATATTGTCAGAATTGATTCGGAAGAAATTGAAAGCATGGCTGATGCGAAGAAATTATTTAAAGGCGTGCATGGTGTTTTAGTGCCTGGTGGTTTTGGGTCACGTGGGGTGGAAGGAAAGATTTTAGCGGTTAAATATTTGCGTGAAAATAATATTCCTTTCTTTGGGATTTGTTTAGGCATGCAAATTGCCACCATTGAATTCGCCCGCCATGTGTGTGGGATGAAGGGGGCAAACTCGACGGAATTTGATAAGAATACCGAATATCCGGTGATTAGTTTATTAGCAGAGCAGCATAAGGTTGAAAATCTTGGTGCCTCGATGCGTTTAGGGGCGTATCATTGCCAGCTCGAGAAAAACACATCAGCGTTTGATGCCTATAAGAGCCAGAAAATTTCTGAGCGTCATCGCCATCGTTATGAGTTTAATAATACGTTTCGCAAACAAATGCAGGATGCGGGTTTAATAATTTCTGGAACAAATCCTGAGCGTGACCTTGTTGAGATTGTTGAAATGCCGAAACACCCATGGTTTGTGGGTTGTCAGTTTCATCCGGAATTTAAGTCAAAGCCAGATGCAGCGCATCCTTTGTTTAAAGGGTTTGTGGCGGCGGCGTTGGCGTATGGCAAGTAGCATTAGATATATGGTATAGTTTTTAGTTGTCCTCGTTTTATAAAGATTTTTGCGCGCGGGTGGCGGAATTGGTAGACGCGCACGTTTGAGGGGCGTGTGACGTAAGTCGTGAGGGTTCAAGTCCCTCCTCGCGCATTATAAGAATGAACAAAACTTTAAGTATGACAAAAACAATCGATATCTCAGCCTCAATTCTCTCAGCAGACTTTGCTAATCTTGGAAACGATATTAAACGTTCCGAGGCCGCAGGGGTGACGCGTTTTCATATCGACTGCATGGACGGTCATTTTGTCCCTAATTTGACGATCGGCCCTATTATTATTCAGGCCATTCGTCCTTATACCAAACTTCCTTTAGAAGCCCATTTGATGATTGAGAACCCTTGGGATTACATTGAAGCCTATGCCAAGGCGGGGGCAGATATTATTCAAATTCAGGTGGAATGTTATGGCCAGCGTCGTAATAATTGCCTGCGTTATGGCCAATGGCCTAAAGAAATCGACAGTGTTGATATTCATTCCTTAAGAAGGGATTTACAAAAAATCCGCGCTTTAGGCAAAAAGGCGTTTATTGTTGTCAATCCAGGTACACCCATGATTACCGAAGCCTTGGATGATTGCGATGGGGTCTTAATCATGTCGGTTAATCCAGGCTTTGCCGGTCAAAAATTCATCCCCGATGTTTTATCTAAAATCACTGCGATGAAAGCCAAAGGCTTTAAAGGCGATATCGCCATCGATGGCGGTATTAATGCCCAAACCGCTCCCGAAGCCGTCGCCGCAGGCGCCCACGTCCTTATTACCGCTAGTTATTTGTATGGCGCGAAGAATTTAACCGAGCCTATTCAGTTTTTAAAAGGGTTAAATAAGTAGCACCTTTCTTCAATTCTTGGTTTTGCTATTCTCCTCACGGTATGGTATATTTAATTATCTATGAAATCCCGATGTAAAGCTCAATCTGCGGTTGAATACCTACTTTTATTGGCTATTGTGGGGGTGGTGGTTGTGGTTGGTTTTCAGACCTTCCTGCCTAAAACACAAGAGACAACCGAAGGGTACTTTAATACAGTTAGTCGCGCCATCATTGGCGGCAATGGCACTAATGAAGACGGTACTTCATATAATAATGATCCTAAACCAATTGATGGTGGATGGTGTGATTTAAGTGGCCAACCTCTTATTAATCATGCGGGAACTGAAGAATGTGAGTCGGGGCTACCGTGTGGTGCTCAAGCCCGCTACCGTGAATGTGCCTGCCCAAGCCCTGCGTTTGGGGGTAAACATTGCATGGAAACAAAGCCAGAGCAAGCGCGTGTGCTTTGTACGGAACGCATCGCCTGTAAAGATTGTCCTGCCAATGATCCGTGCATCATTGATAATCCGCTTCCTTCAGGATGTGGCCATCAGCAAGGAACAACTCAATGCGGTCATCAAGCCTGTACCATTTATTATCCATGCGGAACATGCCAACCCCCTCAGCCAGCTAATACGGTCGCGTGTCGAGGCAATGATACAGAAACAGTACAGCCTTGGAGTATTTTACCGTCGTGGAAAGCATGCACAGAGAATCAAACATCGTGCACCGCCTATTGCCAGGATGGCACCACATTAAATGCTGCAGGAACAGCTTGCCAGTAGTAAATTACGTCTTACGTTGATCCCGCACAAAAACACTTTTATCAATATTCTTCGCAAATTTCTTTAATTCTGCACCAATTTCACCGACTTGAGCCACATGGGTAATAGGCTGTTGGCTATTAGCCACAATCCCAATTGAAATCGATACAAGTCCTGCTTTGGTGGCATTGCCTTGACGGTCTTTGCCGAGAATATACCCTAATGCACGATCCTCGTCGCTGTAGAAGCTTGGTGAGGTGGCATCAAATCGATCAATAATGGCTTGGGATACTTTATCTGCCATGGCATCATCACAGACAAAGACAAAGTCATCACCGCCGATATGGCCAACAAAAGCCTGGTCACCACAAATTTCTTGGGTGACTTCTACTAAAATTCGCGCGGTTGCACGAATAACTTCATCACCTTTTTCAAAACCATATTTATCATTGTACACTTTGAATTTATCAAGGTCAGCGTAACCGACGGCAAACATGGTGCCGCTATTAATGCGATTTTGTAATTCTTCCATGATGGTTGTATTGCCGGGTAAATGAGTGAGAGGATTAGCATCCAAAGAACGGATGGTGCGCTTGAGGATCATTTTAATACGGGCTAATAGATTTTCGGGATCAAAGGGTTTGATTAAATAATCATCAGCACCAGCGTCGATGCCGGTGACCATGTCTTTGGTTTCGCCTTTTCCCGTGAGCATAATAATAGGCAAGTGGCGTAATAAAATATCTTTACGCAAATTACGGACAAATTCGACCCCATTCATAACCGGCATCGTATAGTCGGTGATGACTAAATCAGGGGATTTCGCTTTGACTAATTCCAAACCTTCTTTGCCATTGGCGGCAGAAAAGACCGTGTAGTTTTCGCTTAAGGTGATTTGAATGACGTCGAGAATATCGGGATCATCGTCGACAATAATAATTCGTTCTTTACGCATTGGGTGTATGTTCCTTTGTAACGTTGGCCATGGCATCTTGACTGGTTGGTAAAGTAAAAGCAAATGTGGTGCCGATGCCGACTTGGCTTGAGACCCACATTTTACCTTTATGGGCGAGCACAATATTCTTCGCCAATACTAAACCTAAACCCGTACCTTTGACATGTTGATTGATTTCATTGTCGACGCGATAGAATTCGCTAAACAATTTATTGACTTCATCCGGCGGTATACCAATCCCTGTATCCGTAACTTGGCAGGTTGCAAAACCAGGCACAGGGCTTGAGCTAACACTAATGGTAATGCTACCACCTTTGGGTGTAAATTTAATGGCATTACTTAATAAATTAATAAAAACCCGTTCTGCTTGAGTATGATCGATATATAACGAGGGAATATCGGCAGATAAACGCGTTGAGCATTTAATTTCTTTCGCTGTAATCTGGGGTGTTAATAAGTCAATCACATTGTCGACGACATTCTTAGTGGCATGATTCGAGAATTTCATTTCGACACGCCCAGATTCAATACGCGCAATGTCCAATAAGTCATTAATCAAGGCAACCAAATTATCCGAATGATTATTAATTTTAATCAAACGTTCTTTAACACTATCGGGCACTTCACCTATTTTTCCAGCGATCAACAGTGCCGCAAAGCCTTTAATGGAGGTTAAGGGGGTGCGCAATTCATGGGATACCGCTGAGATAAACGCGGACTTTTTATGTGAGATTTCCTCGACGGTTTCCAAGGCGCTTGCCAATTGTTTGGTGCGTTCGCGCACCTTGATTTCAAGCTCTTGGCTGGACTTAAAGACTTTTTCAAAGAGCTGAGCGTTCTCAATAGCTTGACCTAATTGACCGGCTAAGATCGCGATTAACTCTTCATCACCTTGAGTGATGGCGGGTGCATTTAAACGATTTCCGACGAAGATAAAGCCAATCACATCGCTTTGAGTTGTGACTGGTATCAAAATAAAATGTTCGGTATCAAAAATACTAATGACTTTATCTTTGAGTTTGCGGGTGGCATTGGTTGAGGAGACAAGTTGTTTTTCTTTAAATGCAGCGGTGATTGCTTCATCACTGTTAATGCTTTTAATAATGGGGGCTATTTTATCCTCGGCATAACCTAAGATCATCCGCCCACGCAATTGATTATTATCAGCAAGACTCGCTACGAATACTTTTGCAAATCCCAATTCTTCAAAAAGATTTAAGGTAAGCCGTTGATAAATTTCGCTTTCATTAAGAGCCTGACTAATGCTGCGTGTCGCGCGTTGCAAGGCATTAAGCCCATTAAGTCTTTTATCCAATTCACTTTGTGCGCGATTTAATTGCAAGTCGGTACGGACAATTAATTTAGCTTGCTCGTCGAGTTCTCGAAAAGAACGGCTCATTTTTTGTTGGTATTCTTGCAATTGGGCAATGACGGTATCGCGGGCGGCAATTTTATACATCAAATAGCCGATAAAGCTCACAATGCCAAGAGCAATGAGTGCAATCAAGGAAGCGATAAGTCCAAAGGACATGGTCATAGGTATTACGCAAGAGCAGCTAAGACAAGGCCGCCATTATTTAAACTGGTTGTATGTTGTCCCCCGCGCACAGGCCAGGAGGCGATTTCCCCGTTACTGTACATGCCAAATGCTGGCGTAACAAATCCGATGGTTTCCCGTATGTTCATAATCTCATGGTGGGCATTATGTCCTAATAATTTATGCCGGTGATGAGATTCAATGATAAAAATAATTTCAGCTACTTTAGGATCAATTCTGTGTTTTAAATCCTGGGCCGCACTTAAAGCGCTTTGCAATGAAGCTTCTTTGTTCGAAATCAGTAAATGCACGTGCGCATTGGGAGGAATATCTCCATAAAAAACTATACTGCCGTCAGCAAGGATGTCAACAGGGTTTCTAACCAGATATTGGTTGGTTTGTTCGTCTAAGAATGCCAATGGATAAACCTGGTGTGGTTTTAAGGGGTCTTGGCGTATGTCGTCGGCAGTTTTATTAAAGAATTCTTCATACAATTGAATAGCGGGCTTGTCATTGATGGTGTGCACGATATGCTCATGTGTTTTAGTGGCAACGCGTGGTCGACCTAATAATTTATAACCGTGACGGGCTTCGACAAGAAATCTACTTGTTCCTGAGATTAAGACAGATACAAGTGCAGATTCGAGGATTTGATTATTATAGAATTGGTAATTCTTTTTTTTCAGAGTATCTGTGCTGTTAATCCCTGCGATGAGAGGGAAACTTGTGCCAAACGCTTCCGTCATGCCTTTAATAAATTCCTGACTATGACGGTAAAACCCATCGCCAAAAATAAGGCATCCTTGTTTTTGCAATGCGGGAGGAAGGAATCGTGTTAATTGTTGGGTGAGATCAAAACCCAGTGTTTTCATATTTGACGTGGGATTTACAGACATGGCACAGGTCGTAAACTGAACATCGTCGGACTTCATGGCTAAAACCCCAACCCCACGCGTGATAATTTGATTCGGTAAAATAATTCCTGCAGCCGAGGAGCCGATTAATTGTTTGGTGGTAATGACTGATTTTAACGCGGAGAGGGTTTGCGGTTTGCAGTAGTCATGGGTGGCAAAAAGCAGAATAAAATCAGCTTCTGTTTCTCCGAGTTGTTTGCGCACCATGAGGCCCGCATCAAAGGCAGCCTGCTGACAATCGGGATGTTGGGAGTAACCAATACCGGTAAATGTGGCCATATCCTATTATTGGCTAACTTCCCATCAACGTCAACGAAGTTCTGGAAATTAGGGAGATTAAGGTTCGCACCTTCGAATTAATGATTGTATCAGGCGCTTTTGTGGCGTATTCTAGGTGAATGAAATGGGTTCTATTGATTCTCATGGCATGTGTCATACCGATGACGAGTGAGGCGCAAAGCATCACCGCTGCGCACACCGAAGTCTCCTTACTCAGCGAAGCGCGTGCGGTTAAGCCTGGTGATAGTTTTTGGGTGGGGGTACGCATGCGCATGGAGGATAAATGGCATGTGTACTGGCGTAATCCAGGTGATTCGGGCTTAGCTCCAGAAATTAAATGGACTTTACCCGAAGGATGGAAAGCTGATCCTATTCAATGGCCAACACCCATACGCATTGATGTGCCGCCTTTAACTGCGTATGGCTATGATAAAGAAGTTATTTTTTTAGTGAAGATAAAAACCTCGCCTCAAACGTCACTATCATCGACGCTGCCAGTGCAGGCTGATGTGACGTGGCTTGCGTGTCAAATCGATTGCATTCCTGGAAAAGGCACACTCATTCAACCACTCACTACCGCAGAGGTCACTGAGTTAGACCCAATTGTATCAGGGGATTTTGTCAAAGCGCGTCAGCTTATTCCTCACGAGCAATGCCCGTGGAAGGTCAATGCCAATTTACTGCCAAAGCAATGGCAGATTACAATCGCCGCAACTGATACCCCCGAGCATGCGCAATTTTTTCCTTTTCGTAATGACATCATGTTGCATGCCTCACCCCAAATATTTAGTTTAATATCAAGCGGGTTTAATTTAATTATTCCAAAATCTAACTTACTCACAATTATTCCTAAAGAAATAGAGGGCTTGATTACCGTCGACGGTATAAGCTGTAAAGCCACAATTCCTGTAAGCGCTGTTGCTGCTATTGATCCACAGGTCAATGTCACATTATGGCTAGCATGTTTATTTGCGTTTATTGGAGGATTGATTTTAAATATCATGCCTTGCGTATTACCGGTGCTCTCATTAAAAGTTATTGCTTTAGCACAACACCGTTATTCCCGACGGGAATCATTGTTACATGGCGGTGTTTTTGCAGCGGGGGTCATTATATCCTTTGTCCTTCTGGCATTGATTTTAGTGCTTGTGCAAAACGCAGGGACCCATATTGGCTGGGGATTTCAATTTCAATCCCCAGCTGTTGTGGCTGGAATGGCACTTTTATTTATCGTTCTTGCGCTGAATCTATTTGGTGTTTTTGAAATTGGCACACAATTCACAACCTTGGGGAGTGTTGCCCAATCCGCACGCGGGTTAAAATCAAGTTTCTTAAACGGACTCTTAGCAACGCTTGTAGCGACACCTTGCACCGCACCATTTATGGGCACAGCCATTGCTTATGCCTTAACCCAATCACCGCTTTATGTGCTCATTGTGTTTACGTGCTTAGGATTTGGCATGGCCTTGCCTATGCTGACTCTAAGCGCTTTCCCGTCGCTATTTAAGTTCATTCCCAAGCCTGGCCCCTGGATGAACACGTTAAAACGTATCATGGGCATTTTGATGTTAGTCAGTGCTTTATGGCTTGTCTGGGTTTTAAATGTGCAATTAGGCACGCGAGCCACATCCAATCAATGGAAAAAATTCACACCGCAATTAATTGAACAGTATCAAAAGGAAGGGAAAGCGTACTTTCTTGATTTTACCGCCGCCTGGTGTTTAACCTGCCAGGTCAATGATCGCTTGGTACTTCAACATCCGAAAGTTGTGGAAAATTTTAAGAAAAAGAATATCATCTTAATCAAAGCGGATTGGACGACGTATGATCCAGCCATTACCCAAGCGCTTTCTCAACGTGGACGTCAGAGTATTCCCTTGTACGTGTATTACAATTCAGCGCAAGGCATCGAGGAAATTCTAGGCGAATCGATTACCGTCAAAGGATTAATCGATCAGCTTCACTAAATGATTCACATATAATTTAAGGAGGATGTATGAACACTATTATTAAATTATGGGCGATCACCGCGATGCTCGTCATGCCAATGACCGTACACGCTCAAGTTGTCGTCGGAGAAGCAGCAAAAGATTTTACCTTAACTGATACCAAAGGAACCGCCTATCATTTAGCTGATTTGAAAGGTAAATATGTCGTTCTCGAATGGTTTAATCACGATTGCCCATTTGTGAAAAAACAATATGACAGTGGCAACATGCAGCAATTGCAACATGACTATACGGATAAAGGAGTGGTGTGGTTATCCATCAATTCATCAGCACCTGGTAAACAAGGTCAATATTCTGCGAAAGAAGCAGATCAATTAACCCAAGATAAAAAAGCATCGCCAACAGCAGTATTATTAGATCCCGACGGAACGGTAGGTCGTTTATATGCCGCTCAAACAACACCGCATATGTACATTATTAATCCCGACGGTGTTTTAATTTATCAGGGTGCCATTGATGATAAGCCATCCGCAGATCCTGCAGATGTCGCCACATCGAAAAATTATGTGCGCACCGCTTTAGACGAAGCATTGGCTGGTTCACCGATAACAACTCCTGTAACAAAATCCTATGGATGTTCAGTTAAATATTAACAACATCTATGAGTAACGCCGCACATCTTGATAAACACATGAAGTCCTTAAAAAATCCTGCTAAAGCGAAAGTTTTAGCAGGATTTTTCAAAACTGCACCCGGTCAATACGGTCATGGTGATCAATTCTTAGGCATCACCGTCCCTCAATCACGCATCATCGCCAAAACCTATGCCCATTTACCCGTCAGCGAATTAAATATTTTAATCCAAAGCCCCTGGCATGAAATTCGAGTCGTCTCTTTATTTATTGCCGTTGCTCAATTTAAAAAAGGCACCCCACAAGAGCAACACACAATAGTCCGTTTTTATTTAAACAATACCAAGTTCATCAATAATTGGGACTTAGTCGACCTAAGCGCCTATCACGTACTTGGACCATGGGCCCATACCAAAGAGACCACACTGTTAAGAAAATTAGCCCGCTCCAACCACCTCTGGGAAAAACGCATGGCCATAGTCGCCACCTTTCATTTCATTCGCCAAGGAGATGCCAAAGAAACCTTCGCCATCGCCGACATGTTAATGCAAGACGAGCATGACTTAATGCATAAATCAATTGGATGGATGCTAAGGGAAGTGGGTAAGAGAGTAGATCGCCCAACCCTTGAAAAATATTTGCAATCAAGGTACAAGACAATGCCACGCACTATGCTACGTTATGCCATCGAACATTTTCCTCAAGAGCAAAGGCAAAAGTATTTACAGGGCAAGATTTAAGTTTTTTGATATTTTTTGATTTTCACTTAGGTTGTTCATATACTTTATTTGCAAAAGCGGGTGGCCCGAAGGGGGGTTCCCTATCACCCGGAAGAGCGAGCTTTTTAGCTCTGAGGATGATAGGGTACCGCAGGGCCATGACCCGCGCCATGCTAAAAATTCTATGGACACCTATTTCAATGATTACAAAGACAACACTAGCATAAAACAAAGTTGTAGATATAATGAGCCATATGAACAAACAGAAATTCATCATATTAAGTTTAGTCTTAGCCTTAGGTGGCTGCGCCAATTTACCTGAGTACGATTCTCTTTCAAGTGCTTTAAAAGGAGAATATCTACTCAATGAATCCGCATTTGCCTCTATTAAAACAGGCATGCCGATTAACACCGTCCATCAATTATTCGGCGATAAAATGACCGTAGGTTACACCGTTAATAGCAACGATAAAACCTATCAACCCCAAACAATCCCCAATCCCTACAGAGCCGAATTAGTCAAAGGTCCAAATGGTTCGTATACAGTGGAATATTACGTAGCCCGCGTTATTGTGCCCGATGGCACCATTAATGACACGGAGCTTACACCGCTGATTTTCAAAGACGGTCTACTTGTTTCGATTGGATGGGATGCCTACAAAGCCCTTTCGACCACAAAGTGACAAAACCGTTTTACGTCTCCCTTAA
>CAYZPQ010000011.1:3031-10202 GCA_964480185.1 uncultured Planctomycetales bacterium | reverse complement strand
TCATCACGGCGCCATTGAACGTCCCGTGCATTTTGAAACCCTATTTGGCAATACTAACCCCGTCGATGTTGAAATCGGTTTTGGTAACGGCGAATATTTAGCCCGCATGTGCGAGAGCCAGCCACACCTTAATTGGCTAGGCTTTGAACAATACTGCGAACGCATTGCCCGTACCTTACGCAAATTAAGCCGTGCCAATTCCACCAATGTGCGTGTCATGCGTTTAGATGCCAAAGCAGGGTTTGAACGCTATTGCCCTGAGCGTTCGATTCGGCAAGTTCATTGCTTATACCCACCTCCATGGCCTAAAAAATCAGATATCAAACACCGTTTATTTACATCCACATTTTTGCGCACCGTTAATAATCGACTTATCGACGGAGGCACACTATTGCTTGTCACTGATTTCAAGCCCTATACCGAATGGATTCAAGAGCAATTGCCCGGTACAGGTTTTGAACTCAAGTTCAATCACATTACCCCCAATTATGGGACGAAGTTTGAAAACAAATGGGTTGAAGGTGGGCAACAAGAATTTTATGAAATGATCATGACCAAAACACAACATCTTCCTGCTCCCATCATAAAGGATATTCCTATGCAAACGTATTGCGTGCCAGAATTTAATCCCGCAACATTTCAACTCAAAGAATACAGCGACGGGAATGTTGCAGCGATGCTTAAAGATATTTTCTATGATCCAATTAAAAAGACTGCTTTAATTCATGCGATTGTGACCGATGAAGGCGTCACACAGTATATTTATATCGCTGTTGCTCATACGGATAAAGGCTGGCGCATTCGATTAGCGGAAGGATCATTACTCATGCCAACCCAAGGCATTGCCAAAGCCATTGAATTGGTGCATGAGTCCATTACTGGTAAATAATTTCATTTAAGTTCCTGCTTGTTTGATCGACGTATTTTGAGATAATTGGTTAATATGATTTTCAAAAAGATATTTCATTGCCTCCTCATTGCCTGCGTCATGGCGTGTTTTATGCCAATGGATGGGCATGCGGCGAAAAAGAAAACGAAACAGAAGGTCGTTAAAAAATCACGGCCTTATCAAGTGTCAGCCAATTCGGCAATTCTCGTCGTCCTTTCGAATAATAAACGGTACTATGCCAAAGACGTAGATAAGCCTGTTGTTCCTGCAAGCACCACCAAGGTGATGACCGCTTTATTGGCATTAGAACATTTATCATTAGATGATTATGTCACGGTTTCCCCGAAAGCAACCCTTGTTCAACCCACTAAATTGGATTTAATTCCCGGTGAGCAGTATAAAGTGCGTGATTTATTGTACGCCATTCTCTTAAAGTCAGCGAATGATGCGGCGGTTGTTTTAGCAGAAGCGGTGGGAGGGACTCAAGAAAATTTCGTCGACATGATGAATGATCGTGCACGTGCTATTGGAGCGAAACATACCATTTTTGCCAATCCCCATGGGCTTCCTGATAAAAAACGTCAGTATACAACCGCTTTGGATATGTCCTTAATTTTAAATGAAGCCTTAAAGAATGATTTTTTTAAACAAGCCATTAAATATAAGAACCGCCTCATTTATTCTAAAAATGGACGGAAGCATTATTTAAAGTCTCACAATAAGGCTTTATTTTTAGGCTGGAAACAAAATATTTACGGTAAAACCGGCTATACCCGTCAGGCCAAAGCATGTTTTGTTGGGTTTATTCCTAAGGGGGATGCCATGTTGATGGTGGCGGTGTTTGGATGTGATAAACGATGGGATGATATTAAATTTATTATTGAGCGTTTTGCAAAAATTGATTTATAATAGACCAATTAACCGCTATCAATACTCTACGTTAAGGACATGAATATGAAAAATAATGCGTTGGTAATTGTCTTAGTCATTTTAGTAGCAACAGGCTCTGCCGTGGGCTTATTATTTGCGATTAACAATACCGTCTCCCTTGCCATTTCCCCTATGAATGCGACCGCATTTCAATTGGCCCAGAAATTAGATGCGCTTGAAGCAAAATACGCGGAATTAGAAAAGAAAATGGATGAACGTCCTGCGCAAGCAGCACCTCAACCCATGCCTCCACAAGAAGACCCCAATAAAGTGTATGAAATTCCCGTCGGTGATTCACCTATTATTGGTAAAGCAGATGCACCGGTGACCATTGTCGAATTTAGCGATTTGCAATGCCCATTTTGTGCGCGTTTCCATGGGCCTTTAAAAGAAGCTGTGGCGGCGTACCCTGATAAAGTGCGTTTAATTATTAAGAATTTCCCATTACCCTTTCATCCCAATGCCCGTCATGCGGCGAAATTAGCGTTAGCAGCCAATGAGCAAGGCAAATATGCCGAGATGGTGGCGATACTTTTAGAAAATGGGGGGGATACAAGTGAAGCCAAAGTGAAAGAATATGCAGAGAAATTAGGCTTAAATTTAAAGAAATTAAATAAAGATGTTACCGAACAAGATGCCAAATGGGAAGCCATGATTCAAGCAGATGAGCAATTAGTCCAAACCGTAGAGGTGCATGGCACGCCAACGTATTTTATTAATGGCAAGAAAACCAATGCCCGTGATGTGGCAAGCTGGAAAGCCGAAATTGACAAATTATAGCCTAAGGAAGATTTTCGTTGAACTTTTTTAGGTTTAATGTATATTAAGCGACTTAACTTCAACAAAAAATAGTCAAAAGAGGGTTTCATTATGGGTGGTCGTGTTGGTGGTATAACAAGTAAATTTTACGTTGAAACGCGCGGCATTAAAGTGTCCGGCGGTCAAATTGTCAAAGCTGGTACTGTCTTGACCCGTCAAGGCACATTATGGAAAGCCGGTTTAGGTACATCTGGCCGTAATAGCGTCACAGCCTTAATTGATGGCGAAGTGTATTTCACAAAGAAGAAGAATGCCTACAAAACTGTTGTGACTTACGTCAATGTTAAGCCTGTAACTGCAGCTGCTTAATTTGTTTTAAATTTAGGGACAGTGCTTTCATTAAGCGCTGTCCCTTTAGTATTTGTAAAGGATGATTGATTATGTGCGGAATTATTGGATACATTGGATCACAAGACTCCACAGCAATACTCATCAATTCTTTAAAGAAATTGGAATACCGTGGTTATGATTCAAGCGGCATTGGTTTAATTGCCAATGACGGAACGTTGGTGGTGCGTAAAGCCAAAGGCAAGATTCGCTTCCTCGAAGACTTAATCGCGCAGCAACCTGTTCCATTTGCTCACATTGGTATATCGCATACCCGTTGGGCTACACATGGCCTTCCTTCTGACGTTAATTCACATCCTCACGTCGATCAAAAACATCAATTTGCAGTGGTGCATAATGGGATCATTGAAAATTATGCCGTATTGCGTGATAAGTTAAAGAAACGTGGGTATCATTTTGTCTCTCAAACAGATACATCCAGATCTTTTGATTGCAGCCCGTGTTGGTTCACCATTGATCGTTGGCATTGGTGATGGGGAAAATTATATTGCCTCTGATGTGCCTGCGTTGATGGACCGCACCCGTCGGGTGATTTATTTAAAAGATGGTCAAATGGCGGTTTTAACCAAAGATAAAGTTGAGCTGTGTGATTTTACAGGTAAGAAAAATCCAGTAAAGATTGATACCGTTGATTTTTCCGTCAAGAGTGCTCAAAAAGAAGGTTATCCGCATTTCATGCTCAAAGAAATTCATGAGCAACCAAATGTGTTAGACGCCATGTTGTCCACGCGTTTTAAAAAAGGGCAATTGGTGTTAGAAGGGTTTGATTTATCGGATAAAGCATTGCAGGCCATTAAAAAAATTACAGTTGTGGCGTGCGGTACAGCATACCATGCGGGGATGGTTGGTAAATATGCCATTGAAGCCTTAGCGCGAGTTCCGGTTGAAGTCGATACATCGTCGGAATTTCGTTACCGTGATGCGATTGTTGATAAACATACGTTAATTGTGGCAGTAAGTCAATCTGGTGAAACTGCAGATACATTAGCAGCGGTGCGCGAAGCCAAACGCAAAGGCGCTTTGGTTATTGCGGTGTGCAATGTGATTGGGTCGAGCTTAGCGCGTGAAGCTGATGGAGTTTTATACACCCACGCGGGTCCAGAAATTGGTGTGGCCTCAACTAAAGCTTATACTGCGCAATTGATGATGTTGTATTTATTTGCCTTAAAATTAGCCAAATCTCGTCGGGCTATTACTCCGGTACGGTTTAAACAGTTAACAGCTGATTTAGGAAAAGTGCCGAAGTTATTGCGTGAGATTTTAAAGAAGAAATCATCCATCGCAAAAATCGCGGAAGCGAATTCTCATTTTGGTTGTTTTTTATTCTTAGGGCGTAATATAAATTTCCCATCAGCCTTAGAAGGCGCCTTGAAGTTAAAAGAAATTTCTTATATCCCTGCCGAAGGTTATGCGGCGGGTGAAATGAAACATGGTCCGATTGCGTTGATCGACGAGTATCGTGCTGTTGTGTGCATTACACCTCAATCCCATGTGTATGATAAGATGGCGTCTAATATTCAAGAGATTAAAGCACGTAAGGGAAGTGTTGTAGCAATTGCGACGGAAGGCGATAAAGAAATTAAACATCATGCCGATTTTGTCATTGAAATTCCTAAGATCGATGAACTGTTATCGCCATTACTAGTATCAATTCCCATGCAATTAATCGCCTATTTCATTTCCGTCAAACGCGGCAATGACGTCGATCAACCCCGCAATCTAGCCAAGTCCGTCACAGTGGAGTAAGTGAATTAGGGGGACACAATACTTAATTACTTATAAGAGCTCTATGCTATATATCGTCTCAACTCCTATCGGCAATCTAGGTGACATCACCTTACGCGCCCTAGAAACTCTCAAACTCGTCGACATGATCGCCGCCGAAGACACCCGTCATACGGGGCAATTGCTCAAACATTTTGGTATTTCCAAACCGCTCACTTCATTCTTTACCCACAATGAGCAATCAAAAACAGATTATATCGTCGGGCTTTTAAAAGAAGGTAAGAAAGTGGCGTTGGTCTCCGATGCGGGGACTCCTGGTATTGCTGATCCTGGTTTTCCATTAATCCGTGCGGTTAAAGAAGCAGGCTTGCCGATATGCGTTATTCCTGGTCCTTGTGCGGCGATTGCAGGTTTAAGTTTATCGGGCTTGCCCAATCATGAATTTGTGTTTATGGGATTTTTGCCTGTGAAGTCCGGGCAGAGAAAAAAGAAATTAGAAGAGAGTAAGGCGATTGGTAAAACAACTATTTTTTATGAATCCCCGCATCGCATTGATAAAACACTTCAAGAAATCCTCGATGTCTTAGGTGATATTGATGTCACCATCGCCCGCGAGCTCACCAAAACCTTCGAAGAAAGCCGCACCATGAAAGCCAGCCAATGGCTTATCACCGTCGATCAAAAACCCCTCAAAGGTGAAATCGTTTTATTGCTTGGATATTAATTCCACGTCGGAAGCCAAATATGTTGGCGTAGGAATGTGTCGCTAATGGGGAGGCCTGTCCAGACAGGATAGAAAAAAAGAAATCCGATGAAGATTAGGATGAGTAGGCAAATCGAGGATAAAGAAATAGCTTCGTTTTTTGAGTCGAGCATGTCGGCTAGCATGGTAGCAATCGTCATCACCATAAATACTAATGCGGGATAAAAATGATATATCATCGCTAATTTTCCCATCGCCATTGACGGTATCCAAAATACAAGAAAACCAATCGCGGATACAATCAGCACAGGAGAAGGACGACGCTTTAACTGCCAGATAATCCATATTAATGCCGGAATAAAAAGCATAAATAAAAATGGATTACCTACACAAAGAATTGCATCTGCTATTTGACTTCCCATCGGCAAATCAGGAGTTCTGACATGTACGCCATACCAAACTGGGCGTAGGAGAAATGGCCAGGTGTACCAATAGGACGCATCTCGATGGGCATCGCTGAGTAAATGCGGCAATGGCAATTGATACTGAAGTTTAAAGATATCAACCCATGTCATTCCTTTGATAAAAAGCACGATGCTAAATGTGCTCAAGTAAGCAAGTATCATCAAAAGAATTCCATATATCCAGAAATAACGCGGTATTTTTCCGTCGAGTCGATCGGTCTTTTGAGCAAAGACATAATAAAGAATCGGGACAAAAATTACCAATGCTCCCTGCCATTTACATGCTGCAGCTAAGCCAGCACAGACGCTTGCGATAATCCAGAATTTGATGCGCTGAGTTTGATTGACATGACCTAATCGCCAACATATCAGCGTCAATAGAATAAAAAATATCATTGGGGCATTCGGTAAAGCAATTCGGCCTTGTGTAATCCATATGCCATCTAATGATAGTAGGCCAGAGACAAGCCAAAATAGACTTTGTCGTCCTGAAAGCATGAAAGCTAAATACCCAGCTAATGCTGTTGCACAGCCTGCATAGAGAAGGGAAGGTAAGCGCCAGCCCCACGAATTTTCTCCGACAATATTCATACTTAATGACATGGATAAGAGACTTAAAGGAGGGTGACGGTCTTGCAGATAACCAGAAAGATGGCTAAAAGCTTTAGCAGCGGGTACATAAAAAAATTCATCGAAATATGGCACAGGTGGATACCCAAGCCGAATACTAAATAATGCACAAAATACGACAATAACACAAAGTATTTTTTTCATGCTATTGAAATACTATTCTCCGGTAGGAATATCTTCGCACTTATGCATAAACGAATTATCTCCGCTATCTTGAGGATAACCACAGCAATAGTAATCAGTTGAATTGGGCGCAGCGCTTGAATAGGGCTGTATTATCGTTGTTGTTTCAGTCGAACCTTCCCACACATCGCATTGTGCTCCGACGCAAGAATTACGTGGGTTAGGTGAATGGCTACAGGTATAATCAACCATCGGCAAGGTGACATTCCCATCATTATAGGCGGGCATCGAGAACAGTGCCGTTGCATTATCTACTGACGCGGTAGGAGGCTCACCCGCTTTTGTTGGAGCAATAGCGCTAGTAGTACAGGTAGCAACCTTTGTGCGTGGAGCACCATTCATTGATCCTCGAGGGCAACAATTTGTGTATGCCCCGCACATATAATCTGATAAGCCTTCTCTTGGAATGGCCTTTTCTCCCCATACGGTTTCTAAAGTGATCGCCACAGAACCTGAGGCCGAGAAGCTATCATTGTCATC
>CAYZPQ010000011.1:1525-3021 GCA_964480185.1 uncultured Planctomycetales bacterium | reverse complement strand
TGCATCAACAGTGACGAATGTGCAGGTACCACTAAAGGTACATTTGGCCCATAATTTACAATCATCTCCCTCGCGACAACCGCCTGCGGGACATTCATAGCGGCATGTTGCCCGATTACATGTAAATTCTTGTCCTGGCATCCCGCAGGTTGGTGCGGGGGATCCTGCTTTTGGATCGCAGTCTTCACCGGCCTCGAGAATGCCGTTACCGCATACGGCATTTCCCGTCGTAGATTTACAGGTATTTGTTGCTGTATCAAGAGATGTTCCCGTCGGACATTCGCATGTTTTGGTGGTTGTATTATAAGTAAATGTGGCTTTACAGGAGAATTTACATGCGGCAGTATTGCCTATGCATGAATTCACATAAGCTCTTGTGGAATTACTTGTTAATGCAATAGATTGGTTAAGCACGCATTCTTCGGCATTCGCAGGAATAGCCCCCATACATTGATACACAATCTGAGAACATGTAGTGCCGGATTTAACAGAATTAACAGGGCATTGATAGGCGCAAATAGTTTTGTCCGTCGGACAAGCTCCATTGGAAACGAGAATAGGTGATGCCATTGATTGACTAGTAGGCGTAGTACCTGGGCAGAGACTTGCGCTGGTAAATGGACTTGATGTGGGGCACGCCATACAATTTGGATTGTCCACACATTCATATTGAAAAGGACATATATTATTTAAGCTCGAATCAGTGGTGACAAATTGAATTGTTTTACAGCTTTTATTGGATCCGCAGGTAGTGTTTCCACAAGGGCCGCCTAAGCATTTATTGTTTTGGTCTGCTGGCGGTGAAGCTGTGACTTGATTGATGGTATAATCTTCCGTCGTTGTTACCGATGAATACTGACAAGCCCCGCTGACGCAAGCCCCAATCTGAACAGTTTTCCCGCCGGAACAAATGGGAGAACATGGTGTAGAACAGGTGCGTGAGGGAAGAGGCGTTGAAGTATTGTTGATGGGGACTTCGGTATAGAGTTTCAACGCTTTAATATTGTTCGCTGCCAGGACAATGCGGAATTTGCTGGCTGATGGATCACTCTCATCCACAAGCATGGGTTTCCAGTCATTCTTATTATTGTCATCGGCATAGGGCATATACATTTTAAGATTGATGGCATCATTCGTATCAGGCGTATTAAAGGCAATAGGCACCATGCTTGTTCCGTCGTATAATTGCAAGCCTGTGTAAACACCATTCGGGTCATCGGCATCTTCAATAGGTCCTTTTTTAGCGCACCAGGGCAAGTCGGTACGTTGAGGTTTGCCTAAAGGCCTCGTATTAATCGTGATAGGCCCGATAGTTTGTAGTCCCCCGGGTACACGTCGATGATAAGACACCTGATAGTTCCACGCTTTCGTGCCAACACCTTCAATATCAAAAACCGCGGCAGTTCAGTGCAGATCGGAATGAGCGGTAAGGCCCCAAAACGTTATCAGAAAATTACGCGCTATGAAGCATATCGGTTTAAGGAATCCTATACCTT
>CAYZPQ010000011.1:0-1515 GCA_964480185.1 uncultured Planctomycetales bacterium | reverse complement strand
CATTGAATTTTGAATGAAGATACCAATGTTCTCTCATTTGGGTCAGCGAATAGGTGGTCGTCCCCGACTTGGCAGTCAAGGTGTAAAAATCATAACCTTCAGGAAAGTTAGGGAGTTTAACGACATTGCCGATGAAGTAGGGATCTTCTTCTCCGACGGCGCCACCAGAACATTTATTATAAACACTTTCTCCAGCGCTGTGGCCTAAAGAGGCCAGCGTCGTGAATAACGTAATCAAACATAAAGTGATCCAACAGCGCTTCATAGTATTTTGACCTTATTGTTGAATCCAATAACAACCAGGTACTTCTGTCCCACTCTGTGCGCATACAGGTTTATTGCCACTGGTATAAACAGGGATAATCAATTGCCCCTGATTAGGATTATTTTCAGCAATCGCTATTTTTCCAGTTGTGACAACAATATTTCCCCCAGTCGCTTGAATATCCCCACCACGTACTTCTAACTTAGCACCGGCAGTTGGTGCCCCGGCAAAGCCGATGCCGACACTACCACTAATGTTTAAGTTTTGTGTGGCTGCAATAGCTCCGACGACGTCGAGGGCAACAGTGGGTACAGGTTTATTGATACCCAATCGAGCGCTGGTCGTATTCGCAGTGTTGGAATTGACAAGAACCATGTGAGGGTTAGATGCTGTACCGTTAGTTGCGCTTGATGCATGAAATTCTAATGTATTTGCAGCAACGCCTAATCCATAAAACCGATTATTCTCTTCAGCCAATGCCAATCGTTTTGCCCCATGATTCCCAACCGCAGAACCCACATTACTCGTCGGAGTTGTACCCGTTGAGCCATTGCTTAAAACCATCGCAGGTCTGTAGGTGTTGGTGTTAATGGGGGATGATGATGTGCTAGGTCCGCGCATTGTGACGCCGGTGGTGGAAAGAGAAAGTAATGCATTAGCATCGTCGGTTACATTTCCAATAGGACCATTAAAGAAAGACAAATTAGGCTCATTAAATTTAATACCCGAGAATGTTGTTTTATCTGGAGAAAGATATCCAAATTTCCCATCGTCTATATTAGAAAGATACAATGTATTTCTATCAGGTATCCAGGCGATGTCATCAAAAGAATTGTTGCCATCACAAATGTAGGCAGTTCCAGTGGCGCTATTTATAAGAACTCTTTTGCCTCCCGTGGGATTAGTAATGCCAGTGCAGTCCTGACTACTACGCACGCTGGTATCTCCAATGATGAATTCATTTGTTGTCATGGAATTATATTTTCCGTTAGGAGAGGCATTATAAGTTATGGTTTGCTGTTGAGCAAAACTCAATGAACTGAAATAGGTTAGGAAAATGAATAGGAAGAGATGTGAGGACAGTGACATAACAGCTCCTTTGAGCAGCTTTTTTAAAAAAACACGAATTCATCCTTGCTACTTCAAGTGTGACATAATTTCAATGAAAAGCAAGTCCTAACTCCAGTATTTGTAGCATATTAGAGGTTAGGAAGAAAGCGCTTGCTTTGAGGTGCCAAATAGTCTATACT
>CAYZPQ010000010.1:24162-26956 GCA_964480185.1 uncultured Planctomycetales bacterium | reverse complement strand
AGGAGAGTAGGAAAGAGCAGGTTCAGCAATTTGCCCACCGTCGTTGAAACTGTGACGGACAATTCCACCTGCATTGAAATGATGTTGAACAGGTTCACCTATTGTATAGGCAGGAAACACCGTCTTAATGGCACCCTGTTGCATCAATGCTGATTCTGCCAAACGACGCAAAGCACTGATAATGCGCGCTTCTCCATGCAAACGTACTTCGCGTTTTGTCGGATGGATGTTCACATCAACATTTGTCGGATTTAAATGCAGCTCAACAACAAACGCTCCATAAACTCCCGGGGGGAGAATGAGTTTATACATATCATTGAGATTAAAGCTGATTGTTTTACTATCAACAGGACGATTATTTATAAAGATAAACTGCAAGTCCCGACGAGCACGTTGTACATTAATACACCCCAAGGTCAGACGGATCTTAACGCCTTCGGCAGCAAGCTCTTGTTCTGTTTCAATTAAATCTTTCGCCGCACAATTAAACGCATGCGCAATGCGATCCAAGCGATTGGGTGTTGGTCTAAAATCTAAGACAGATCGACTATTGTGAGTTAAGGCTAATCGAAGTTGAGGGTAAATAAGACCATAAGGTAGAACCGCATTCAAAATCGCGGTCATTTCACTGGTTGTATTCTTTAAGAATTTACGACGGGCAGGAGTATTAAAGAAAAGTTGAGCGATTTCAATATGAGTACCACGTTCTGGCACAGCCGAAGGTTGAAGCCCGAGGCGTTCACCACCACGTACGTTTAATTGCCAACCATTGGTCTTAAGTGTGACCGCACTGACAGCACCGATCGAATACAATGCCTCCCCACGAAATCCCATGGATGAAAGATTATCCAAATCTTCCATGGAGCGAATCTTACTCGTCGCATGACGCTGAAAGATCGTCTCTAAATCAGATCGGGCAATACCAGACCCATTATCTTTAATCAAAATCGATTCTTTCCCCGCATCCGCTAAAAGAATCTCTACCGAAGAAGCTCCCGCATCAATCGCATTCTCCAACAATTCCTTCACCACAGAGGAGGGACGATCAACTACCTCACCGGCAGCAATCTTAGCAATAACATCTGAGGATAAAATTTTAACAGACATGTGTTTCCATTTAATTAATTGGTGACAGCTACCAATTAGTTTAATTGGTAGCTGTCACCAATTGTTTATAATAGTTTCCGCTTCAATTCCTGCAATTTATTCAAGGCATCAATCGGGGTTAAAGTATTAATATCAATCGCTTCTAAAGCCTCACGCACTTCCGTTGATGCTGTATCAACACTCGGCGTAAATAAATTCAATTGTTTATTCGTATTCGCCGTCGGTGTGATGCTGCCTAATTCAAGCTCAGATAATATTTCTTTAGAGCGATGAATCACTTTATCCGGAATACCAGCTAGCTTCGCCACATAAATCCCATACGAATCATCCGATCCACCAGGCACAATCTTATGCATGAAGATAATCTTATCTTTCCATTCTTTCACAGCGACATTGAAATTCTTAACACCGCTAAATTTATTTGCTAAAGCGACAAGCTCATGAAAGTGGGTGGCAAATAAAGTACGGACTTTCTGTGTTTGCATGTATTCAGCCAAGGCCCACGCCAATGAAAGCCCATCACTCGTCGATGTACCACGGCCAATTTCATCTAGAATTACTAAGGAGCGAGGTGTTAGATTATTTAAAATATCAGCAGTCTCCGTCATCTCCACCATGAATGTACTTTGCCCTTGGGCAATCGCATCATGAGCACCAATACGGGTGAAGATTTTATCAACAATGCCAATCGTAGCACTTTGAGCGGGTATAGGAGCACCCATTTGCGCCATGATAACGAGAATCGCTGTTTGGCGAATATACGTCGACTTACCCGCCATATTAGGACCTGTTAAGATTATCAAATGGTTTTGATCAGTATCTAAGACAGTATCATTCGCCACAAAATCTGCCGTGACAGTTTTTTCAACAACTGGATGTCGACCATCTTTAATATCAAGCACGGTGCTTTCATCGAGAGTTGGGAAAATATAATGATGCCAACCTGCAACGACACTCAAGGCGTGCACACAATCAATGGTGGCAATTTGGCTACAGAGTTTATGGAGCGCAATGCTTTGATCAAGGATGTCGCGTTCAATAGAGCCAAGAATGCGCCGCTCAATCGCTAAGATTTTATCTTGAGCGGTGAGAAACTTCTCTTCATATTCTTTAAGCTCTTGAGTAATGTAACGCTCACCATTAACGAGGGTTTGCTTACGCACATAATTGACCGGCACATTTTTCTGATTGGCTTTGGAAATCTCAATGTAAAAACCAAAGACATTATTAAATCCAACCTTAAGAGAATTAATCCCTGTCTTTTGCACTTCGCCAGCCTGGTAGGAAGCCAACCATTGTTTCCCATTCTCTAAGATATCCCGCAATTCATCGAGCTCTCGATCAATACCAGCGCAAACAATCTTCCCGTCGGGTTTTGCCAATGGCACATCAGGATTAATGGTGCGCGTGATTGTCTCACGCAATGCAACGACATCATCAATGGTTAATAGATCAGTGCTAGATGCACCTGCAATAATTTCTTTAAGAAGTGGCGCACGCAATAATCCCTGGCGAATCGCCAACACATCTTTAATCGTTGCGCATCCTGAGGAAATGCGTGACAAAGCTTTTTCTAAATCAGGCAAATTTTTTAAGCATTCACCTAACTTCTGTGATTGGGCATTATTGCTATTAAGCAATTGCACAGCCTCTTGACGCTGTTTGATGGTGGCAACATTTTTAAGTG
>CAYZPQ010000010.1:645-24152 GCA_964480185.1 uncultured Planctomycetales bacterium | reverse complement strand
CCTAATGATTCTTGGACGCGTTGCTGTTCACTTAAAGAACGAATCGCATCTTGGCGGGATCTAATCGACGCAACATCTTTCAATGGATGATAAAGCCAAAACCGAAATAACCGTCGACCCATCGCCGTATGCGTATGATCTAAAGTCTTAAGCAAACTCTCCATTTCCAACCCATAATGGGCAGCAGGTGAGATAAAAACATAATTGGAATGCGCATACAGCGAAATCTTATCAATATGCTTTAACGGTGTTTTACTTACCGTTTTTAAATATTCGATTAAAGCCCCACAGGCACTAATAGCCATATTAAGCCCGTCGACACCAAAGCCTTTTAAAGAATGCACACCAAAATGATTCAATAGATTTTTATAGGCCGCATCGCGGTTAAATGCCCAATCACCGAAGGGAGAACGGCAAATGTGTTTGGATTTCAGTAAAGGATGATTAAGCCATTGGGCAATATGTTCTTCCTGCGCTTCCGGAAAAACACATTCATACACAGGATACTTTGCGATCAATTCCACCGTCTGCAAACCACTCAATTCATTGGCGAGAATAGTCCCACCACTAGAATCAATTAAAGCCACGCCAAATGTATCACCCGTCGCTATTAACGTACAAACAAACCGTGAATCTGTTGCTTCATCTAAATAAGTCCCAGCGGTGATAATGCGCACCACATCCCGTTTAACAATCCCTTTCGCAACCGCCACATCTTCCGTCTGCTCACAAATAGCCACTTTCTTTCCAGCTTTAATGAGTTTCGCAATGTAATTATCTGCCGAGTGATAAGGAATCCCACACATCGGTATTTTGCCCTTAATATCCTGCCCGCGGGAGGTTAAGACAAGGTCTAATATAGAGGAAGCTTCCTTCGCATCATCAAAAAACATCTCATAAAAATCCCCTAAACGAAAAAAAAGAATAGAGTCCTGATGGCGAGATTTAATATCCTGATATTGACGAAGCATGGGGGTAGCTGTTTGATCCATAGAGCAATGTTATAACATACACAGTTAATCACATACAATATTAAATTATCAGGCGTCCAGTGTCACCCATAACACCTATTTGTGTAGGGGCGGACCTCGTGTCCGCCCGTTATTCTTATCCCACAAAATAACAGCCCAGATACCCCCCAAAAAAATCCCATATTTCCATTGACACCAGCCCTTTAGCCAACCTTGACATTGCACCGACGGGATGTTATACTCTCACCATGTTTAGTCGTCGAGAAATCGATCTTTTTATAAACCGTTTATCATCAACAGGTTAGGACCCAATGAAAAAGCTCATTTTAGGTGTTTTACTCAGTTTAGTGTGCACAGGATCAATTTACGCTCAAAATCATCAGCCCGTTCCCATGCGCGGCATTGTTACAGCTACCTTAATGGATTATGGTGTTATGCTTTTTGACCGCCGTTTCTACCCTGATGCGGAAGATGTTTTTAACCGTGTTTTATTCTACGATCCTAATCATCAAGGGGCCTTAAGCTATTTAGAGAAGATCAATCCTAAAGCCAAACGTTTAAATTTCAAACCTGTGAAAACAGTCACCATTCCTGATAATATTCAATCTACCGATTTATCTGATAAAGCCACCATCGAAGAACTTCGTGCCCGTATTGCCAAAAAGAATACGGAAATCAGCACCTTAAAAACAGAATTAACCGATATCTCAGCACAATCTGCTAATACTTCATCCGCAGTTCCTGCAGTTGACAACCCAGAACAGTTTGATGCCTACCTCAATGGCTTAAAACAAGACCTTAATCAATTACGCCATGATGTGGATAACCAACGCCCATAATTAAAATCGAGGAATATATGAATTTTCAACGCCTAACAGCCGGATTAATTACAATTACATTTTGCACGGTGCAACTCCCATTAGGGTATGCCCAGACTCCCGTTACAGTTGCAGCCCCACTTGTAAACGGTGCTAAGCAAGTTGAAACATTACAACAAGATATTCTCAATCAAGACCGCATGAACCGCGACGAAGAAATTCGTGTCCGTCAATTAATTGAATCCAATCGCGCTTTAATCAATACGAATCCCGGCATTAGTGCAAATGCCAAAGCCGCAAGCCAAGCGTTAGATGAATACAGCATGACCATTATCAAGCGTGATCAAATCCGTATTGCCGCTGGTGGTATGGGTGTGCGTAAGATCGGGGATAATATGTATGAAACCGATCCCGTCTATGTCAGCGCTTTAATCGAAGAATTGCATGGCAAAAAACAAGCTCTCCATGAAAAGTATCGCAATCTCGAATTATTACGTAATGAATTAGCTGAAATTAATGAACGCTTACGCGATGGCAATAGCCGTCAAGATAAGTTGTTAATCGATTATGCCTCACGCATCGATGAATTAAATGGCAAATTGCATAATGGCAATCAAGAAAGCATTGACCGCATTAATAAATACCAAAGCGAGATTGATGCTAAAAATGCCGAGCTTTCTGAATTGCGTAAAAAGACCTCTGACCAAAAACAAAAGATCGATGAACTTTCTGATGCGTTAAGTAAAAAAACATCGCAAATGTCTGATGCTGTCATTGATTGGGATAATAAATCAACCGAATTGAAAGATTTAACCGATAAGTTATTAGCCAGCGACGCCAAGATTGCTAATTATGATAAAATCATTGCTGAAAAAGACGCACAGATTCAAGAATTGACTACCCGTATTAAGAAATCTGATTCGACCATCGCTGATTTAAAATCTAGACTCGCTCAATTAAGCGATAAGATCAGCCAATCAACCGATACAGAATCGGATTGGGAAAAAATCATTACTGCGTTAAAAGCGAATGTCACCGAACAAACAGCGACGATCGCAACCAAAGACAAAGAAATAGAATCTCTTAATACCCGTCTGAGTGGTCTTACCGAAGATTTATCCACGATCCAAAAAGATAATTCCACCATCAATTTGAAATCAGAAGATCAACAAGCCCATCAAGCTCAAGGTGAAGTTGAGTCTAAAGATAAATTAGTGGCTTTAAAGAATGAGTTGCAAATTGCCAATGACAAAGCCATGGCCAATTTGACAGAACAAATTAAGCTCAAAGAAGAATTGATTACCAAGCAAAGCAAAGAAATCGCCGACAATCAAAAAGTTGTCGATGAAGCCAATGCCCGCGTTGAAGCCAAAGACAATGAATTAACGAAGAAAGAACAAGCGCTTCAAGATTTGCAGCAACAATTAACACAATTAAAGAGCGACTTCAATGACGCTGCAACGGTTAAGAACGATGATTTAAAGAAGGAAATCGAAAGCAAAGAAAATGTGATTGCGGAGCAACGTAAATCCATTGCCGACAATCAAAAAGTTGTCGATGAAGCCAATGCTCGTGCTGAAGCGAAAGACAATGAATTAACGAAGAAAGAAGAAGCATTACAAGCCTTGCAACAAGAATTGACCTCATTAAAAAATGAGTACAATCAAAATTCCAAAGACCGTCAGGAAAGCTGGAATGTGCTGGAGTCCTTACGTGACCAAGTCAGTGCGTTAAAGTCTGATTTCCAAACCAAAAATAATAATGTCGCCCAAATGGAAGAAATGTTAGCGAAGCTGCAAGACACCATTAAGGCTAAGGAAGAGCAATTATCGGGTAATAATGCCAACATGGAAGCATTACATACTCAATTGGTACAAGCCCAAGAACAAGCTAATGCCTTTAAAGCCCAAGCTCAAAAGGTCAATGAATTAGAAGCTCAAATTGTAGAATTAAAGATTTTATTGACGGAGAAAGCTAAAGCTCAATCACTGAATAATGATGCCCAAGTCAAATATGACTTAGCTAAAGAACTCATTGATAAGCAAGAAGAACAAATTGCTTTATTATTAACGAAAGAAAAATTGACAGGTACACGCGTCGAGCAACTCACCAACCGTGTTGATGATATTAATGAACGTGTTGCAACCTACTTTAAGAATAATCAGCAATCCTCAGCCAATTGGCAAAATAAAGTAAATACCTTTAATACCCAATTAGCCCAGAAACAAGCTGAAATTGATACCTTGAAAACTGAATTAACAGAAAAGAAAGCAGAGCAAGCCCGTTTAAACGACATGCTTGATGTGTATCAAGAAAAATTAAAGAAAACCACGACCAATTACGACGAGAAATTAAGAGAAGCTTTAGGCGCCCAACGCAGTCGTGCTGAATTAGAAAAAACCATCAGCAATTTAACAGATCAACTTGCCTTAAAAGAAGCTGAGATTGCCAAGGTTAAACAATATTTCTACGAACTTGAAAAACGTTCTTCAACCAAAGATGAAACAGTGCGTGGCAAAGACATTACCATTGCCATGATGCAAGAAATGGCTGATCAAACCGCTAAAGATAATAAAGCGCGTGTTGATGAATTAACGGCTCAATTAAAGAAACAACAAGCCACCTTAGAATCTGTGCAGCAAGAATTAGCCCAAGCCAATGCCTATAAAGAGAAGGCGCCTAAACAAGAAGATATTGTCGTCTTAGAAGCTCAATTAGGCAATGCCAATAGCAAGGTTGCGGAATTATCAGCAGCATTAACTGCCCAACAAAATGCATTAGCCACATTAAAGAGCGATACCAGTGCTCAAGAAAAACAAAAAGCGCAATGGGATGAAGATGTCAAAGAATTAGAAAAACAAATCGCCCAAGGCAAAGAAGAATTAAATCGCACGGTCACCGACGCGCAATATAAGGATATGGAAATTAAGCGTTTGAAGGGCCAATTTGATTTAAAAGAGCATGATTATCAAGCTGAGATCAATGACTTGATGGATAAATTAAAGAAGGCTGAAGCACAAGCCAAGAAGACCATGTCATTTGAAGAAGCAAAATTGCTCAAAGATCAATTAGCCAAGTCTCAACAGGAAATTGAAACATTAAGAAATCACGTCGGATTAAAGACTGATGAAATACTTGTCTTAAGAGACAAGGTCTATAACTTGCAAGGATTATTAGATCAAGCCCAAGCCAAGATTAAGGTCTTGGAATCTTCCGTGAATAATGATCCTAAAGAAGTTGCGAATTATAAGACCCAAGTGGAAGATTTGAAAAAACAATTAAATGATGTGAACCAATATTTTGCCAAGAGTGTTCCGATTGAACAAGTGGAAGTGAAAGATAAAGTCATTAGCAAGCTCGAGGCTGATATTAAGAATTACCAAGATCAAATTAAAGAATTGCAATCAAAGTCAACACAGGCCAAAGCATTACCTGTCGTTGATATCAAAGAAGTTGAACGTTATAAGAATCAAATCAATGAACTTAACTTGAAATTGACCAATGCTCAAGATCAAGTGAAGCGTTTTGAATCTGAAGAAGGTAAAGCATCCAAAGCGGCTAATGAAGAATTAGCTCAATCCCGTCAATTGATCACAGATTTACAAAATCAAGTAAAGACGCTCAATAAGAATTTGACTCAAACCCAAGAAGAATTGGATACGGTTAAGAAATCTCCTAAAGAAGAATCGAAGGAATTAAAATCTTATAAGAAGAATGTCGACGCACTTTCCAATAAATTAACGGAATTGCAATCTGCCCTTGATAAAGAACAAGCAGCGAAGGCTGACTATCAAAAAGATCAACAAAAATCCCAAGACATCATCGACCAATTAAATAAAAAAGTTGAGACTCTTGAAGGTGAATTAAAGACAGCCACTCAATCCTTGGCCGAAGCCAAACAAGGCCCCGTGATTGATATGAAAGAGGTCGATCAATATAAGAAGACCATTGCTGAATTAAATGAGCAATTAAAGAAGTCTGCCCAGCAATTAAAAGATGCCGAGCAATTTAAAGTTGATTATGACAAAGCTCAAGAAGAAATCAAAACCGTTAAAGCTCAATTAACAACACAAGCCACAGAATTAAATGCCCAATTAGATCAAGCTAAGCAAGAATTAGCTGATGCTAAAAAAGCACCTGTTGCCGAGCCTAAACAGATTGAACAATATAAACAAAACATCAAAGAGTTAAATGAGCAGTTAAAAGAATTAAATAAACAAAATTCCGTCGCTGATAAACTTAAAAGCGATTATGACAAAGCCCAAGCCGAGATCAAAGTATTAAAGGAAGGCAATGCGAAGGCAGATGAGTATGCCAAGCAAGAAATTGATGAATCACATGCCAAGGTCACTGAATTGACCAAACAAGCTCAAAAGATCCAAGCTGATTATGACAAGTCACAAGCTGAGATTAAATCATTGAAAGATGATAATACCGAAGCTGCAGCGAAGTTTAATCAAAAGATCGAAGAGTTAACCAATCAAGTGAAACAAGTCACCGGGCAATTAAACGCAGCTCAAACAGAATTAGCTAATGCGAAGAAAGCTCCTGTGGCAGAGCCCAAACAAATTGAGGAATATAAGCAAAACATTAAAGAATTAACCGAACAACTCAAAGAGTCTAAAAAGCAATTGGACGCGGCCGAGAAGATCAAAGCAGACTACGATAAATCTCAAGCTGAAATCGCTGCATTGAAACAAGACAATGCAAAAATCGCTGATTCGACTAAACAAGAAGTGGTTAGTTTGCAAAATCAAGTTAAGCAATTGACCGAGCAATTAGGTCAAGCGCAAGGTGATTTAGGCAAAGTGAAGAAGATCGCTGATGCAAGTCCAAAAGAAATTGAACGTCAACAGCAAATCGTCGACGAATTAACCAAAGAGCTCGCCAAGACCAAAGACCAATTAAAGGCATTCGAAGCAGAACGCAGCACGATAGAAAAAGCATCTGCCGAAGAATTAGCTCAGTCTCGCGCTCAATCAACTCAATTAAGCGAACAAATTAAGACATTACAGTCTCAATTAGACAAGGCCAAAGCCCAAGCTGAGGAAGCCAATAAGGCCCCGAAAGTTGATCCCAAAGAACTTGATCGTTATAAGAAGAGCGTCGATCAATTAACAGAGGAATTAACAGCAGCCAAAGATAAATTGAAAGCCTCTGAAGCTTTAAGTGGTGATTACAAAGCAGCTCAAGATCAAATTAAGCAAGTTCAGACGATGTTAAATAAAAAGGATGAACAAATTGCTCAATTACAAACAAGTGCTGCGGCAGCCAGTGAAGCCTTGAAAGAGATTGAAGCGCTTAAGGCTAAGGCAGAGGGATATCAAAAGACCATTGCCGACTTAAATGCAGACATGGAACGCGTCAATAAGAAGGTCGCCAACCAAGCCGACATTGACGCCATTACAAACCAATTGAAAGACAAAGAAAAACAATTGGCCACGTTAGAAAAAGAATTAAAGTACAAGACCCAAACATACTTAAGCCAGCAACAAGAAATCGATTCTTTAAGAGCGGATGTCAAGAAAGCCAATGGCACGATCGATTCCTTAAATGAGAAAGTCGCGAAATATCAAGCGATTATCGACGAGCTTGGTGTCGGCAATGAAGGTTTCTTAGTCAAAGATGGCAAGAGCACCGCTCAAATGCTCAAAGAAGTGAATGATCAAATCAAGAGCATTCAAAAATTATTAAACGACACATCAACACAACGCGATGATCTAAACGAAGCGCGGACAATGTTACAAGCCTGTATGTCAAAAGTAATGAGAGAAAACAAAGCCGCGAAATAATTATCTTCAAGAACACAAAAAGAGGTGGCCGTAATTAATTACGCCACCTCTTTTTTATTAAATGTCCCTGCTTCTCGTAGGGGCGGACCTCGTGTCCGCCCGTTATTCTTATCACAAACCAATACTCATTTCATCCCCTCCAACATCCGATACCCCACCGCCTCCGCCACATGCCCCACCAAAATATCAGAACTCCCCTCCAAATCCGCAATTGTCCGTGCCACCTTAATAATCTTGTCATGCGCCCGTGCCGATAAATGAAGCTGCCGCATCGCATTCTTAAGAAGATCTTGGCAATCCGCGCTTAAAGGACAAAACTTCTTAATATGCTGACTCATGATATGCGCATTGGCACTATAAGGTGTTGCCGTATAACGTTTCACTTGAATATCCCGTGCACGGCATGTACGTTCACGGACCAATTGAGATGCTTCACCCGTCGGCATATCCATTAATTCCTCAGGCTTAAGTGCCGGTGAATTTAAAAAGAGATCAATCCTATCCATTAAGGGCCCCGATATTTTTTGCTGATAACGTTCAATCATCAATGGTGTGCAGCGGCATTCCCGTCGGGTATCATGCCTAAACCCACAGGGGCAGGGGTTCATTGCCGCGATTAACATAAACTTAGCCGGAAAACGCATCGTGCCTTTGGCCCGTGCAATGGTGACATGACCTTCCTCTAAAGGCTGACGTAATGTTTCAAGGACATGACGAGAAAATTCCGGTAACTCGTCTAAAAATAATACCCCATGATGCGCCAACGTAACTTCACCGGGTTTCGGATGAGACCCTCCACCAATTAAAGCAATATTCGACGCGGTATGATGAGGAGAGCGCACAGGGCGTTGGCTTATTAAATAATCTTGTGCCGCAATTTGACCGACAATGGAATAAATGCGGGTGACTTCCAATGATTCCTGCCACGTCATCGGTGGTAATATGGTCGACATGCGACGAGAAAGCATTGTTTTGCCACTGCCAGGACTACCACAAATGAGCACATTATGACCTCCCGCAGCAGCAATTTCCAAGCCGCGTTTGACGGCTAATTGCCCTTTCACGTCGGCAAAGTCTAATGATTCAGCAAGGGTAAGAATACTAGGCTGACGCGGTTCAAGGGGAATAATGGGCAACTCTCCCTTCATAAGCCAACCTGCAATTTCACTTAAAGTCGAGGCGGGATAAACAATTAGCCCTTCAACTAAACTAGCTTGAGCCGCATTAGCCCGAGGGACAATAATGCCTTTTAACCCAGCTGCCCGGCATGACATGGCCATGGCCAACACCCCATTAACAGGCTTTAAATCCCCATTTAAGGACAATTCACCGACAATCCCTAAAGTCGACAGCACATCTTTAGGAAAGCACCCTTGAGCGCTTAAAATACTTAAGGCAATGGCCACATCAAAGGCTGGGCCTTCTTTTTTGGTGTCGGCGGGGGCCAAATTAATGGTGATATGGTCGATGGGAAACTCATAGCCACTGTGTTTAATGGCAGTGCGCACCCGTTCCCGGCTTTCTTTGACAGCCGTGTCAGCCAAGCCAACAATGATAAAATTGGGTAAACCAGAGGAGATATCCGTCTCAATCGTGACCGGATGGGCATCTAAACCAGAGATGCCAAAGGAAATCGTCTTAGCCAGCATAGGGCTAATCTTTCTAGAAATGGGGGAAATTGAAATGGAATAGACTTAAAATACGGTACTTGCTTTTATATCGGGGGATAGATATAATACACGTTAACATACAACACTAAATTCGTCAATAATACCCTAAGGTAAAGTACATCGACTAAGGGGTTTTTCATTTAGAGACAGCGGTTCTCTCATTTAAGGATGCAATTATGAATAAATTATGGGTCATTATTGGTATTGTTGTCATTGCATTATTGGGAGCTGGCATTGCCATTGCTCAAAAAAAGGGTGTAGGTCCTTTAAGCGCTCCGGCTGAAGTATCAGCGCCACTTCAAGTCTTGTTAGATAATATCAATCAAGCTCAAGGCAGTAATGATAAATTAGCCTTAAAAGAGGCTTATTCTCAAATTATTACCCAGCATCCTGATTATGAAAAAGTAGAAGAAATTCAAAACAAATTAGGGTCTTTGAATATTGATTTAATTTTTTCAAAACAGCAAACGCCTCAAACAGTGACCCATGAAGTGCAAGTCGGTGATTCATTGGGTAAATTAGCCAAGCAATATGGGACGACGAAGGAATTAATTTCCCGTAAGAATAATTTAAAAAGCGATGTGATTCGTGTGGGGCAAAAGTTAGTAATTTGGAAAGCGCCCTTTAGTATTTTTGTCGACAAATCACAAAATGTCTTATTGTTAAGCTCTGAAGGTGAAGTGGTCAAAACATATCAATGCTCGACGGGAAAAGATAATTCAACCCCTGTTGGGACATTTACCATTGCTAATAAAATACCAAAACCAGTGTGGTTTAAAACAGGTGCAGCACCCATTCCATCCGAAAGTCCTGATAATGAATTAGGTTCACGTTGGATGGGTTTCGGTGAAGATCCTCATTACGGAATTCACGGCACCATTAAACCTAATGAAATCGGTTCACAAGCAACAGCCGGTTGCGTGCGTTTGACGAATAATGAAGTGGAAGAATTATTTGATATCGTTCCAGCAGGGACAAAAGTAACAATACAAGACTAGGGAATCAAGTATAGTAATTCGCATCAACGGCTCTCTGCCGTTGATGTGTTTATTGTATTTGCAAAAGAATAAACATGGCTAATTTAGATTTTGAAAAACCAATTGTTGAGTTAGAGCATAAGATCGAGGATCTGCGTAAGATGGGGTCTAAGCGTGTGACGCTTGAACCTGAAATCAAACGTTTGGAATCCAAACTCGAGAAACTCAAAGAAGATATTTATAATCGTTTAACACCATGGCAACGTGTTCAAATTGCACGCCATCCTAAACGTCCTTATACGCTTGATTATATTCGCATGATGACCGACGAGTTCTTAGAATTACATGGGGATCGCTTATTTGCGGATGACTTGGCTTTAGTCGGTGGTTTTGCCAAGATTGATGGTGTTAAAGTCATGATCATGGGCCATCAAAAGGGCCGTGATGTGAAAGAAAACTTAAAGCGTAATTTTGGATGCGCGCATCCCGAAGGTTATCGCAAGGCCATGCGTTTAATGCGTTTGGCGGAAAAATTTAATGTCCCTGTCATCTGCCTCATTGATACACCGGGTGCTTATCCTGGGATTGGGGCAGAAGAACGTGGCCAAGCCCAAGCCATCGCCGAGAATTTACGCGACATGGCTGGTATCAAGACTCCTATTATCGCTGTTGTGATTGGTGAAGGTGGTAGTGGTGGGGCTTTAGGTATTGGTGTGGCTGACCGTGTGTTTATGTTACAGCATTCCTATTATTCTGTTATTTCCCCCGAAGGTTGCGCATCCATTTTATGGCGTAGTTCTTCCAAAGCGCCCGATGCCTCTGTCGCCTTAAAGCTCCATGGCGAAGACCTTGAAAAATTTGGCATCGTCGATGAAATTATCCCCGAACCCCAAGGTGGTGCTCATCGTGATGCGGAAACAGTTGCCCAAAACCTTAAAGCAGCCTTACTCAAAGCGATCAAGAAACTATCTTCCTTATCACCGGATACATTATTAGATCAGCGGTATAAAAAATACCGCTCTATTGGTGAATTCGTCGAGAAAAACTAATCGTCCCATGCAAGACATTCGCAATTTATCCCTTGATGAGCTGACTCAGTACATTGAGTCAATCGGTGAGAAATCCTTTCGGGCTGTTCAAATTGCCGAGTGGATTTATCAAAAGAATGCTTGGTCATTCGACGGCATGAAGAATCTTCCACAATCTATCCGTGACAGGCTCGCTCAAGATTTTGAATTAAAACCCAATACCATTGCCACCAAAGATATTTCCGTCGAAGGAACTACAAAGTTCTTATTTGATTTGCATGATCATGAGAAAATCGAGAGCGTTCTTATTCCAACAGCTACACGTACAACTGCGTGTATTTCAACGCAAGCAGGGTGTAAGTTTGGTTGCAAGTTTTGTGCGAGCGGTATTGGAGGCTTGTCGAGAAATTTGACCTGTGCGGAAATTGTAACCCAAGTCTTACATGTGAAAGAAGAAGCACTGAAGCATCAACGGCCATTGTCTAATATTGTCTTTATGGGCACAGGCGAGCCTTTGGATAATTTTGATAATTTATTTAAAGCGATTAAATGGATTAATTCTCCGCAAGGGATTGGCATTGGCGCACGTCATATCACGATATCGACGGTGGGTTTGGTTCCACGTATTAAAGAATTGGCCAGTCAAAATTTGCAAATCGAATTAGCCATCTCATTACACGGTTATGACAATGAATCCCGTAATGTGCTGATGCCCGTTAACCGTAAATACCCTTTTGATGAACTCATTGATGCCTGCCGTGAATATGGCCAAGCCACCAAGCGTCAAATTACCTTTGAATATATTTTAATTAAAGATGTGACCTGTACAGATAAAGCTATTGCGAGTTTAAAGAAAGCCTTTAAAGGCATTATCTGCAAGATGAATTTAATTCCCTATAATCCCGTCTCTGAATTCGGTCACAAAACTCCTTCCCGCGAAGAAATGTACGCCTTCAAGAATCGCTTAGAAGAATTCGGCGTCCATGCCACCATTCGCACCCCACGCGGACGTGATGTGGCTGCTGCCTGTGGGCAGTTGCGTCATTTAGCGAATAAAAAATAAGCGTTTAGAGTTTATTTAATTACTAGGAGAAGAGGATTGAATCTTTTCCATCAAGGCTTTCATCTTTGGATTATTGAGAAGCGCTTGGGTTTTGGGATTGGTTTGAATGGCATTCACGTCGCGGTTCGTGACACTTTGAACTAAAGCAGGATCAGAAAGCATTTTCATAATCTCAGGATCATTGGCTAATTCTTGAATATCAGCGAGAGCTTCTGGATTAGACATCAGTTTAGCTTGTGTCTTTTGAAATTGGGCATCCACGTCTTGTTTGGATATTGGCTGAGGCTGCGCAGTATTTGCAGCCGGAGCAATTCCATCCGTACTCGCCACAGACACCACATTCGCGGCATTAATACTAATTTGCCCTAAGTTCTGGGTCTTTACCGTATAAACCCCATTGACCATACTCACAAGTTCACCACGGATTTGAGAACCGTCTTTGAGATTAATGACTTGATCCGCAAGGCTTATGCTTGGGATGATGGCAATCAGTGAGAGGGATAAGATGTGTTTGATCATTAGTTTAAGTTTAACATTCAATGATAGAGATGGCAAGGGTATGCGTTGTAAGTCTTTAGTGTTGCGGGGTCTTTTTGAATAGAGTAAGATCACAGCATATTCGCCGTTAGAATTGATAATAGGTGACGTGATCATGAATGAAAAGTATCTTAATAAAATCGTATTAGGGGATTGTGTCACACATATCCCGAAACTCACAGATAAGAGTATTGATCTGTGTGTGTCCGATATTCCTTATGGCATTTCCCTCGATGAATGGGATGTATTGCATGCCAATACAAATTCTGCATTGCTTGGTCATTCACCCGCCCAACAAGGAAAATCAGCGTTTAAACGAAGAGGCAAGCCCATTAATGGATGGGCACAATCTGATCGCAATATTGGATTAGAGTATCAGCAGTGGTGCCAAGCCTGGGCCACAGATCTTTATCCGAAGATGAAAGATGGTTCATCATTATTTATTTTTGGGGCGAGACGCACTATTCACCGTGTCATTAATGCGTTTGAGGATAGTGGCTTTCTTATTAAAGATATATTGAGTTGGAAAAAACCCGCTGCCCATCATCGTGCTCAACGGGTGAGTATTGTCTTTGAAAAAAGAGGTTTGCTGAAAGAAGCCAAAATGTGGGACGGATGGAGGCTTGGTAATTTAGCCCCTATTTGGGAACCGATTGTGTGGTTTGTGAAGCCTTATAAAATTGGCAGCACAATTACGGATAATATTTTAACAAATCAGGTAGGGGCGATGAATATTGAGGAATGTTTGATCAATGGCTCAAGCCCGACGAACTTATTGGAATTTGGTTTTAGAAAAGATGAACAACGCATTCATGAAGCACAAAAGCCTCTTGATTTAATTGAGTATTTGATCAAGTTATCCTCAAAAGAAGGGCAGATTATTTTAGATCCTTTCATGGGAAGCGGGACGACAGCGGTTGCGGCGAAGAATTTGAAACGGCAGTTTATGGGGATGGAATTAAATCGGGATTATTATGATGATGCGGTGAAGCGGGTTAAGGGAGTGAAGAAATTAGGAAGTGGGAAGAAGGGTGTGAGTAAATGATTGAGGTGGAGACAAAACTTTGACAAAGAGGGTGTGGGGTGGTATATTGGCCGTCTTAAAATTTTGGGTGTGGTATAAATAAAGTTCTTTAGATGAGTAGGTAATAGTATATCCGGGGAATTGTTCACGGGGCTCGCACCTGAACCGAAAAGCGGTTCAGGTGCGGCCCCAATTCTTTCTGGATTTATTTGAAAAAGATATTTTAGGAAAATTGGGGCCGTAGCTCAGTTTGGGAGAGCGCTTGCATGGCATGCAAGAGGTCAGGGGTTCGATCCTCCTCGGCTCCACTTTTTTAAGAAGGAAATCTACGCTGTCCCGCTACGCCCTACGGGCTCCGGGGACAGCTCGAGCTTTTCTAGAAGTAATTCTGTTAGTTTTGAGGGAGCTCTTCGCTGGGGTGGCGGAACTGGTATACGCGCTAGTCTCAAAAACTAGTGACTTCACGGTCGTGAGGGTTCGATTCCCTCCTCCAGCACTTTTGTTTGTCATTCCCGAATGTCTTTGTCGGGAATCCATTTTATATTGTCAACCATGTCTCATTCCTATGGTTGACATTTCATTTTCTCCCCATTAAAATAACCCCATGAAATCCATTTATTTAGACCACGCCGCCACAACGCCGTGCGACCCTGCTGTTATTGACGCCATGAAGCCTTATTGGACGGATGTGTTTGCGAATGCCAATAGTCCTCATCGGGCAGGGCAAACAGCGAACAAAGCTTTGGCGGATGCGCGGTTCTTATTAGCATCTTTACTGGGCGTCACCGATAAAGAAATTGTCTTTACCTCTGGAGCAACGGAAGCAAATAATCATGTCATTCGTGCTTTGGTTCAGTCTTTCAAACAACCTTGCCACATCATTACTTCTCACTTAGAACATCATTGCATCGTTCAACCACTTCAGTATTTGCAAGCCCAAGGCTTGGTTGATATCACCTGGATTCATCCTGATAGTCAGGGTGTGATTGACCCCGAACATATTAAGATGGCGATTAAACCATCGACAAAACTTGTTATTGTTCAACATGCCAATAATCAAATCGGAACAGTGCAGTCGATACCGATGATTGGCAAAATATGCCGTGAGGCTAAAGTTTTCTTCTTAGTCGATGCTGTTCAAACAATTGGCCATCAGCCTGTTAATTTATTGGACTTAGGATGTGATTTTGCAACGATGTCCGCACATAAGTTTTACGGCCCTAAAGGAATCGGCGCTTTATATATTCGTCACGGCGTTAAACTTGATGGATGGATATTAGGTGGAGATCAAGAGCGTTCCCGACGGGCGGGTACGGTGAATGTTCCCGGTGCAGTGGGTATGGCTCATGCGTTGAAAATAGCTTGTGAGCGCATGCGTGATGATCATATGCGCGAATGCAAATTACGGGACTCATTGATTTCTCAAGTCATCACTAATATCGACGGAGCTTCTTTAAACGGTCATCGTCAACAACGTTTGGCGAATAATGTGAACTTTGCTTTTGAAGGTATTGATAGCGAACAATTGCTAACGGCATTAGATATGGTGGGCATTTATGCGTCCATGGGTTCAGCGTGTACATCGGGGCGTTTAGAACCATCACACGTTTTAAAAGCAATTGGCCTTTCCGATGCCTTGGCCCTAGGGTCTTTACGCTTGACTCTTGGCCGCATGACCACTCAACAAGATATTGATGATACAGCCAAACATCTTTTTGAATCTGTCCATCAACTACGTTTATCTAAGTAATGGCTTTAGCACAAATTATTCAATTCTTACGTGAGCATAAAGGGTACATGTCCGGCGAGGAAATGAGCCGTCAGTTAAACATGACCCGTGCGGCCATTTGGAAACACATGCATCATTTGCGTGAAATGGGTTATGAAATTGAAGCTGTTCCGCATTTAGGTTATCGACTCACATCATCTCCCGATAAATTAATTCCTAATGAAATACAGTATGGCTTAAAGACAAAATCTTTTGGTTGGCATTTGATTTCATTTGAAAGCATTGAATCGACGATGGATGAAGCGTTTCGTTTAGGGATGGAAGGATTGGCTGAAGGAGCTGTCATTTGTGCAGAGACTCAGACCAAAGGCCGTGGGCGTTTAGGACGTGCGTGGATATCGCCGAAGGGTAAGGGGCTGTACTTCTCTTTAATCTTACGCCCACAATTATCACCAACACAAATGTCCCAATTAACATTAATGGCTGCCGTGGCATTAGCTGAGGCTATTAGTGAACAAACACACGTCGATGTTAAGATCAAATGGCCCAATGATCTCTTAGTCGACGGGAAAAAAGTAGCAGGGATATTAACCGAGCTTCGTGCTGAGAGTGATCAAATGAAGTTTGTGGTGTTGGGTGTTGGTATTAATGTGAATAGCACAGCCAGTCAATTAATTGATACAGCTACATCTTTGAAAATAGAACAAGGCCAAACCATCGACCGTGTTCAATTATTCCAGCATATTTTATTGTCCTTAGAGCAATGGTACAAAGTCATTCATCAAGGGCATTTTGACAAAGTCTTAAGCCGATGGAAAACATTAAGTGCTACTTTAAATCAACGCGTTAAAGTGGCTGATGTCGCGGGTTCTATTGAAGGCGTGGCAGTTAATATCGACGACGATGGGGCTTTACTGGTGAAGAAAGACAATGGCCAAGTGGTGCGTAAATTAGCGGGTGATGTTACTTTATTACGCCCAGCAAAGAAGAAGTCGGCATGATGAATGATTTTCTAACCACAGATTTGAATGCATTAAAACAAGAGCATCGTTACCGTCAATTGCGTGAGGTCGAAAGCCCGATGGGTCGTGTCATCTTACGTGATGGCAAAGAGGTATTAAATTTTTGTTCCAATGATTATTTAGGTTTAGCCAATGACCCACGTTTAATTGTGGCAGCCCAACAGGGTTTAACACGGTATGGAGTTGGCAGTGGGGCATCGCGTTTAGTGTCAGGTCATATGACGGCGCATGCGACTTTAGAGAAGAACCTTGCTCAATTAAAATCTACGGAAGCAGCACTTGTATTCTCGACGGGTTACATGGCTAATTGTGGTATTATCAGCGCTTTAGTTGGCCGTGACGATGTGGTTTTCTCAGACCGTTTGAATCATGCCTCAATTATTGATGGGGTAATCTTAAGTCGTGCGAAATTAGAACGCTATCCGCATGTGGATATGAAGGCATTGGAAGATTTGCTTAAAGGCACACCTATTACCAAGCGTAAGTTAATTGTTACAGATAGCGTGTTTAGTATGGATGGGGATTGTGCGCCATTGCATGAATTAGTAGCCTTAGCGAAAAGATACAAAGCCATGCTCATGGTCGATGAAGCGCATGGTTTTGGTGTGTTAGGAAAAAACGGAGCAGGACTCGTCGATGAATTAGGTTTTCACGCGGATGTCGATATTCAAATGGGGACATTGTCGAAAGCGGCAGGATGCTTTGGGGCTTATGTGGCAGGATCTCAATCATTGATTCATTATTTAATTAATCATGCGCGCTCATTTATTTACACAACAGCATTACCACCCGCGATTGCCGAAGCGGCTAATTGTGCCATTGATATTATCCGCGCCAATCAAGAACAGCGCACACAGCTTATGGCAAATGCGACCTATTTACGTCAGCAATTAAATGCCTTAGGTTTTAATACATTACAGTCAACAACACCTATTATTCCGATTGTCGTCGGTGAAGCAAAGCGTGCTGTTGAATTAAGCCAACGTTTATTAGAAAAAGGCATTTTCGTTCAAGCCATACGTCCACCCACCGTGCCTGAAGGTAGTTCACGGCTACGCGTGACCGTCATGGCCACACATACACGGGAAGATTTGGATTATTTTATTCAATGCATGAAAGTTCATACACTATGACAATGTTCAAATCACACCGCGGCCTTCAATACAATTACACCTTAGTCGGTGAAGGTCAGACATTATTGTTTATCCATGGCTTTGCTGGGTCATCAACGTGGTGGAAGAATCAAGTTGATTTCCTCAAACAAGACTTTCAAGTCTTAACCATTGATTTGCCAGGTCATGGTCAAAGTGGATGGATGCCCGTGACGCCGCGCGACATTGCCATGGACTTAGCTCAATTGATTAAGTTCTTACATCTGAATCAGATTAATGTTATTGCCTCGTCGATGGGAGGGCTCATTGCCTTTGAACTTCACCGTCAACTTCCCAGTGAAGTCATGCGCATGTCATTTGTTGGATCGTTACCTAAATTATCCAAAGCCCCCGGCTATGCGGCAGGGCTTGATGTAGAAAAGATTCGCACCTTAAGTAATCAATTCGACGGCAATTATGCCGGCATTTTAGATATTTTCTTCCGTTCTTTATTCACCATGCATGAGCGTGATAGCGATGCATTTAAAGTGGTCAAAGAAATTCGTGCAGCGGATGCATTGCCACAGCGTGAAGCTCTTAAATATTTCTTAGATATTATCGAGACCTATGATTTGCGTGACCGTATTTCATCGATTATTTGCCCATTGCAATTTATCCGAGGCAAAGAAGATTATATTTGCACCCAAGAGGCGTTGGACTGGGTGAGTGAGCATACCTACAATGCCCGTTTTGATGTGATGGATAAATGTGGGCATTTGCCATTCTTAACCGATGTCGTCGAGTATAACCGTCTTTTGGAAGATTTTCTCTTAAGCTAATTATGTTAAACGCCCTTCACAATAAAATCCGCGAAGCCTTTAGCCGTTCATCCGATCGCTATGACATACTCGCCAGTTTACACCGCGAAATTGGTCGCGAGATGATGGGGAAATTAATTGAAGCTCCTGCGATCAATACCGTTCTTGATATTGGATGCGGAACAGGCTATGTGGCCCATAAAGCTAAGGTGTATTTTTCATATTCTCATGTCATTGGTCTAGATTTTGCACCAGGCATGATTGCCAAGGCGCATGAGAAATATGACGACATTAATTTCGTTAATGCCGACGCATTACATTTGCCATTTCGTAATCAAAGTATTGATTTAGTCGTCTCCAATTTAGCCTATCAATGGATAAGCCCATTAGAGCAAGGCTTTAAAGAAATCAAACGTGTCCTTTCCCCAAAGGGCACAGTTGCACTAACATTATTTGGTCAAGCCACCTGTATGGAATTAATGGAAAGTTTAGAATCAGTTGGAATTAAGCCTAAGCGTCGATTGCCATCGCTTGACGAAGTGAAAGAAGCCATGCACGCCGCAGGTTTCAATAATGTCGAACTCGACTATGAACGCATTCAAATTCAATTCCATGATTTGCGCGAGCTCTTAGGTTGGCTTAAAGAAATTGGTGCTAATCATTTACCCGTCGATGGTTTCTTAGGAAAACAAAAATTCCTCAATGCCGATGCCTATTACCATAAAACCTATCCCTATCATCATGGCATTAGCGCCACATTCGAAGTCATTTGGGTTAAAGCATAATATGGCCCCACGATTAATTTATATCACTGGCACAGACACTGGTGTGGGAAAGACAATTGCTACTGCCGCCATTGCTTTATCATTGCGTCAGCAAGGTTTAAAAGTCGGTGTCATCAAGCCTGTGCAATGCGCCGGTGATGATGCCGCATGGCTTAAGAAAACATTAGAACTACCTCAACCGTTAAGTATCATCAATCCCATTTACGCCAAAGAACCATTATCGCCGCATTTTGCCTTAAGACGTGCGCGTCGACAATTCAAATTATCTCTTATACAAAGTTCATTAAAGGCATTTGACGATTATGATGTGGTGCTTTTAGAAGGAGCAGGAGGCTTGCTTGTTCCCTTAAGTGATAATTATACGAATGCGAATTTAGCCCAAGACCTCAATGCGGAGTTAATCATCGTCTCCCGACGGGGATTAGGGACGATCAATCATACGCAATTAACAATTAATGCCGCAGCGCATCACGGACTTTCTATCATTGGCCTTATTTTCAATGATGCCCAACCTACAGCAAAGTCCATCCCTGTCAGCACAAATCCCAATGAGATTAAGCGTATGACCGGTGTGCCGGTCATTGCTCAAATTCCATTTATTAAAAATGTATCACGCCCCAAATTACTCAATCACGTCAAAGATTTTCATTGGCCTAAGACAACAAAAGCAAATGAAACACTTCAACTTAAAGAATTAGATAAGAAATATATTTGGCATCCATTTACTCAAATGAAAGATTGGTTAGCGGATAGCGAACAACCATTGGTGATTAACCGGGCAAAGGGTGTGTATCTTTACGATACCGATGGTAAGAAATATATCGACGGAGTTTCATCATTGTGGGTCAATGTGCATGGCCATGGTCATCCTCATATTGATCGTGCCATTAAACAACAAGTCGATAAATTAAGCCACTCCACATTTTTAGGCTTATCTCATGATCCAGCGATTAAGCTCGCCGAAGAATTAATTCATATTGCCCCCAAAGGATTATCCAAAGTTTTTTATTCCGACAATGGTTCAACTGCCGTTGAGATTGCATTAAAACAAGCCTATCAGTATTTCCAAAATACCGGACAACCGAAGAAACAAACCTTGGTTCATTTAACCAATTCCTATCACGGCGATACCTTAGGCAGTGTGAGTGTGGGAGGTATTGCTTTATTTCATCAGGTCTATCGCGGTTTAATTTTCAAGACCCATGGTTTACCAGGTCAAGGCAAGGAGACTGTTAAAGCATTTGAGGCCTATTTAAAAAAGAATGCCACAACAACCGCTGCCCTTATTATCGAACCTTTGGTTCAAGGGGCTGCTGGCATGCTTATGTGGCCTCGGGGTGTATTAAAGAAATTTAGGCAGTTGTGTACGCAGTACAATGTTTTCCTTATTGTCGATGAAGTCGCAACAGGCTTTGGCCGTACAGGCACGATGTTTGCATGCGAACATGAGGGGGTCACGCCAGATTTCTTATGTATAGCCAAAGGGATTACCGGCGGGTATTTGCCATTAGCAGCTACCCTTACGACGCAGAAAATTTATGATGGGTTTTGTTTTGACTATAAAGATTTTAAGACATTTTTCCATGGCCACACCTATACAGCCAATCCTTTAGCCTGTAGTGCGGCCTTGGCAAATCTCGCTATTTTCCGTAAAGAACAGACATTGGCCCAATTGGCCCCTAAGATAAAACATTTGGCTAAAAGCCTTAAAATGTTTTATAATTTACCCTCTGTCGCCGATGTCCGCCAGCTCGGTTTTATGGTTGGTATCGAATTAAAAGGCCGTCTTAATGACCGCATCGGCGCCAAAGTATGCCAAAGGGCAAGGCAGTATGGCGTGATCATAAGGCCTTTAGGAAATGTCATTGTCCTTTTGCCGCCTTTGTCGATCACGACAGAAGAATTGAATAAATTAATAAACGCGACGTTTCAAGCGATTAAAGATTATGAATAAAACACCAAAAACAGTTTATGTAGCAATGAGCGGCGGGGTCGATTCCTCCGTTGTAGCCGGGATGATGAAAGAAGCCGGGCACAATGTGGTGGGGGTCACCATGTGCTTTAACATCACACATCCAAATTCCACCAAGCCTTCGTGCTGTGGTATCGACGGTATTGGCGATGCCAAACGTGCTGCTCAAATTTTAGATATTCCCCACTATGTGTTTAATTTTGCCGCAGACATTAATGATTTTATCATCGAAGATTTCGTGAATGAATATTTAAGTGGCCGCACACCTAATCCGTGTGTGCGTTGCAATCAACATTTAAAATTTGGAACCCTGTACAATAAAGTCAAAGCTCTCGGCGCCGACTATATTGCAACAGGCCATTACGGAAAAATTGATCTTAATCCCACGAGCAATGCATTCGAATTAAGAAAAGCCGATGATCCTAAAAAAGATCAATCGTATTTCCTCTACAGCATGAAAAAAGAAACATTACCGTCAGTATTATTTCCTTTAGGTGGCATGACTAAAGGTGAAGTGCGTGATCTCGCCCGTAAATATAATTTAAATACGGCTGATAAACCCGAAAGCCAAGACATTTGTTTTGTGCCTCCTGAAGGGTATAAGAAATTTATCATTGACCGTGTCGGTGAATCAGTGATGGTACCTGGTGATTTTATCGACGACACTGGTCGTGTGGTCGGTCAACACAAGGGTATTGCCAATTACACCATTGGTCAACGTGATAAACTCGGCATTGCCTTAGGCTATCCTGTCTACGTGCATCGCATTGACCGTACGAAAAATGCCGTCTATGTCGGTAATTTATCAAAGCTCTATTCTAAAGGTTTAATCGCTGGCCAAGCCAATTGGGTCAGCATGGAAATTCCTAAAGAAACCATAGAAGTCAGCGCCCGCATCCGTTATAATTCTCCAGAAGTCAAAGCGTATTTAACAGCCATCGATGAACACACCGTTCAAGTAGAATTCGATGCACCACAAAAATCGGTGACCCCAGGCCAATCAGCGGTCTTTTATCATGGGGATGTGGTGTTAGCTGGGGCGATTATTGATCAGCCCATCGCTTGCTCGACGCAAGAATTGCCTGCAAATCTGAATTTGAATTAAAGTCACCTGACTTTAATTTTAAGAAGAGAAACTTTAACGGAGGGTCTCATGATACGTTTCATTTGTTTAAGCCTTTGCCTCATTCTCACGACTACCTTAGCTTTGGCTGGTCCAAATCCTGCACGTCAACAAGCCCAAACACGCGGTACCGAACCTCCAGCAGAAGGTGTATGGCATGTCTATGACCGTAAAGGTACTCTAATCCGTGAAGAAAATTACAAAGCTTATCGCATCGACGGTATCGTCAAGAATTTCTATCCCTCAGGGACGGTAAAGTCCATTGCCAATTATGTGGATAATTCCCGCCAAGGCCCAAGCAAGACATTTTATGAAAGTGGTACCTTAGAAAGCCAAATGAACTATATCAATAATAATATTGAAGGTTTGGTTATTTCTTACTATGACAGCGGCGAGTTGAAAAGCGAAACTTATTATAGCAATGGTCAATTAGATGGGGATAGCAAAGAGTATTTTAAGAATAAGCAATTAAAACGCAGTGCCCGTTATGAGAATGGTGTTTTACAAGGTAATGTGCTTAATTACGACGAGAAGGGTGATTTAACAACACAAGAACAATATAATAAGGGTCAATTAATTGGCCGTTCTAACGCCGAGCCACTTACCCCGTTGACATCAAAGCCTGTTGAGCCGCCACCGGTTGAAGCGCCATTACCCGTTAAGGAAGTAACACCACCAACACCACCCGCTGATAAACCAGTAGACAAGCCCGCGGATAAAGCTCCTGAACCACCCGCTGGCACGTAGTCTGTTTTTTAAGTTTAAGATGAAATCATAAAGGGCAGGCTAATCTAGCCTGCCCTCATTGTTGTTAAGAAGAAAGGTATAAAGCAATGATTGGATTAAATACGACAAACTTGAATCAATTTATTACTGACGCAGAATTAAAAGGCTTATGGCCTGCCATTGACAAGGCCCATCATGACTTGCATGGTAAAAAGGGTAAGGGCAGTGAATTTACCGGCTGGGTAGATCTCCCGTCTCAAATTCCTGATAGTTTAATTGATGAATTAATGGCTTTAGGCCGTGACGTTCAATCTTATTCTGATTGCATTGTCTCTATCGGTATTGGTGGATCCTACTTAGG
>CAYZPQ010000010.1:0-635 GCA_964480185.1 uncultured Planctomycetales bacterium | reverse complement strand
CCGTCGAGTTTTTAGGTGGAATGACCAAGTTACCCATTTATTATGCCGGTCATCACATGTCGAGCGTTGAACTCTATCAATTGCTTGAAACATTAAAAACGAAAAGACCAACAGTCGTGGTCATTTCCAAATCAGGAACAACCACAGAGCCAGCCATTGCTTTTCGTGCCATCAAACAATTGCTTGAATCAAAATACTCCAAAGAAGAATTATCCAAACGCATTATTGGTGTAACTGATGCCGCCAAAGGTGCTTTAAGAAAATCTGTGAATCAAAATGGCTACCGTTCTTATGTTATCCCCGACGATGTGGGTGGCCGCTATTCTGTATTAACTCCCGTTGGATTAGTTCCTTTAGCCTTAGCAGGGATTGATATTAAATCCTTAGTAGAAGGGGCGCGTGCAGGACAAAAAGAATACGGCGTCTTAAGTCCTGATAATACCTGTTACCGTTATGTCGCCATTCGCAATGCCTTATACCGCAAGGGTAAGAAAATTGAAGTCATTGCCTCATTTTATCCTCAAATGTTCTTTGTCGCTGAATGGTTTAAGCAATTATTTGGTGAAAGCGAAGGCAAAGAAGGCAAAGGCATTTTCCCAGCGTCTTTAATTATGTCAACGGACCTGCATTCCATG
>CAYZPQ010000009.1:16117-28048 GCA_964480185.1 uncultured Planctomycetales bacterium | reverse complement strand
CACTTTTACCCTTAAGATCCGTACGCACCTTGCCCTTGGCTTTTTTTAATTTATCTGCCACATCAATAAGTGCCACAATGTCTTTATTGGAATAATCTAATAATGTGATTAAATCTTTCGTCATAATAATCCTTACGTTGTTGCTTTTGCTTCCAACAATGCTTTATCTAAAATAAACATCGCCTTATCAATTTGTTTCTTAGTGACGTTTAAGGCTGGCATAATCCTTAATACATTGTTTTGTGTGCAATTAATAATGAGACCCCGATTTAAACATTCTTTAAAAACACCCGACCCATCTGGTATTGATAATTGAACACCGACCATCAAACCGATGCCACGCACCTCTTGGATAATATAATGCTTTGCCTTTAAGGCATTTAATTGCTCAACTAAATACGCACCCATTTTCTTAGTATTCACGAGCATCTTATCTGTATGAATTGCTTTAAATACACCTAAAGCAGCCTGACAAATTAACGGAGAACCTGCAAATGTCGACCCATGCATTCCCGGCTTAAACACATCACCTAATTCTTTCTTAACCATCATGACACCGATTGGCAAACCACCACCAAGAGCTTTAGCTAAACACATCACATCAGGGGTCACACCAAAATGCTGATAGCCAAACATTTTTCCAGTACGCCCCATCCCGGTTTGCACTTCATCGGCAATAAATAGCATCCCTTTGTCATCACACAACTGACGAATCGTATTTACATACTCTTGAGTTGCTACATTTATACCGCCCTCGCCTTGAATCAGCTCAATCATAATGGCTACTGTTTTGTCATTTACAGCTGCCTTTAATGCGGCAATATCATTAAACGGAACATAAACAAATCCAGGAACAACCGGCAAGAATGCTTGCTGGTATTTAGGCTGGCCTGTTGCCGTCACTGCACCCATTGTTCGACCATGAAACGAATTCGTCGTCGTGATAATTTCAAATTTCTTACCCTGACCAAATGCACGCGCAAATTTAATCGCTGCTTCATTGGCCTCTGCCCCGCTATTACAAAAGAACACTTTGCCAGGAAAGGCATTGCGCACAATTGCACGCGCTAACTTCGCTTGAAATGGATTATATAAATTATTAGGAATATGAATTAATTTCCCAATTTGCTCACGTACTGCCCCCATGACTTTGGGATGACAATGGCCGACATTGCTGACACCCCATCCTGGGAAAAAATCCAAATACTTTTTCCCTTGGATATCCGTCAATACCGATCCCTTGCCTTTAACAAAGACAATCGGTTGACGTGTATACGTAGTTAAGATGCAGTCATTATATGTGTCGAAAATTTCTTGTAAGTTCATAAGATCACTTAATAATCTGAGTTCCAACCCCTTGGTCGGTGAAAAACTCAAGTAATAATGCATGGGGCAATCGTGCGTCGACAATGTGGGTTTTATGCACGCCGCCACCTTGAAGCGCGTGAACACAACTGGTCACTTTGGGAATCATCCCGCCATTAACAATCCCCGACTTGATCAAGTCCGCCACTTCTTTAACGGTCAATGTCGAATACAATGTCTGTAAATCTTTTGGATCACGCATCACACCAGCAACATCTGTTAATAAAACCACTTTCTCCGCATTCAATGAATTCGCAATCGCGGACGCTACTTCATCCGCATTCACATTATGGGGTTGCTTCTCGACCGTAATGCCCATCGGAGAAACAACAGTAATATGCCCTTTGGTTAAATGTGCATCTAAATGTTCTTTGTTCACCGATGTAATCGTTCCAACAAAACCTAAATCTTTAATCGCCTTCTTTTTCTCAACAAAAATAATATTCTCTTGGCCTTTTAAGCCCGTCACATCCCCGCGCAGCGTCTTAATTTCTTTCACAATCTTAACGTTTAATTTCTCAAGCTCTTCCCCGACAATTTGCAATGCTTCTTTATCGGTAACACGAATACCATCAACGAATTCACTCTTTAAACCTTTTTCTTTCATCCGGGCAGAAATGTGTGGTCCACCGCCATGAACGATAATAATGCGAATGCCGACATAACTTAAAAAGACAATGTCTTGTAAGACATTATGACGAATTTTATCATCATCCAAAATGCTTCCGCCGTATTTGATAACAAATACTTTACGACGAAAATCATGAATATAAGGAATCGCCTCGATGAGAACTGAAGCTTTTTTTATGACATCTTCCATTAATTGTATTCCCCATTAATCTTCACATACTCATACGAAAAATCACAGGTATAGACAGTGCTCTTGGCTTTACCTAATTGCAAATCAACTGTAATTGAAATTTCTTTTTTATCAAAAGGACTGAATGAAATTTTCATCGTATGTTCATTAATAGCTTTAATACCTAATGAACCAACTGCGGCCCCGACGCGACCCCAATTGGGATTGCTGCCAAATGCTGCTGTTTTAACTAATGCTGAATTGGCAATAGTCTTCGCAATCTTCTTAGCCTGCACGTCATTAGCAGCGCCATTGACGTGAATCGTTAAAAACTTTGTTGCCCCTTCACCGTCTAAAACAATCTTCTTTGATAAATCTACACTCACGTGCAAGAGCGCTTCACAGAATTTTTGATAATCACTGCCTTTAGTTGAAATCACTTTATTGCCTGCTAACCCATTGGCATGAATCGTCACCATGTCATTGGTACTCATACAACCATCAACGGTAATACTATTAAATGATTTATCCGTAACTTCTTTAAGAGCAGCTTTAAGCATGGCGGGTGTGATGGCAGCATCCGTTGTTATAAAACCTAACATCGTCGCCATATTTGGTTCAATCATCCCTGAACCTTTGGCACACGCACCAATACTTACCTTCTTACCACCGATCGTAATCTCAACAGCAATTTCTTTGAGTTTTAAATCCGTTGTCATAATCGAGTGAGCAAACTTTGTACCACCTGTTGCTGACAACCCTTTAATCAATTTTGCCGCACCTTCTTTAATTTTATCAAAAGGCAATGGCTTACCGATAATTCCCGTCGATGTGACTAAAACATCTTTGGCTTTAAGACCAAGGCCTTGGGCCATAATCTCTGTCGTTGCTAAAGCCTGTTTATACCCTGCTTCACCGGTATAACAATTGGCATTCCCTGAATTAACAACAATAGCACGGCCTTTTCCTGAAGCGATGTGTTTTAAACTCACAAGCAACGGTGCTGCTTTAATTGAATTTAATGTAAACACACCTGCTACAGATGCAGGCACATCGGAAACTAATAAACCTAAATCTGTTTTGCCAGACCGTTTAATCCCACAAAAAATCCCAAACGCTTTAAAACCCTTAGGGGCTGTTACCCCGCCTTTAATAACCTTCATAGCAATCCTTCAATTTCATTAAACCCACACATGATATTCATATTTTGCACGGCTTGACCTGCGGCTCCTTTGACTAAATTATCAATAGCGCTCGTGATCACAACCGTTTTCCCGTCGGCACTTAAAGCCAAACCAATATCACAGAAGTTTGTATAGTTCACATTCTTCACTTCTGGTTGAGTGCCTTTTGGATGTACACGGACAAAAGGTTCAATTTTATAAAACTTTTGATACAAATTATACAATTGATCCATATCAATCGCTGTTTTTAAAGCGACATAAATCGTATCTAAAATCCCACGATTCATCGGCAATAAATGGGCCACAAAATGAACACCAACCGGTGAACCAGATAATTGTGTTAATGTCTGATCAATTTCCGGCGTATGCTGATGGCTTAATACCTTGTACGCCTTAAAGTTTTCATTCACTTCCGTCGCGAGCAAACCAAGAACTGCCTTACGGCCAGCACCCGATACCCCAGACTTGGCATCGACGATAATATTTACAATAGACTTTGGACGTGTCGCCACCAATGGTGCTAAACCAAGAATAGCGGCTGTGGGATAACATCCAGGATTGGCAATAAACTGCGCTTTCTTAATATGCTGACGATAAAGCTCAGGCAATCCATAAACAGCTTTGGCAATATTCTTGCTATCCACATGTTTATGCCCATACCATTTGGCGTATACGGCCGTATCTTTGAGACGATAATCCGCGCTTAAATCAATAACCTTCACACCTTTGGCCAATAACTTACCGGCCACATGCATGCTCTCGGTATGAGGCAAAGCTAAGAAAACCACATCACATTTGGCTGCTTGATTAATATCAAATTTTTGGCAAATCAGTGTGGTTCGGTTTAAGAATTCAGGGTAAATCTCAGCAATAGGCCCTTGCGTATTATTCGCCGCAATATAGGTAACACGGACTTGCGGATGCTTTAACAATAAAGTTAAAACTTCTTTGCCCGTATACCCACTGACGCCGATAATTGCCGCTGTAATCGTCGAATCTGGTTGAATGCTTTTGTCTTTTTTCATAAATTCTCTCGTCGGAAAATAGATGTTTAGTATAAATAGAAAAGCCAATCTCGTCAATGGAATTGAAGGGAGATTGGCTTTGCCTATTTGATCTATATGTGGTTAAAACCTTAACGTTTAACCCATTGGAATTTCTTACGCGCTCCCTTTTGTCCAGGTTTCTTTCTTTCTTTCATTCTAGAATCTCTAGTCAAACAGCTAGCCTTCTTTAACACAGGCTTGGCGTTAATATCATGAGCGATAATCGCACGGGCTAAACCCATACGTAAGGCACCTGCTTGGCCGGTTGAACCACCACCGGTGACATGCACGTCCATATCGAATTTGTTTTCTAAATTCGCTAATTTCAATGGTTGCATAATTAAAATGCGGTCAGTTTCGCGTGGGAAGTAATTCGTAAACTCACGGCTATTTACTGAGATTTTTCCAGTACCTGGTGTTAACACAACACGGGCTACCGAAGATTTACGACGACCTGTACCACCATATTTAACAACTTCTACCATCTTAAGACTCCTAGTTTATTTTCTGTCATTCCCACTTAAAGCGGGAATCTTAAAAATTATATTTCAATTGTTACTGGTTTTTGAGCTGCATGAGGATGCTTATCACCAGCATACACTTTTAAACGTGTTGATTGCTTATAGGCTAAAGGACCGCTTGGTAACATACGTGTTACGGCTAATTCCATTGCTTTTGCTGGGCGCTTAGCCATCATATCCCCTAGAGCCACAGCACGTTGGCCACTTGGATAACCTGTATAACGGGTATAAATTTTATCCGTTAACTTCTTTCCGGTAACCTTGGCTTTATCCGCATTGATAATGATAACGGTATCCCCGGTATCTAAAAATGGCGTATAGGTGCGTTTATGTTTTCCGCGCAATAAAGTTGCTGCTTTAGCGGCAACACGACCTAAGACTTTGCCGTTGGCATCAATCAGAAAACTCTTATGTTCAATTTCAGTAACTTTTGGTAAAAATGTTTTCATAGTAATTCGCCTTTACAGAGTGGTTCAAAATAGAACCTAAAGTGTAACATTATATTTTATTATGTCAACTATTTTATGGCCATTTCCGTTAGGGGAATTAATATAAGACTTTTAATAAACTTAAGCCCTCAGCCGGCGCTGTTTTGGCGCTTTGGGTACGGTCTTTGGCTTTGAGGAGTTTGAGGACTTCTTCGCTGTGGCGTTGACCTCGCCCTACCTCTAAAAGTAGGCCTGTAATATTACGGACCATTTTGTATAAAAAGCCATCGGCGGTGATATCGATGAGGATTAAATCGTCTTGTTGGGTAACTGTTAATTTCTTAATTGTTCTGACTGTAGTCTTATCGGCACGTAATTTATCGTAGGCTTGGAATGATTTGAAATCATGGAGGCCGATGAATAATTTAGCGGCACGACGCATGGCGGTGATATTGAGTTTATAGGGAAAGAATAAAACTTGATGCCGTAATAATGCGGACGGATATGGACGATTTAAAATTGTATAACGGTATGTTTTGGATTTAACACTGTACTGGGCGTGAAAATCTAAGTCTACTTCTTGAACTTTGACTATCGCTATATCTTTAGGTGACCACGCTGTTAGCGCTTTATGCAATTCGCTTGGCTTCATGCGCGTCTCAGCTTTGACGTGGGCGACTTGGCCTTGGGCATGAACACCACTATCAGTGCGGCCTGAAGCAATAACAGATACTGACTCAACTTTAAAGATCTTCGCTAATAAAGTTTCAAGCTCACCTTGAACGGTACGTTCACCTTGTCCTTGGCGTTGCCAGCCGTTAAACAAGGTGCCGTCGTATTCGATGGTGAGCTTGAAGTTACGCATTACTGCTTAATTAGGATTTCCGCAATTTGGACAGCATTTAAAGCTGCACCCTTACGGACATTGTCAGCGACGACCCAGAGGTTTAAACCATTTGGGATGGTGAAATCTTCGCGGATGCGTCCTACAAAAGTGTCGTCTGTGCCGTCGGTGTTGATAGGCAATGGGTATTGAGAATTCATAATATCATCGACGACCTTCACACCTGGGGCTTTGCTTAATAATTCAACGGCTTTTGCACGTGTGATTTTCTTTTCTGTTTCAATGTTTACGGATTCACTATGTGAATTAAATACAGGAACTCTTACGCATGTCGCTGAAACTTGAATGTTTTGATCATGTAACATTTTCTTTGTTTCATTCACCATTTTCATTTCTTCTTTGGTGTAATGATTATCCGTAAACACATCAATTTGTGGAATCAAGTTATTCGCAATGCGATGTTGGAACTTCTTCACTGCTTTATCCCCACCTTGCTGGGCACGTAATTCATCCACACCTTCCGCCCCAGCACCTGATACAGCTTGGTAGGTTGAGACAACAATGCGTTTAATCTTGGCATAATCGTGCAATGGCTTTAAGGCCACGAGCATTTGTATCGTCGAGCAATTAGGATTTGCAATAATACCCTTATGCTTCTTGATATCTTCAGGATTCACTTCTGGCACAACTAACGGAACATCAGGATCCATACGGAATTGCGATGTATTATCAATACCAACGGCCCCAGCTTTTGCCGCAATAGGCGCCCATTCTTTGGAAATATCTGCACCTGGTGAGGACAAAACAATATCAACCCCGTTAAATACTTCTTTGGTCAAGGGCACATATTTAATACCATCCATTTCACCACCAGCACCCGAGGGGGAAATCAAAACTAGTTTCTTTACAGGAAACTTGCGTTCTTTAACAATGCGATACATTGTCTGACCGACTGCCCCGCGAATACCTAAAATAGCGACTGTATATGTTTTCATCGTAAAGCCTCCACGACCATATCTCCAATTTGACTCGTTGAATATCCCATTTGACCAACTAACATGGACTTCATGGTTAACATGACTTTTTGAACCGCCGCATCAATATCAGCAGCGGCTTTATCTTGTTTTAAATGCTCGAGCATTAATTTGACTGTTAAAATTGCAGCCAAAGGATTAATGACGCCTTTACCAGTAAATTGTGGGGCGCTTCCATGCACGGGTTCGAACATACTCACACCGTTTGGATTAATATTTCCCGACGGAGCTACACCCATACCACCTTGGGTTACTGCGGCTAAATCGGTAATAATATCCCCAAACATATTGGTGGTTGTAATCACATCAAAACGCTCAGGCGCCTCAATTAAGAAGATGCACATCGCATCAACGTGAAAATAGTCTGTTTTTACTTTTGGATATTGTTTGGATAAATCTGCAAGCACACGATCCCATAAACCAAAAACATTAGTTAAGACATTGTTCTTCCCACACAATGTTAATTTACCCACATAACCTGCTTTAATATCTTCGGCACTTAAACCCTTCCAGGGTTTTTGTGCGTGAAGTTTCATCACATATTCAAAAGCGAATTTTAAACAACGCTCCACTTGCTTATGTGTATAAACCATGACTTGAGTAGCCACTTCATCGGTGGTGCCTTGATTCTTAATTTCACCTTCACCGGTATAAACATCCCCGCTATTCTCACGCACGACAACATAATCAATATGCTCAGGCCCTTTATTCTTAATGGGTGTGGGCACATTGTTATATAACTTCACTGGGCGCAAGTTAATATATTGCTCAAGTTCAAAACGCAACTTCAATAAAATCCCACGTTCCAAAATACCAGGCTTTACATCTGGATGTCCGACGGCGCCTAAATAAATGGCATCAAAGGCTTTTAAGCCATTTAATTCTTCATCAGATAATACTTGTTTGGTTTTTAAGTAACGCTCGCCGCCATAATCAAAAAAAGTTTGATTGGTTGTAAAATCATACTTCTTACTGACCGCATCTAATACTTTTAAACCTTCGCGCACAACTTCCGGGCCGATTCCATCACCTGGAATAATGGCAATCTTATAATTCTTCATAAATAACTTTCTTTAATTATGCTTTATATTTTTTGACGACGAGTGTTGCATTGTGACCACCAAACCCTAACGAATTTGATAATGCCACATCAACATTGACCTTGCGGGCTGTATTGGGGACATAATCCAAATCACAGGCAGGATCAGGGGTTTCTAAATTAATTGTTGGGTGAACAACACCATCGCGAATCGACATAATACATGATACTAATTCAATCGCACCGGCTGCACCTAATAAATGACCTGTCATCGATTTTGTCGACGATATAGGAATTTTATTGGCTTTATCACCAAATACTTTCTTAATCGCCAATGTTTCAATTTGATCATTCAATTTTGTCGATGTTCCATGCGCATTGATATAATTCACATCATTAGGAGTTAACCCTGCATCTTTAATCGCCATATCCATGGCACGAATTGCCCCTAACCCTTCCGAGTGAGGTGCCGTAATATGAAACGCATCAGCAGTACGGCCATAACCACCTAATTCAGCCAAAATGTTTGCGCCACGTGCTTTGGCAAATTCTAAACTTTCTAAAATAACAACCCCAGCGCCTTCACCCATAACAAACCCATCACGGTTGGCATCAAATGGACGACTGGCTTTGGCAGGTTCATCATTACGACGAGATAAAGCTTTCAATGCACAAAAACCACCTAAACCTAATTTCGATGTCGCACTTTCTGTTCCACCCGCAATCACCACATCAGCTTCGCCATGTTCAATCATGCGCATGCCTTCGCCAATACAGTTATTCCCCGTTGCACATGCCGTTGCAATTGAAAAACATGGACCTGTCGCTCCACTATTTATAGAGACTTGCCCTGCGGCTTCATTAATAATCATACGTGTAATAAAGAATGGAGAAATACGACTAGGCCCCTTCTCTAATAATTTATCATACTCTTCTTCAGCTGAAAAAATACTTCCAATCCCCGACCCAATCACAACCGCAGCGCGATGTGTGTCCATTTGACGGACATCTAATTTCGCATGAGCCAATGCTTCATTCGCAGCGACGACAGCAAATTGAATAAAACGCGATAAATTACGCGCATCTTTGGAGCTAAAATAATTCAATGGGTCAAAATCAATCACATCCCCATTAATGCGTGATTCAAAAAGAGCCAGGTCTGATCCCACTTTGACCATCCACTAAATTTTTCCAATACGTTTCGACACCAATTCCAACAGGAGTCACAACTCCCATTCCAGTGATAACGACGCGTTTCTTATTCATCTTAATTTTACCCCGAATAAAGGTTTTGCCCCCGCACACTGTTTTCTTCAACATACGCGCGGGGGCAATAAATAAAAAACCTAATTAACCGCTAATTAGGCTGCAGCTTTTTCTTCAATGTATTTATTTACATCACCAACAGTTTTCATCTTTTCAGCATCTTCATCAGGGATTTCGATGTTGAATTCTTCTTCTAAGGCCATGATGAGTTCAACGGTATCCAAAGAATCTGCACCTAAATCATCCACAAATGACGCATTGGGTGTTACCTCTTCTGGTTTAACACCTAATTGTTCAGCAATAATCGCTTTGATCTTACTTTCAACTGCCATGGGTACATCCTCCTTGAAGAACTTGATTCTGTTATATGGCTAAACCACCGTCGACGACGATTGTTTGCCCCGTGATATAATCGCCAGCCTTTGATGCTAAAAACAAACAAACGCCAGCTACGTCTTCTGCTTGTCCAAAACGCTGCAACGGAATGCGCTGCAGCACCATATCTTTTACGCTATCACCCAGTTGATCCGTCATATCCGTTTGAATATAACCTGGCGCCACCACATTCACTGTAATGGAACGTGAGGCCAACTCTTTGGCTACTGACTTTGAAAAAGCAATAACACCTGCTTTACTGGCAGCATAATTGGCTTGGCCGGCATTACCGGTAATACCAATAACCGAGGCAATACTAATAATTTTGCCTTTTTTGGCCTTCAACATGGGCTTACAAAGAACCTTGGTGACATTAAAAACGCCCTTAAGGTTAACCTTAATGACTTCATCCCAGTCACTTTCAGTAATTCTTAAGAGCAGATTGTCACGTGTTATACCTGCATTGTTGATTAATATATCAATGCGCTTATGAATGTCAAGAATTTTATTGACTGTTTCTTGGACATTCTCCAAGTTGGTGACGTCACAACCAAAGCCATCTGCTTTCAACCCTTTATCCCGAATTTCTTGGGCAACTTGTTGGGCTTGAGCATCATTCCGGCCAATAATAATAACGGTTGCTCCCTCTGCTGCAAAGCGTTGGGCCACTGATTTACCGATTCCCCGGGTTGATCCGGTCACTAAAACGATTTCGTCTTGAAAAATCATGCTGTTATATTACCAATCAATGCTGTTTGGACAAGTGAAAAGTTAATTTTTTACTAAATGTCGATAATTTTGGATTCATCCAAGTTTTTAGACTTAGGATTACCATTTGATGGAGTGGATTCTGGGGTAATAATCTTAATCCCTCCACTCTTGATCATTTTCTTAATTTGTAAACCTGCCAAAAGACAAATCAACCACCGTGTCATGGGAAAAACAAACACAAAGCCAACTATATCAGTTAAAACGCCAGGTAAAATTAATAAAACACCACCGAAGAACAATAAGAATCCATTGAGCATGGCATCATTAACAGATTCACCCTTGGCCATGGCGGCATTGAGCCGATTCATAAAAGTAAATCCATTAAAACGTAAAACCATAATCCCAATAGCGGCACTGAGAATAATTTCAGTTAACATGTTAAATGGGCCGAATCTTTGTCCCATTTTCATTAATAAGACAATCTCAAGAAAAGGCCAACCTAAGATAAGTAGAATAGGCATTAGCGTGTTTGTGTTCCGTAAAGTTCAAATGAGACACTTTTAGCCTCAGCAATGGCTTGAGGTTTATCAATGCGTACTGAGACATGGATAACAGATTTATTCTTTAGGATCAATTTTAAAACCAAAGCACCAAGTTTCTCTAATAAATAGCATTGGGATTTCTTCACACAGGTGGTGATATCTTTAACCAATGCTTCATAATCCAAGGCATCTTTTAAAAGATCACTTTGACTAGCTTTGGCACTATCATATTCAATGACAATATTTAAGATCAAATCTTGCTGATGATCTCTTTCCCAATCATGCGCTCCAATTAAAGCCCTAACGTGTAAATCGGTAATGCGAATAATTCCCATATCATCCCTTAATCTAATTGTTTAAACTAAACCTTCTCCGCCATCAACAGCTAAAATTTGTCCTGTCATATAATCATTGCCTAATAATAATTGCAAGACTTGGATAACATAACTGGGGTCCCCAATGCGTTGCAAGGGAATACGTGCGGCCCGATTTTGACGTTCATCGGGCTGATTATTAACAGGAGGCAAAATCATTCCAGGAGAAATACCATTAACCCTAATACGCGGCCCCCAGGACACCGCAGCCATCTTTGTAAATTCTGCTAATGCTTTCTTCGTTAGTAAATAATCTTCATGTTTGCTCATATTTTTAACAATATTAGTATCAATAAGATTGATAATCTGGCCTTTTTTGACTAAACGATGAAATTCGCAGGATAATAAATACGGGGCTTTGAAATTAATATCCCAATGTGACTTAAATAGAGTCAGATTTTGG
>CAYZPQ010000009.1:11583-16107 GCA_964480185.1 uncultured Planctomycetales bacterium | reverse complement strand
ATTGATTAGGGATAAAGATTGAGGCATTATTAATTAAAAGATTTATTTGTTTAAAACTTGAGATGACATGCGGCATTAAACGAAGAACTTCTTTCTCATCGGCTAAATTAGCTTCAAATAACTCGCAACGCACACCAAGTGTCAGAACCTTCTGCTGGGTTTGCTTAGCTTCTTTTTTCGACAAACTGTAATGAAGTGCAATGTCATAGCCTTGAGTGGCTAAATGCAAGGCCATCGCTTGACCTAAACGCTTGGCTCCTCCGGTAATAAACGCTGCTGGTCGAATTTTAGCCATATTAACGAAGCAAGCTTAAGAATTCAGCACGGGTTGAATTATTTGAACGAAATGTCCCAAGCATCGTCGATGTTTTCATCGATGAATTTTGTTTCTCTACACCCCGCATCATCATACATAAATGCTTGGCTTCAATAACAACCCCTACACCTAAAGCACCGGTAACAGTTTGTAAGGTTGTTGCGATTTCTTTAGTTAAATTTTCTTGAACCTGCAAACGTCGGGCATACATATCAACAATGCGAGCAATTTTAGATAAACCAATGATTTTACCATTAGGAATATAGCCCACATGAGCTTTACCAAAAAAAGGTAATAAATGATGTTCGCACATGGAATAAAGCTCTATATCCTTCACAATAACCATTTCATCATTATCTGAAGTAAAAATCGCTCCATTGAGCACTTCTTTAATATCTTTGCGATAACCTTGCGTTAAGAATTCAAAAGCGCGGGCCGCTCGATGAGGAGTTTTTAACAAGCCTTCCCGATTAGGATCTTCGCCAATAATTTCAATCATTTTTTTAAAAAACTGTTCCATAAAAACCTCCGTTTGACATTATCTGTTATGTCGGGAAGGCGTATGGTAACATAGCGCCTAATTGATGTAAAGTTATAGTGTTTTACCTAAATACGGCGACTTTTCTGTTGCAAAAACCTTAGATAATCCGTACTCTATGGCTATGCCAAATCAACTCTTACATGACTACCACATGCACACCACCCTCTGCGGCCATGCCATTGGATCGGTTGAAGAATACGTCCAACATGGGATAAAAATTGGTTTAAAAGAAATGGGTTTCTCCTGCCATGCGCCGATGGTTCATGAACGCATGCAAGGGGTGACGATGGATTTTAGCCAATTGCCGCTTTATCATCAGCTTGTCTTGGATGTGCAGAAAAAATACGCGGATAAAATCACCATTAAAATTGCCCTTGAAGCGGATTATTTGCCGGGTTTTGAAAAACAAACTAAGGCGATTATTGATGCGTTTGATTATGATTACATTATTGGCTCCGTACATTTTGTGGATGGCTGGGCTATTGATGATCCGGCGACAATTGAACGCTGGAAAACCGAAGACATCAATAAAGTGTGGCATAATTATTTTGCCCTCTTGCGTCAAAGTGCCAAGACTGGTTATTTTAATATTATCGGGCATAGTGATTTGCCAAAGAAATTTGGTCATTTACCGACGGAAAATATGACGGATGAAGTTAAGGCTACTGCTAAAGTTTTTAAAGAAAGTGGTGTAGCGGTTGAAATTAATACATCGGGTTTACGTAAACCTATTAAAGAAATGTACCCTACCCCTGCTTATCTTAAAATTTATGCTGAAGCTGGCGTGCCACTAACGATTGGGTCTGATGCACATACCCCTGGCGATGTGGGTAAGAATTTTAAGGAAGCTTTGGATTTAGCTCGTGGAGCTGGCTACAAGGAATATGTGACTTTTAAAGAACGACGTATTGAACAAAGGATAGCGATATGATTAAAATTCAAGGTATTGACCATGTGGCATTTAATGTGCGTGATTTGGATAAAACGGTTAAGTTTTACACGGAAGTTTTAGGTCTTAAGATTACGGAGCGCGAACCCTCAAAAGCTGGGATTGAATATTTCTTGGATTGTGGGCCTTCTTTGATAGGTATTATCCAAGCGACTAATTTGGAAATTAATCACCCCTTCTCTCATGAAGGCTTAGGCGCTAATCACTTTTCATTTCGCATTCACTCCAATGATTTTGAAAGTATGATTGCGCATTTAGAAAAACATGGTGTGAAAATTGAATATGCGAAAAAAAGACCGAAATCTTGGTCATTGTATTTTTATGATATCGACGGGAATAAACTCGAAGCTACGGCCTGGCCATTAGAAGATGGTTTACCAGCTGAGAAGCGCGTGAAAGAAATCTATAAGAATAAAACGTGGACACCTTATACCTAAAGGATATTTATGCCTATACCAGAAGTTGGAAGCAAAGCCCCTGCATTTCAAGAACTCACTGATAATAAAGGTAAACCTGTCGTACTTTTCTTTTATCCTAAAGATGATACACCAGGTTGTACTGTTGAAGCGTGCGGGTTTCGTGATCGCTTTAAAGATATTCAAAAACTTGGCGCAGTTATTTTGGGCATTAGCCCTGATTCAGTAAAATCTCACGATAAATTCATCACCAAATTTAGCCTTCCCTACCCGCTTGTTTCCGATGAAGCGAAAAAGATTGTTCAAGATTATGGCGTCTGGGTTGAGAAATCTATGTATGGTAAGAAATACATGGGTGTAGCACGTACGACATTCATCGTCGGTAAAGATGGAAAGATTGTGAAGGTATTTGAGAAGGTTAAGCCTGAAGGGCACAATCAGGAAGTCATCGACGCCCTTAAATCACTCTAAACTTAAATGCCGTTGCCACTCCTGCATTAACACAGGACTATGTTGCAAACGGGCATCTCCCCACTTTTCTTGGGCGAATAACGGTAATGCATCCCAATTGACATTGATATAGCTGATCAATGCAACCTTATTCATTTGAACAAATTTAAATAAACCATTCATCCATTCTAATTTTGATTCTACTGTCGTTTGCTTAAACGGTGAGCTTTCTGCGATAATAAGAGGCTTGTGTTTATCCCGTGCGATTTTCGCAATGACATTTCGTTCTTGGGATTGTTTATGATCAAAAAATGAAATACCAATCACATCAACATAATCGTCGCCAGGATACCATGATAATGGCTTATAGACAGGCCATGTCTTATCTCTCCATGCAATGGTATGCCAAACAAAATGAACATTCTCAATGTTCATTTCTCTGAATCGATCAACAATGCGCTGGTAAGCTTTAATATAAAGATCTGGATCATACTCATTATCAGGGTTATCAAATTCATACCCAATACGTAAGTAGACTTGTTTACCGGAATCTTTGATCCATAACCCTAATCGACTAATATTATCGTCGAGATTTCCTGCAACAACTTCCTTTAACATGTATTTCATGTAAAGGCCGATTTGGACTATTTCTAGCTGAGGGTATTTGCTCAATAAATCGTTAGCATTATTAACACCTGCCCCATGATCAACAGGCTCAGCGAGTCCTCTTAAATCATTAATAGCGGTGTACGTCATAATACCCGTTGGTGAAGGAAATTTCTTATCGGAAGGACTGCTCTTTATTGCAGCAAAGAAATCATCAATCGATGTTACGTCTTGACCGATTAGATATTGCACAGAATCTTTAGCGGCATTTGCATTAATACAGAAAAAAGGACTTAAGAAACCTAAAAGAAGAACAGCCCAAAACTTCCTCATTCATTGACCTCAAAATTGGACTCTGTCCCTAATTTTCACCCTACAAATTTCTGATGAATATACTTTTCTAAGATATCAATAAATTCTTCTTTGATACGATCCCCTTTAAGGGTTGTGAATTCCTGACCATCCATATAGACGGGAGCAACGGGTTTTTCTGAGGCACCGGGCAAGCTAATGCCAATATGGGCATGACGGCTTTCGCCGGGGCCATTGACGACACAGCCCATGACCGCAATCTTTAATTCTTCGACCCCCGGGTATTGCTTTTGCCAATGAGGCATTTTTAATTTGATATGGGCATTGATATCTTGAGCGAGGTATTGAAAATAATTGGAACTGGTGCGGCCACAGCCAGGACAACTCGTTACCGACGGTGCAAAATAGCGAAAGCCCATGGCTTGGAGTATTTCTTTACAAACCTCGACTTCGCGGGCACGGGTAATATTTGGCTCTGGGGTTAAAGAAACCCGAATAGTATCCCCTATACCTTGTTGCAATAAAATCGCTAAGGCTGACGCCGAAGAAACGGCCCCTTTAATATTAGCCCCTGCTTCGGTCAATCCTAAATGAAGTGCATAATCACAGGTTTTGGCTAAACGTTCATAAGCTGCAATCATGTCTTGAAGGACAGACATTTTCACACTTAAAATTAATTTTTCTTTAGGCAAACCAAGTTTAAGGGCATATTCGGCGGAGCGAATTGCACTTTCAATCATGGCATCGATGGTGACGTCTCTAAAATCTTTAGGACTCTTGGATTTGGCATTGCTATCCATGAGCTCAGTTAATAATTCCTGATCTAATGAACCCCAATTCACACCAATGCGAACCGCTTTATTATTCTCAATAGCAATTTTGACAATTTGAGCAAAATTGTCATCGTGATTCTTGCCCTTGCCCACATTACCAG
>CAYZPQ010000009.1:11039-11573 GCA_964480185.1 uncultured Planctomycetales bacterium | reverse complement strand
TCAAGTAATTTGGCGGCTTGAGGATTATTACTTAAAATGATATGACCATTGAAATGAAAATCACCAATGATTGGGGTCTTAATACCTTCGGCACGCAATTGAAGGATAGCTTCACAGGCACCTTTAGCGGCTTTATCATCATTAACAGTCCAACGCACCAATTCAGAACCTGCGGCGATTAATTCCTTGGTTTGAGCTAAGGTTTTGGCCACATCCGCTGTGGGGGTATCAGTCATGGACTGAATACGGACTGGAAATGCAGAACCCAGCTTAAGACCCCCAATGTCAACGGTTGGGGTTTGACGACGTACAATGCTATTCATAATTGGATTTACACCCGATTGAAAGATGTTATAATTAAAAAATTATTATAGTCAGTGTTCCTCAAAAAAGCAATCTTGTTGAATTTATAAAGAAAGTACCCCTATTTTGCAAATTATATGATATTTTACATTTAAAATCAAACATTAGTTTTGATAAATAAAAGTGTCCTTCACGAAGCAGCAACTTCTAAGGACTCTAACAACTTATTGG
>CAYZPQ010000009.1:0-11029 GCA_964480185.1 uncultured Planctomycetales bacterium | reverse complement strand
GAAGGTAAAATTGATAAAGTTTCTGATGGAACATTGCAAATTATATTAGCTAAAACCCAAGGTTTTTGTGCCGGTGTGGCAGCCGCCATTGATATTGTAGAGCTGGCCTTACATAAATATGGCACTCCTCTCTATGTTTACCATGACATTGTGCATAACACCGCTGTAGTGGATGATATGAAACAACGGGGTGTTATTTTTATTGAGGATGTGAATGAAGTGCCGGAAGGGTCGCGCATCGTCTTCTCTGCCCATGGCATTCCTCCAGGCATTATTGAAGGCGCGCGTCAACGTCATTTGAAATTTGTTGATGCCACCTGCCCTTTGGTAACTAAAGTTCATAAAGAAGCTGTGAAATTCTCTTCCCAAAATATTGATACCGTTTTAATTGGCCATTTAGGACATCAGGAATTAATTGGTACTGCAGGTTATGTTAAACCTGAATTACTGCACATTGTTGAAAATGAAGCGGATGTGAATAAACTCACCTTAGATCCCACCAAAAGTGTCGCCTATATTACCCAAACGACACTTTCCGTCGATGAAACCAAAGGAATTATAGAACGTTTAAAAGAACGTTTTCCAAAATTGATTGCTCCATTACGTTCTGATATTTGCTATGCAACACAAAATCGTCAAGATGCGGTGAAAGAATTAGCGAAGACATGTGACATTATTATCATTTGTGGATCTCCTCATTCTTCTAATAGTAATCGTTTGCGTGAAACTGGTGAACAGCAAGGTGTTGAAAGTCATATTGTTGACCGGGCATTTGAATTAGATACGAAAATATTTAAGGGTAAAACTAAAGTAGGCTTAAGCTCTGGGGCTTCTGTCCCTCGCTATTTGATTGATGAGATTATCGATAAGATTAAAGCAGATTATCCTGATACGACGGTGCAAGAGTTTCCAAATCCAGAAAAGAATATTGTTTTCCCTGTCCTTCAATTTAAAGAATAATCCTATGGCTAAACTTATTATTGATCAAACAACCTATGAAGTCCCTGATGGCGCTCAAATTGCAGAACAATGTGAACAAGCTGGCATACCCTTTAGTTGTAATTCTGGTGTGTGCGGCACATGTCAAATTGAAATCATTGAAGGCGCTGAGAATCTCGATGAATTAAATCGTGAAGAGAATGATTTAGCCATGGACCGTAATCATCGACTCGGATGCCAGTGTAAGATTATGCAAGGAACAGTCAAAGTTACCTTCTAACTTCCTATGTTTATTCTCCAAGAAAAACCTATTGATGACACGCAAACCATAATCCCCTCCTCGATGACCAATGGGGCTTTGGTGTGTTTTGAAGGGATTGTTCGGGCTGATAAACATGAAGGCAAAACAGTTAGTTCATTGTTGTATATGGCGGATGCACCTTTGTGCACTATTGAAGGTAATAAAATTATTACAGAATGTTTAAGTAAGTTTGATGTTTCTCAGGTTATTTGTATTCAACGGACAGGACTTGTCCCTGCCGGAGAAAAAGCAACGTGGATTGGCGTCCTCTCACCTCATCGTGCGGATGCTTTTGACGGTTTCCGTTATATTATTGAAGAAATTAAACATCGCCTGCATATTTGAAAAAAAGAATATTTTACCGACGGAAGCGCGCAATGGATACACGGGAAGAACAACGTATTAACACTGTAACAACCATCCCTCAGGCTTTACTCTCAAATTATACTACCTTCCGCTTAGGCGGCCCTTGCTTGGCTTTAATTGAATGTCATACGCCTGATGAACTTATTGCGACTATTCAAGAACTATTGCGTGAACAGAAAAAGTTTATTCTTATTGGTGGAGGTTCAAATTTAGTTGTTTCTGACCATGGGCTTGATTGCATTGTGGTACGCTATGTCAGCACCACTCCTTTGATTGAATATCATGACACAACGTTAACAGTTAGTGCGAGCACGGTCTTAGATGATCTTGCTCTTTTTTGTGTTCAAAACGGTTTAGAAGGATTAAATTTTACGACGGGAATTCCAGGAACTGTGGGTGGCGCTGTGGTGGGTAATGCTGGGGCTTGGGGTAAACAAGTTGGTGATGTTTTAACTTCTGCTCAAATTATTACACCTAAAGGTGAAGTAAAAACGATCGGTCCTGATTATTTTAATTTTGAATACCGCCATTCACGTTTGAAAGAAACCGAAGATATTGTGGTGAGTGTCACTTTTACACTGAAAGCCAGTGATCCCATTACACTTGCTCAAGAACGCGCTGAAATTCTTAAAATGCGCGAAGAAAAACACCCTAATTTAACCACACACCCTTGTGCGGGAAGTTTCTTTCGTAATGTTGATCCCACCTCTAAAGCGGAACGTCGTCAGGCAGCTGGATGGTTCCTTGAACAAGCTGGTGGTAAGAATCTTCACGTTGGTGGGGCTCAGATCTTTGACAAACATGCCAATATCATTGTCAAAGGACCAAACTGCAAAGCCCAGGATGTGCATGATTTACACATCAAGATGATTACAATTGTCGAAGAAAAATTTGGATTTAAGTTAAATCGCGAAGTACGGTTTGTAGGAAGGTTTACAACTCCAAATACCCTCAACAATCAAGGCTTCTGGTAAACATTTGGCGCCTGATACTAAATCTTAAATTAATTGGTAGCTGTCACCAATTAATTATCCCCCGATATGATACATTTCAACTTTAGGGCGTTTAGGAGTGTCTTTGCGGATTTGGGATCTTTGTTCGGAGTAGCGGTCTTCTCTTTTTTGCCAGACTACTTTGATAAGATGTACTAAGAAGGCATCGTCATTATCATTTCTTAATGATGATTTAAGATCCGTGCCGTTCACGGCAAAAAGGCAGGTGTAGAGTTTGCCGTCGGCGCTTAGGCGTAGGCGATTACAGGTGCCGCAGAAGGCTTTGGTGACGGAGGCAATGAAACCAATCTCACCATTTCCGTCGGTAAAACGATAACGTAATGAAGTATCGCCCTCTTCTGTTCCGCCAATGGCTTCCATTGGATACTGGGCTTGAACTTTAGCAATCATTTCATGCGCTGAGACAACCTGCGAAATGTTCCATTGATTTTGATTGCCGACATCCATATATTCGATGAAACGAATGCTGTGATTATTATCACGGGCAAATTTTACTAAATCTAACATTGATGCATCATTGACGCCGCGTTGGATTACGGTATTAATCTTAATATTATTGAAACCTGCGTGTTGAGCGGCTTTAATTCCTTCAAGCACATCTTTAATTTCACCACGTCCACCACTCATCTGCTTATAGATAACAGGATCCAAACTATCTAAACTAATTGTCAAACGTTTAAGTCCTGCGGCTTTGAGTTTTGGTGCTACATCGGTAAGAATAGAACCATTGGTAGTTAAGGCTAAATCATCCAATCCATCGAGCGTTGCTAATTCTTTAATGAGTTTATCAATATCAGGTCGCATTAAAGGCTCACCACCTGTTAAACGAATTTTCTTCACACCTAGTTGAACAAAGACTTTAGCCAACCTGATAATCTCCTCGAAGGAAAGCCATTCATTTTTATTGAGGAATTCATAGGCATGGTGAAATTGTTCGGAAGGCATGCAATAGGGACAGCGAAAATTACACCTATCAATAAGTGAGATGCGTAAATCTTTTAATGGTCTTTGAAATTGATCTTGTACAGACATAAATTATCAAAACAATTGGTGACAGCTACCAATTAATTAATTGGTAGCTGTCACCAATTATTTATTCAGTGGAGATTGATTTTTTGTTTTCTATGGCGCCGTGCATGGTGTGCCATCCTAGAGAGGCGCATTTTACTCTTGAGGGATATTGCCAGATGCCGGAGAAGACGGTTAATTTGCCTAAGTGATTCTCTTGGGTATCTGGTTTTAATTCGCCTTTGACTAAGGCGTGAAATTCTGTAAATAAAACTTCAGCTTCTTTGATGGTTTTACCTTTTAAGGCTTGAGTCATCATCGACGCTGAGGCTTTGGAAATGGCGCAGCCTGAACCTTCAAAAGCAGCATCTTCAATAACACCTTGGGCATTCACATTCATGAAAAACCAAAGATGATCACCGCATAAAGGATTATAGCCTTCGGCGACATGAGTAGCCCCCTCGATCTTACGAAAATTACGAGGGTTCTTATTGTGATCGAGGATAGTTTGTTGATAAAGTTCGTTTGAGATACTCATTAAACACCAAATACTTTCTTGGCTTGAATTAAGGCTTTCGCTAATACGTCTAATTCTTCGGTTGTATTGTACATGGCCATTGATGCACGGGCTGTGGCTGGAATTTTGAAGCGTTCCATGACAGGTTGTGTGCAGTGATGCCCTGTTCTAATCGCAACACCCTCTTGATCAACCAAAGTCCCTAAATCATGCGGGTGAATGCCGTCGACGATAAAAGAAATGACCGATGTTTTGTCTTTGGCTGTACCGATAATTTTAATTCCTGGAATGGCTTCTAAGACTTTTGTGCCATATTCTAATAAACGCTTCTTATGACTGCTAATATCTTGCCAATTGAATGTATTGAGATAATTAATCGCTGCACCCAACCCAATGACTTGAGCGATAGCAGGCGTTCCTGCTTCAAATTTGTAAGGCAATACATTGTAAGTTGTCTTTTCAAATTTAACCGAGGCAATCATATCCCCACCGCCTTGATAAGGCGGCATGGCTTCTAACCATTTGGTCTTGCCATATAAAACACCAATTCCCGTCGGGCCATAAATCTTATGACCAGAGAAAACTAGAAAATCACAATCAAGCGCTTGAACATCAATTTGAGTATGCGTTACGGCTTGCGCTGCATCTAATAAAACTGGAATATTTAAACTATGCGCTTTCTCAATAATCGCTTTCACAGGATTGACAGTTCCTAATGAATTCGAAACGTAAACAATAGAAACTAATTTTGTCTTAGGATTCAATAACTTCACAAACTCATCCCAAATAATTTCTCCTGATTCACTGATAGGTGCTACCTTTAAGACAGCACCGGTGCGCTCACAAAGCATTTGCCACGGCACAATATTAGAATGATGCTCCATATGAGAAATGAGAATTTCATCCCCTGCTTTGATGAATTGCTGACCAAAGCTTGTGGCGACTAAGTTGATGGAATCCGTTGTGCCTTTGGTGAAAATAATTTCATGAGTATGGGCAGCATTTAAGAACTTGGCTATTGTGTGACGGGCTTGCTCATATTTAGCCGTTGCTTGTTCACTTAAAAAATGCACACCGCGGTGAATATTGGATGTTTCCGTAGAATAATGCTGAGTAATTGCGTCGATGACTTGTTTTGGCTTAAAGGTTGTAGCAGCATTATCCAAATACACCACAGACTTCCCTTGAACCTTGATGTGAAGGTTTGGGAAGTCTTGGCGCAGTTGTTGGATATTTAAAGACATGGAAATTAAATTTTAACGTCTGGAAACTTGTTGGCTAAGAGCTTTTGAAGTTTTTGACGGATTGATTCTACTTTAACCGTGCTGATGATATCGTCGATAAAGCCTTTGGATAATAAGGCAATCGCTGTGGCTTTAGGAATACAACGGCTTTGCAAATAAAACACTTCATCTTGATTTAATTGCCCAATAGTTGCCCCGTGCGTACATTTGACATCATCGGCGAAAATTTCTAATTGCGGTTTTGTATCAATACGCGCTTCAGAACCAAGCAATAAATGCTTGTTTAATTGATACCCATTGGTTTTTTGTGCGTCGGAATGAACATAAATCTTTCCATTAAATACAACGCGTGATTTATCATTCAATAAACCTTTGTACAATTGGTAGCTGGTACAATTAGGTTGTTGAATATCTAAAAGGGTGTGATTATCGACGTGCTGTTGACCATCAATAGCGTAAAAACCATTCATGACGGTATTCGTGCCCTCACCTTTTAAAAAGATGGATAAATTATTTCGGACCAAAGAAGCCCCGTGCGCAAATGAGAATGTTTCCACTTGGCTAGCTCTATCTTGCCACATGCGTGTTGCCGCAATATGTGTTGCCTTTGCACCTTCATACTCAGCTTTGCAATAACAACAGACAGCATTGGCAGCCACTTTAATATCTGTGACTGAATTAGAAATATACTGATTGGCTGTATAACCGACATGGCTCTCAAGAATATTTACCTGTGCACTTTCACCGACAGTAATAAATGCGCGAGGAAATAAAATTGTGTCTTGATCAATATCAGTTGTCACATGAATAATATGAATCAATTTCTCAACGACTGTATTCTTATCAACCTTGATGAATACCCCATCAACAAAAAGCGCAGAATTTAACCAGGCCAAAATTTTTGTATCATTGGTGGTGACTTTGCTCATTGTGTCTTGCATTTCTGTCCCATAAAGCGCAATAGCTTTGCTTAATGGAAGAAGTGTCAAACCCTTTGGCAATGTGTCAATTGAGGATAATTCGGCAGAAAACACACCATTGACTAAAACAATATTAATATCATTCGCATCACGGTATTGATTAAACTGCTCTTTGCTGGCAAGAGTAAATGTCTTGGCAAATTTCAATGTCTTGTTTGTAAAATCACCTAAGGATGTGTATTTCCATTCCTCATCTTTTGTCGTCGGTAATTGCTCGAACGACAATTGATTAAAGCTACGATTACGCAATGTCTTTAACCAGGCGGGTGAAGAATTATAAACGCGTTCTTGGTAGGCTTCAATGCCTTCAATATTCAATGGCAATTGTTCTTCAGTCATCATAACTTTTCCTTAACGTAAGCTTATTTAATTAACCAATCATATCCTTTGGATTCAACTTCCAAAGCCAATTCTTTACCTTCAGACTTAATGATTTTGCCATCATATAAAATGTGAACAAAATCAGGTTTAATGTAATTTAATAAGCGTTGATAGTGGGTGATTAAGACAATCGCATTGTTTTTATTGCGTAATTTATTTACCCCATCAGACACAACCTTCATAGAATCAATGTCCAACCCAGAATCTGTTTCATCAAGAATAGCTAAACGTGGGTTTAAAACAGCCATTTGTAAGATCTCATTACGCTTCTTTTCCCCACCGGAGAAATCCACATTCACAGGGCGATCAATGTATTTATCGTCCATGTTCAGTAATTTCATCTTGGTACGTACATATTTATCAAAATCCATAGGGTCCATTTCTTCAGCACCTTGATGACGGCAAATCGCATTAAACGCCGCTCTTAAGAATACAGATGTTGGAACACCTGGAACTTCAACAGGATATTGAAATGCCAAGAAAACACCTTCTTTAGCACGTTCATCCGGCTCGATGGCTGCTAAGTTAATTTTCTTGAAATTCACTTCATAATCAATGCTTCCCTCGGTGACTTGGTATTGCGGATGCCCGGCAATGACTTTGGACAATGTGCTTTTACCTGATCCGTTGGGGCCCATAATGGCATGCACTTCACCAGGATTAACTGTTAAGTTAATACCTTTTAAGATTTCTTTTCCTTCTATCCCAGCTTTTAAATTCTTAATCTCTAACATTGAAATATCCTTTTTTATAATTTAAGACTTAACCCACACTGCCTTCTAATTTCATTTGTAATAATTTAATCGCCTCGACGGAAAACTCTAAAGGCAATTCTTTAAAGACGTCTTTGCAAAAACCATTAATGATCAAAGAAATCGATTCTTCCAAATCTAAGCCGCGTGAGCGTAAATAGAACATTTGTTCCGCATTGATTTTTGACGTCGATGCTTCATGTTCGAGTACCGCGGTATTATTTTTCACTTCAATATAGGGGAATGTATTGGCACTGCAATTATTCCCGACCAACATTGAATCGCATTGGGAGAAGTTTCTCGCTCCATCGGCCGTTGGCATAATCTTCACCAAACCGCGGTAGCTATTATGGGAATAATCAGATGAAATCCCTTTAGAGACAATCGTACTCTTCGTATTCTTACCAATGTGAATCATCTTGGTCCCTGTATCAGCAACCATGCGATTATTGGTCAATGCTACAGAATAAAACTTCCCAATCGAATTATCACCTTGCAAAATTACCGACGGGTATTTCCAAGTAATGGCAGAACCAGCTTCAACTTGTGTCCAGGAAATGGTCGAATTAACACCAACGCATTTTCCGCGTTTGGTCACAAAGTTATAAATCCCACCCTTACCTTCTTTATCCCCAGCATACCAATTTTGCACGGTTGAATATTTAATTTCAGAACGATTTAAAGCGACTAACTCGACAACAGCCGCATGCAATTGATTGGTATCACGCATTGGCGCGGTACATCCTTCGAGGTAGCTGACATAGCTATCATCTTCAGCTACAATTAAGGTACGCTCAAATTGCCCTGTATTCTCGGCATTGATACGAAAATACGTCGATAACTCTAAAGGACAACGCACACCTTTAGGAATATAGCAAAATGACCCGTCAGAAAAAACCGCGGAATTTAATGCCGCAAAGAAATTATCCGTCGCAGGAACAACAGACCCTAAATATTTCTTCACTAATTCAGGATGATGTGCAATCGCTTCTGACATGGAACAAAAAATAACGCCAACTTTGGCAAGTTCAGCCTGATGAGTTGTCCCGACGGAAATACTGTCAAACACCGCATCCACAGCAACCCCACTTAAACGTTTTTGTTCGCTTAAGGGAATACCTAATTTCTCAAAAGTCTTAATTAACTCTGGATCAACCTCATCCATGCTCTTTGGATTCGCTTTAGTCTTTGTCGGCGCACTGTAATAATGCAAATCTTGATAATCGATTGGACCATATTCAAAATTTGGCCATGTTGGCTCTGTCATTTTTTGCCAATGACGAAATGCCTTTAAACGCCACTCCACCATCCACTCGGGCTCATTCTTTTTGGACGCAATAAGGCGCACTATATCCTCATTGATACCCTTGGGGATTGTTTCGGTTTCAAGTTCGGTATGAAAACCAAATTGATATTCACCCGACGTTAATTTACTTTCAGCTAATTCTTTTTGTTCTGGCATAATCGGTTCCTATATTAAGAGGCTGTGCTATCTTGCATTAATGGTTTTAAACGAATTTGTTTCTCACCTTGATTGCGTGATGAAATTAATTCCTTAACGTTAATCGTCTTGAAAAATACACCGATCTTTTCATTTAAATTCAACATGGGGGCAATCACATTGCAACTTGATGTAATATCGCAATGTGAGTAATTCCCATGGAAACAATTTACAATTTGGATGGGCCCTTCAATCATTTGGGTTAAATCTAAAATACTAACCTTGCTTAAATCCTTAATCACCTGATACCCACCATGAGCCCCTTGCTCGGCGTGTAATACACCATTCTGGGCCATGATTTGCAACACACGTGATGTTGGATCAAATGGCGTATGATATAAGTCACAAATCTCCTTAGCTGATGTAAGCTGGCCTTGAGATTTACCACTCATATGCCGTAATGAAATTAACGCATATTCTAATTTTCGATTAATTTTAAACATAACTATCTAACCTCGTTTATCTTTGCTGCGACGATCAAGTCGTTCTCAGTGATTCCACCTAAAGCATGTGTATAAAGCACAATGTTTAAGTTTTTATACCCGGTTAAATGCACATCCGGATGATGCATTTGGTCTTCGGCAATATCTTTAATGCGATTGATTAAATCGACAGCCTCGACGAAATTCTTTAATACGAATGAACGGGAGATTTGCTTACCATCAACACTTAATACCCAACCAGGAATTTGCTTAAGATGCTCTTGAACTTGTTCAACACTTAAAGCCTGCCCAATTCCTTCGCAGGGCAAACATTTCTTCTTGGCAAAATCACTCATCCTTGGTCTGCAATCTCAACTGTAATTTCAGGATTGTATTGGTCACGCAAAATTCCTTCAATCGCGCGCAATGTTCCCATCGACGAGCTTGGGCAAGAACCGCATGCCCCTTGATAGGCAACGGACAACACCATTCCATCATAACCAATAATTTGAAGATCCCCTCCATCCATTTGTAAACCAGGACGAATGGTATTATTTAAAATCTCTTCGATCTTTTGAATTTCAGGATCATTGCTCACTGGCGCCGATGTGCTTGGCTTTTCTTCTACTTTAAAATTTGCATCATGCGCGGGTGCATATTCCAACACAATGCGCTTGATTTGATCTTCAATGACATCCCATTCCACATTACCATCTTGGGTTACAGTGATGTAATTGTCGTAGAAATAAACTTCCACCACATTAGACACTGTAAAAATAGCTGCGGCTAAAGGGTTATATTGGCATTGATCTGCTGATTTATAAGTGACCTTGCCTTCATTCTTCACAGGCATGTTTAACACAAACTTTAAGGCGTTTGGGTTAGGTGTACTTTGTATTAAGATCTTCACTTCCATAGTGTTACACTCCTTCATTTACTTCATATTTAGACGTATATCCTATCATAAATCGTCGTCTTTGCCTAGCGCAAAAACACCCCTGCCTCGTTAAGCAAATATGTACTTATCTACCACATGTTGGGTAAACGGAAATGAACAGGTAAAGGCTGGGGATACGGCATTGAGCACATGGACACTGTCCTTATCTGCTTCAACCACAAAGTCTTGCAACAAGGCCAATGTCTTGGTGTTTAGCAATTGGGCCCGAATACCTGGAGGTGTCCATTGGGTAAAACCTGCGGGATCAATGTGCTGGACCATGGAGGTAGCCAGAGAAACAAAATAGTCTTTATTGTACTTTTGCATTTCTTCATGGGCTAGGCTTCGGAAATTAAAGGCATTGGTCATGTAAAGCTTAGCTTCATGAAACAGCACTTCGCCTAATTCACTGAAACTAAAACGGTGACGATTATCATAGTGCTCACGCCAAAAGGCTGGAATGGCGGTTGGGCCGATTTTGATATCACCGTAAACGGTCTTGGTATAATGCACGCCTAAAAATGGATTCTTTAAATTAGGTACAGGATAAATGTGCATTTTAATATCGGTTTTATTTTTGGTGTACTTTAAATATAAACCTTTAAATGGAATGACCGTGTAATCACGACCCATGCCATAATCTTGTGCGACTTTGTCGGCGTAAAGAC